>NZ_JBPFDE010000010.1:0-185208 GCF_051025595.1 Pantoea phyllosphaerae
GCTGGACATGCTGGACATGCTGGACATGCTGGACATGCTGGACATGCTGGACATGCTGGACATGCTGGACATGCTGGACATGCTGGCGGGTGCGCAGGCAGGCAGGAGTACGGTTGAAAATAACTATTTGAGCACAAAACAGCAGGCCCGAAACAATAAATAAATCGCTGAGTGTCAAACAATAGCCTGTAGAGCCGGTGTACAGGCCAAATGGACAGCGATCGACCCGGGGCAGGACGGGGGCTTTGCAGCCGATATGATAGCCGGGGTTCCGGCGAGGCTGTATGATGCCGTTGACGGGATTGTCAAAGCGGCCAGCAGTCCGGTTGAAACTTACGAAGCACTGAAAACGCTGTTTAACAGCGGCGATGTGTTGGGTAACGTTTCGGATGCGGTGAAGCAGTCTTATATTGATCGTATTAACCGGATGGAAGTGGAGTACCAGAAAGCCGGGGCCAGCGGCTCGTTTAACGCGGGCGTTGAAGGCGGCAAGCTGGTTACGGATATAGCAGGATTGCTGGCTGGCGGTGCCGGGGTGGTGAAAGGTGGTGCGTTACTGACGGAGAAAGTAGTTGCTAAGGTTGCAGGTAAGGTTGAATCAGCAGCGGTTAAAGCTGGCCCTGATGTAGTTAAAACAGGAACTGTTTTTGATTCAATTAAAGCGACTCAGCCTGCAATACCAGGGACGTCTATTCCAAAATCTTTTGAGTTAAATGTTAATGGGCAAATCATTTGGGTAAATCCAAATGCAACTAAACATATGGGTGAGTATTTAACACGAAATGGCTTGTCTCAAAGTACAACTGATGGAAGTCAGGCTATTTTGACCAGCCTTAAGGGGGCTGTTGAAAATGCTTCTTCGCAGGGGCTTAAGTTTAACGAGAAAATGCAGGTGGGGCGCTGGGAACTGGTATTTAGCCAGCGGCCTACAGACCCTTATCCAGTATTGAAACATGCGTTGTATAAATAATGAAATTAACTGTTGATGACGTGATTAATGAGACTGGGAGTGTAGCCATTTCGATTGATGGTTACGCTCCGCTTGATATAAAAATACTTGATGCTCTAAAGTTACCTCCCCTGTATTGGCGAGCAGGAAACGGTAATGCAAGTCTCCTTGAGTTTGCTGTATTACCAGAAAGCGGGTTTTTATCAGCTATAACATTAGTAATGATAGAGCCAGGCTCAATCCATAAAGTTGACTGCCTGTCAGTTAATTTGTCAGAAAGTGTAGAAGGAATTCCGGTTATTAATAAAGGGCTATGGGATGAATCAAGTAGTAATAATTTCAGTCAGCGCTTTGTCGATGATTTTAGTGTAAGCATTCAAGTAAAAATAACATTGAATTCTATGTTGTTGGAGATTGATGAAAATACAGAGGCAACTAGTTGGATAAAGTGTGATGATAATTTTTACCTAGGGGTAGATGATGAAAATAACATTGTTCATTTATATCTAAGAAAACTAACAAAAAGTGAAATTGATGGTTTTTTTGAAGCTGCAAATTAGCAACAGTCGTGGCCTTTACTGAGTAACTTTTGCTTATAGTTTACTTTTAGCCGCTAACCTTATCACTTTTTGCGTGTGCTCAATAGCGTCAGTCGCAGGCATATTTGTCAAAAACTCCCTTTTGCCAGCAGTTTCTTTTAGGAGTATTGCTGGGATTTCAGGGCGCATTTCACCAGCTTGATGACTGGCTCTGCAAACGTCAACGCTCGCGCGACAAGATGCACAGCAGCTGGACGGGGCGGTAAGCGAGGGCGCGATAGTTATCCGCGACGGGGAGAAGCAGACGCAGGACGTGAGCGGGCTGAGCCGGGACGTGGAGCATGCGAACCAGACGCTGTCGCCGATATTCGACAAGGAGCGTGAGCAGAACCGGCTGCAGGAGGCGCAGCTGATTGGTGAGATTGGCAATCAGGCGGCGGATATTGCCCGGACTGAGGGGCAGATACGGGCCACGAACGCCGGTAAGGCGGAGCTGGCGAAGAACGGCATAACAGAGCGGGGAGAGGGTGCGTCGCAGGACGAGTGGGCAAGGTATAACGAGAAGCTGACGGCGACGGACAGCTATAAAGCGGCGCAGCAGCAGTGGGGAACCGGCAGCGCCATCCAGCAGGGCATTCAGGCGGCGACGGCGGCGGTGCAGGGTCTGGCGGGGGGGCAACCTGGCGCAGGCGGCCAGCGGGGCGGCGGCGCCGTACCTGGCGGAGGTCATCCACGACATGACCACCACGAAGGATGCGAACGGCAAAGAGGTGGTGAACGTCGAGGCGAACCTGATGGCGCACGCGGTGGTGGGCGCGGTAACGGCTTACGCGGCGGGCAACAGCGCGCTGGCGGGCGCCTCGGGCGCGGCGATGGGCGAGTATATTGCGCAGCAGATGTACCCGGGCGTGGACCGCAATGACCTGACGGAGGAGCAGCGCCAGACGATAAGCGC
Source organism: Pantoea phyllosphaerae (assembly GCF_051025595.1). Taxonomy (NCBI): domain Bacteria; kingdom Pseudomonadati; phylum Pseudomonadota; class Gammaproteobacteria; order Enterobacterales; family Erwiniaceae; genus Pantoea; species Pantoea phyllosphaerae. The sequence goes on from NZ_JBPFDE010000010.1 coordinate 2,444, forward strand.
GCTGGGAACGCTGGCGGCGGGGCTGGCGGGCGGCGTGGCCGGAGACGGCACGGCGGGTGCGGTGGCGGGTGCGCAGGCGGGAAGGAATGCGGTTGAGAATAATGCGCTGAACGTAGCACAAAACAAGTCTCGTGCTGAGGAAATGTCACAATGCCAGGGCAACAAAGCTTGCGAAGGAACAGTCACAGAGAAGTACAAGCAAATCTCAGCGGAACAACAAAAGAGCATTGTGGAGTGTACGGGTGCCAGGGACTGTGTTGATAAAGCGAATGAGGTTGGCAGGTTGCGGGCTGATTATGCCCGCCGTACCAGTGAGTTGCTGGAAAAAGCGCGTGCTGAAGGCGGTCTGAGTCCGGCAGAGCAAAATGAGTTGTCAGTACTTCAGGTGACAACTATCCAGCTTGAGGCAGACAGAAACGCGGCGATCCATAATGCACTGGTGTCCGGTGATTCGGAGGAAGCGAAGCAACTTGCGATCAACTCCCTGGCTCAGGTGGCCGGAACCAGCGCGGCGGGAATCGCTGCTGGAATCGGGAAAACTAAATCCGGTGCACAATCAAGAAATAGAATTGAACAAACACTTTCCCCTGAGAAAAATTGGGAGAGCGCCCGAAATAAAGCATTGGATATTGTCGGTAATTTAGGTTCTGATTCTAAACCTGTGATTGGACGGTTGGAAGTAAGTGCTGGAAATGGGAAAGTTATTGGTCGGTAATCTAGCGATGGTAAAGTTGGTTGGCGTGTTGATTATGATCCAGGAAAAGCAGTTAAGCAGGTAATACCATTTGAGGGTAACGAAAAAGCCTTTGAAACGATATTGAAGCAGCTAAACAGGTAGATAACATGACTTTATTTGAAGAGTGTCAAGAAGCACTTAGTGCTGATTTTGGTATCGTTGAGGACCAACAAAAGAAAGAAGTGGTTTATATTTTTAATAAATATCCTTTTGAAAGTGGGGCTATTCTGTGGTCGAGAATTGAATATTATGATTATGAGAATATTGATAGTTTATTAAATGTAAACCTCATGGAAAACGTTAATGTATTCGTTCTCGCAGATGATGAAAATATTCCTATTTTCAGGACAAACTTGAGTTTGATTGCTGAAAATATTTATGCTGTTACAGCATTATCACCGAAATTATTCATTTTTAATGATGAAATCATACTGCAACCTTTATTCCCAACTGAAAGGTTCCGCTTGGGAATAAGATCTAAATAACAGATGATTCGAAAAATAAATCCCGGCCTTAGTGCCGGGATTTTACTTTATACGCCAGCCGGTTATCCTTCAGTCGCCAGCCGGATGATCAACTGTCCCGGTCCGGTGATCACCTCGATCTTCTGCCCGATCTTAAATCCCAGCGCCTCTAGCCAGCGGCCTTTAATGGTTAACTGTGGCAGCGGGTTCGGCTGGCCCCTGTTGGGCCGATATCCGACTTTGTAATAATGCGCGGCGGTTGTAGGCGTGCAGGTCTCTGGCTTATGATGTGTATCAGCCATAATCAACTCCTTATCAGTTGGTTGTGGTCAGCGGCTGCTGCGGGTTGCCGCCCGCTCCAGCCGCGCTAAAAAATCTCTTGTTTCGTGCTTCCCGTTCCGTTGTGACCTGTATAAATATACATCTTTTGTCGCAAAAACTCGCTTAAAGCTAAATAATATATTGCGACACTTCTCGAAAAAAAGGATTATTTTTCAAGCCGTACTTCGTTTATCTCTTCTTTTGGTGGTGCACTGTAATATTAGGGTACTAAGTTTAAGTATTTTTCTTTATCAAAAACTATTACGCAGCAGATGAAACATGCAGGATCTGGTTCAAGGGGGGGGCATATGGGCCTGGACAACCGGGACATGTATTTAACGTTGTAAATTAAAAAGAAATAGTTCGGTTCCTTGATGGGCAATCGGGAAAGTCTGCTGACCTTAATCAGTTAAAATCATTTCAATTGTTGAGGGTAAATTAATGGTTAATTTTGAACAGGCTGTCGAGAAGGCTTGTGATTATTTAAGAAATAACGATATTCCAGTTATCATTACACTTAAGGGGCGTTTTTCTGAAGGATGGTTTTTTGTTTTGAATCTCGAGAGTATCTTGAAACAGGGGATTTTTCTACTTAGCTTGCAGGTAATGCGCCCTTTATAATAGACAAGGATACTGGCGAAGTTCATGAGCTTGGGACTGCGTATCCTATTGAGAAATATTTACAAGATTATGAAGAGAAGAAAAATAAGGTTCGGTAGTAAACACAAGCCTAAAATAATCGTTCAGCTGAAGAGGGCGGTCATCGGCCCGGCCGCGACGGCGGATAAAAACCGGCTGGAAACGGGGACGCTGGGCTGGAATGACATTGAGAACCACGCAGACTATAAGGTGGAGCACCAGAGCGCGGGCATCAGCACCGGGGGCAGCATCGCGGGTCAGTTTGCCGGGAACATGGCGAACGGGCTGATGGTAGGGCGAACCACAGCAACAGCCCGGTAGCAAAGGCGACGATGAGCGACGGCGCGATAGTTATCCGCGTCCGGGACAGCCAGGCGCAGGACATGAGCGGGCTGAGACGGGCGAAGGCGCGTCGAAGGAAGAGTGGGGACAAGTACAGAATAATGCTGGCCGCGGCGGACAATTATAAAGCCGCTCAACAGCATTAAAGAATCCGCAGCGACATCCACCAGAGCTTACCAGATGAATCCAGCCTAACTATCTCTTACACTCTTTGAATTTAGCGATTCAGTTTTTCTTACATTAAGCCTCATCGTTTTCTCGGTTATCACATTACTGTTATCAGGCACATCTTTGTTAATAAATGACATGGCTCCAATCACCACATTATCTCCAATAACAATCTGGTCAGCGATAATGCAGCTATTAGCACCAATAGTCACGTTGTTGCCTATCTTGATTGAAATCGGCAGCTTAGAAGGATTGCTGCCTGTTATGCCAATCGTGGTGTTCTGCCTGATACGGAATGAATGCCCGATAACGGCAGACCCGTTAATGACTATCCCTTGATGGTGAGTGATCACAAGTCCGGGTAATATTCTCGCACCTAACTCAATCTCTGTACCATATTTCATCGTCAGCTTCCGGTTAATTCGAAGCGCGGCCTGTTTCAAAACGCCCGTTTTGTTCTGATACCAGTAGGAGGCGATGCGCCACCAGAAATAGTAACGTCGTCTTGGGCATTTGACGGCTTTGTGAATAACGCTGAACAATGAGAAAGGCTTAGTGTTCATCATCACTTCTTTCTGCAAAGACTCTTTTAGCAGCAGAAGATTTTTGTCTTTTTGATCTTTCATCAGCATTCCATTCTGAAGAATTTTTTGTAAAGAGGGTAAAGATTTTGAGCATTATACGTTAGGCGCTTGCCTGAAGACGACGTTTACGAGGGATTGTTTGTCATTGTGGAAGCGTGATGGATAAGGACTTGAGTTCACTTTATGAGGAGCCAGCTTCACTCTAAATGGCGCTGAGAAATGCACCTGTGAGGTGATTAGAAACAAACCGGAGAGAGAGTAGGAAGCTATGTATGAAGAGCGACAGACACAAAAAAGCCCGCAGGGCTTGTGCCATACGGGCTTTCAGGACTTCATCGGATGACTCTGGTAATCACCGATGGAGAATTTTGGGCTGGCGGAGTCTGAATTGGTCCGCTAACCATCTGAATTAAAAAATTAATTATTCAATTCAATTATTCTTTGGTGCCTAAGAAGGTGCCTAAAACTAATTTTCATTTTATCGGTCCGCTTGGCCTTATCTTACAAGGCTGCTTAGGAGAAGGCGAGAGCTAGTTTCGACAATCACTTAGCCGGGTTCCTCAGCGATACGCAGCGTAAGCCCTTGAGCATTAACGGCAGCCATCAGCTCAGCGATCTCGATACAGTCAACATCGACCGCGATTTTCGCCATGTTCAGTGCCAGCACGCTGATGCTGTCAGCGCTGATGTTCAGATCTATTTTCACTGTACTTCTCTTCCCTGATACCGGCCCGTTGTGATGCGGGTTATGGTGCTGTAGCCGCTGCTTACTATCAGTCCGGTTGCACGACGGGCACGCAGAATGTCGATGGCACCAATCAGTGAAGAGCGTTCGGTGAGGCTGAAACGGCTATGGTCGGTGCGCACCAGTTCATACCTTTCCACAATGAAATTGACAGCATCACACAGGGAGATACCGGCGTTGATGTGCGCCTGAATCACGCTGTCGTCGCCAAACGGCGTGTCGTTGAGCGTAAGGCCATAGTGTTTATCCAGCAGATGTGCGAGCAGCAGCTGCCAGACCTGCACTGGCGACGGGCATGGCTCAGCCGCCCGTGGCTCGGGTAACGGTAAAGTTTGCATTATTGTGTCCTGTTTTTGGAGGTGGCCGGTCAGCTGGTTACAATTGAAGAGGGATAAATCGCGATGTAAACATAACCGTGTGAGCCGAACGTATCGGCTTCGCAGCTCAGTCCGATGTGATGCAGGGTTACGCGTTGCTGATGGCGAGAATTCAGCTCACCGGCTGAAAGCATCTGTTCCAGCTGTTTCATTATCAGTGGAAAAGCCTGGTCCAGGCGCAGTGCCTCATCGTTGCTGAAGTCGCCGGTAAACCCGGCCCGATCAGCCAAGAAGTGCAGCCGGTTGCCATCCTGCACCAGTCTCGCACCGAAACACGGCGTTTTACCGCACGCCAGTCCCCATTGTTTAGAATGCATATATCCTCCTTCATGACCAGCCGCGTTCGGCGAACGAGACAATCTCTTTGCTGCCGACAATCAGATGGTCCAGTACGCGCACGTCGACCAGCGCCAGCGCTTTTTTCAGGTGTTCGGTGATGCGACGGTCGGCATTACTGGGCTCCGCATATCCGGAGGGATGGTTGTGGGCAAAAATGGCAGCGGCGGCGTTGTGCCGTAATGCGGCTTTAACCACCTCGCGGGGATGAATTTCCGTGCTGGTGATGGAGCCATGAAACAGTGTTTCGTGCGCCAGCAGCCGGTTCTGATTATCGAGCAGCAGCACCATAAATAGTTCCCGCTCCTGACCGGCTAGCTGTAAGCGGACCCAGTCGCGTGAAAAGGGGGTAGAGGTAAATGCCACGCCCGGTTCGCGCAGATGATTTTCCAGTAACGTCAAAGCGCGTTTTATCGTGCGGTTTGATGTGAGTGGGAGAGGGAGTGCGATATTTTCCATTTTTTTCCTTTCAATAAAAAGAGTAGGCTGAAGGCAGCCTGCTCTGTCTGATGAGATGGTTTTTAAAAAATACGGGAGGTGAATAATATGGTTAAAATTCCTTAAGGAGGGAAACCTTACAGATGGGAGGTTTATAACGGCTGTTAATACGCAGTATTAACACACTTTGTACGTGTTTTTTCAGAATAAAAGGCAGGAATAGAACAGGTTACTGATAAGACTGTGACCAGCTGCCCCTGCTGGTCACCACGTCCACCTGCGAGGCTTTACAGGGCCCTGAGAAGTCCAGTGTTACTACCTCTCCATATTTAAGGCGTTTAGGTATTTTCGTCATCCCATTATCCAGCCCCTTGAAGCGCTGATTTTCCATCCTGCAGTTACCCCGATTTACGATGATTTTCTCAATTTCAATATCATCAACCAGTGCAACCACACTTACGCTGACATACGAAAGATTTATAAACTGATTTACTCGGTTATATGTTTCTATGCGTATGTCGGGCTCCTCATCCTCACAGGCGCACAACAGCAGAATTGCTAGCACAAGCAGTACTTTGTATTTCATTTAAGACCTCATTAATTGGAAGGCACGGTGTAAAAGGCTCAGTGTGATTTGTTGCGGATAAGCCGGTGAACTCTGCCGGCTACGCCATAGAGCAGCATGATGCACAGCACCAGCGGCCACAGCAGTGCCAGCCCCGCCGCCTCAGCGCGGGTACTGCGGTCAAAACGCGTGTCAGGATCGGGCTTCCGTTCCGAGCGATACATCACGACGCCGGTGGCAAGCCATATCAGGCCAGTAATCATCAAAAACATAATTCCTCATGTTTGTAATGTATTTTGTTGTGTTTGGCTTAGCCTTGCTTAGGCAGAGCGGGGCGTGGCGGTTTCCGTCAGCACCTTCTTGACGTACTGAAAGTGAGGGAGTGATTTAATGAAGTCCGCATTTGCGAGTAGCTCATCGACGGACCGCCTGCGCAGAAACCTTCTGTGGGTAAGTGACACGTCTGAGATGTCGCTCAGCACGCACACCTGAATCTGGTGATCATGTTCACCCACCAAATACCAGCAGCTACCAAAGAAAACTAGTCGGTAAGGAGCAAACCAACGATAAAGTTGCCCTGTAGTGGTAACATCCAACAGCACCCTGTCCCTGATGGCCTGCGTGATGCGCCAGAAGCTGGCTGGGTGAGAAGGCTTGCGCTCTGGGGGAACCTGCCAGACAATAAATGGGGACTCAATGCTGTTATCCGTGAGGACCGAAATGAGCTTACTGTCCATGACAGGAAAAAGCTGGTCCGCACTGGTGACACGGGCAAAGCGCAAAATGTCTCGGTCAGTACGCACCCCCTCATTCAGGCCCGATAACGACCAGGCCCCCTGATGGTAATCCAGTGACAGGCAGCTCAATCGCTCCCTGAAATCCCGCCTGAGCGTTCTTTCCGACACCATAAACTCCTGCGACAGCGCATGCACTGATAGCCGCTCCCCCATAAACAATCGACTGATGATGAGCGCAAGCCTTGCGGCCATACGATCGTATTTTCTGTCTTCCGCAGACATGATAATTAATTTCCCTAGGCTGAATGATATCGGGTAGATATTTGTAACCTGATGACGACTTTATCAGCCAATTGCTCCGGCTGATGCGTGCTGAAATACACACTAGCAGATAGCTATGCACGGTTGTGGCCGCCCGAAAGACAAGTGACGTATCAGTTAATAAGAAACGGCCATAACGTGTCCGGTGATGAATAAACAGAGCAATCTGCTGCTGTGATACACGTTCATAGTGAAACCAAAATTTAAAAATGAGGGTGTAATTAACGGCCTGAGCTGGCATATGTAATGAGATTTAGGCTCATGTAATCTGCCGAGATTCGTATTTGTTATATATGCCTGAAATTTTTTTATTTGCTTAATTCAGAGAGGGCGCGCCAAGGTTTCAGGGGGCAGCCGTTATTTATAAGCGATACTGATAGCACTCATGTACTAGCTCAGTCCTCTTCTAGAAAAAGGTAGTGCGATTTATAATTATTTATTCAATCTGTTGATTTTTTTTGAATTTTTTCATTAATTCAGTCCCGTGCTTAGCTCAGCCTGGATGGCCTATTTCCTTTCTGCAGCTCAAGTAAAACTGGACGGGCTTTTAAATCTGCGTATTACGGGAAATGAGAAGGTCATATTTTCATCATGGAGGAATATTCGTCTTAACTTTTCTAGATTTCCAAAGAAATAAGGCCGCATTTACTGCGGCCATGAATTAAAGTTTTCGAACGTGTTAATACGTTGGTGGGTGGTTGAAAAAACGGTTGTACAGATTTCTTCTATCGCGCTCAGAACGCATGTTGACATGGAAATATTTCTTCATATATCGCGAGTGCGTCTTGGTAAAGCTATTAATTTGACCTTCAATGTCGGTGGCTCTATTCGCGTCAAGGCATGCTGCGTCGAGTTGCATCAGCTCATCTAGAAATCCGTCTTTATCACCCGTAAGTAAAGCATGAAAACATGAAGCGGCAATTAATTCTGCATCCAGGAAATCAGTGCAGATACGGGGTGACTCGGAAATGGCTTTCATAGCGGCGCGTAATTCACTCAAATGCAGACGACCCAATTCTGCAAGCAACAGCACTGTTAATGGCTGCGAAGTGGTGTTGAGTATCAGGTTTTTAGGTCGGGTTATGTCAGCAAAAGGCATTTTTTTCACGGACCATAGGGCCTCTTTTACCGCCGTTTTGCCGAACTTTTCCACCAGTGCCCTTAACAGAGTTTTGCTAATGCTATAACCGCTTCCATGAGCTTTAATGCCATTGTACGGGTTTCCTTCTTCATAAAAAGGGAGGTTGTCTTTGATCATCCGGTTGATCAGGCTGGGCGCAATCAAAATATTTTTTGCAGTATTTGCTCCTCCTTTTGAATTTGGGTAACGATGACTCAACTCAAGAGGAAACCAGTGAATAAAACGTTTAATACGCTCACCGTATTCATCAGTGATAAACACCCCGTTAAACATGTTGTAGGGTTTCTGGTAGTTAGATTTAGTGAAATATAACCCCATCATTTCATAAATATCATTCAGGCCCGAAATACTGCCTAAACCTTTCGGATTAGCCTTGACCATTGACTCAAGACTGATCCACCATGAGTGATTATGCAAATTCACAATGTCATTATCATCAATTATACGTCTTGCCCTGTTTCGACAGTTTACACTACAGAACTTATTGTTCCGTGACTGCGCAATGCTGATGCTACAATAGTCACATGTTGCCGTTGCCTTTTTCTCTCTTTTTTTGATTTTGGCGATCATCCCATAATAATGCTTTGGACATAGCCGGTGTTTTCTTTCGTCATCACTGCTACCCATAACAGAGTTGCAGTTATCCCTTTTACAGATAGCCACTATTCAGATCCTCTAGCTAATAGGAATCGATGCAATAAATCTATTTAAATAATATTTGCTTTGTCCTTAATTACGTAGGCATAAACTAGCAATTCTTCTGAAATGCATGCGTGATTACAAACTGATTATGCTTGCGCCACTGCGATTAAACGCATTGTAAATTGAAAATAGTTAGTCCGATTTTTTTACATATGTGCAGATATTTAATAACCACTCATCAATTTCGGACTCCAGCCACCCTACCGATTGCCTCCCCATGCGCAGTTGCTTAGGAAAATTTGCATCATAACGAGGTGATTTCGGATTCAACCAATCGTAGATAGTTGAACGGCTCACGCCAATTTTGCACATAAGTTGCGTAAGGCGCAGAACTTTAATTGTGGATACAGGCACTTAAGTTGCTCCTCTTCAGCCTCTTCGTATGGCATTCAAGGTAATTTTTTTATAGACTCACAACTACGTACCTAGGGTAAGTATTTTTTTATATGCCAAAGTTATTTTTCAACTTTATGAATTTTAAGTGTTTTTTCATGGCAATGAATGTGAAAAGATTAGTAATGTGGCTTATAATGCCTCATCAAAGTCAGATGGAAGAATGAATGTCATGTGCAAAAGTGATCGAATCCTGTTCGAAAAGTTGTGTGGAGAATTTGAAGATAATATCAAACATTCAAAGATATACATTAGTCCTGAGGTAATTCATGAACTTCGTCATTATGCTCGTGATTATTCAGTTAATGTATTCAGTAATGAACCATATTCAGATGAGTCAATTGGTAATCAAGGTATCCGCTCAAATGCTTTGGTTGAGATAAACCTTCATGGGAATGTTGATTTGTTGTTAAGGGACGCTATTATTAGCGAGCAACTTGGAAAATATTTATTTGATAATTACGATGAGCCTGATGAAAGTATATCTCATTTATTTGATGCTTTATTTTTGCTGGGTTTATGGCTTGGTGCAAAAATTAAAAATAGATATGAGGTGGAGGCCAGTGAGGTTGAGATAAATAGAAGGGTGAAGGAGAAAGAGGATGGTAGGCTTGGTGGTAGAGAACGGGCGAAAATATTTCTACCGGTCAAGGTTGAGCTTATAAGGTTGCTTTTTGAAAAAGCGCCTTGTTCAGGATGGGGGAGCATTGATGAAGCAATTAAAGCTATTGAAGGGGAGCTGTTTAAATTTGTAGAAAAAGAGGCGGTAGGGATGGGAAGGCAGAACCATCAGAGTGAGTCTGATAAGATTATTTTGAATTGGGAGAACCTCGATGCAACAATTTATAGATGGATGAAAGAGGAGGATTTAATTAGATCGGTTTTCAATAGCCTTGTGGTTTCTTGATTTTTTATGGTGTTTATTGTTAAGTGATTAATTGCTCGCTGGTTGTAATATTATGCTTATTGGTTGGTGTTGTCAGGCAAGAGGGAGATGGTGTTAAACTAAGGTTCGCAATAAAATAAATAAAGGAAAAATGTAATGGTTTAGAAATTAGGGTTAAGATTATAGCGAATACCGTATTGACAGGATGACTCGAAAATTATTCCCTGGGCAGGACGACACATCATGACAGCAGAATGGCTGTTCGACGACAATTGATAGCAAACGGCGAATATAGTGCTCAGGTTCAACATTGTTCAAGCGTTACCCGCCGATTGACAAGTACAGCTGCGTACCACAATTGCAGCCGTGAGCAAAGTCAAAGAACAGGCAGTTATTAAGTCTCGGGCGTGCCGTGCACAGCATATTTTCCGCCAGGTTGTAGGTCAGCTATGCCCAGCCATAGCTGGAACATTATTTCAGCCCATCCCACCGGTTCCATACATAGGTGAACGCCTTCGCAAAATCGGTGTGCCGCGACAACATTTTTTGTTTTTCACGCAGCTATATTTAGGAAGATCAGATATGTTAGCTGCTAGAGATAATTGCTATCTTTATTGTTTAATATAGCGATATATAAGCATTAAATGGAGTTGCGTGGAGGCTTATGTCCGCTATGAACGAAGAGCGGAAGTTCGGTGCTGTTGGAAGCTGCAAAGCTATCATTTTTGATCCTAAACAAACAAATCAATTTTTTATTTATTCTGCTATTTTTAGCTGTTGCCTCTCCATTAACAGTGTTATAACTTGCTCAAAGTAGAACCAATAGAATTGTTTCATTCATCAGTATCCGTCTGAGCCCACGAGCTTATGGCATTACCTATGGGCGATAGCACTCATAATGTGAGCTGCAGGATGGGTGCGTTGCGCTGATCACCGCAGCTGCCGTTAGGTAAGGGAATAGCATGGCAAATTTCAATGAATGGTGTGATTCAAATGACAGTAATGTAGGGCAGCACTTTCTTCAGGTACTTACGGCAAGAGCTACTGATTTCGATAATGGTGTTAGGGCGATCGCTGAGGTTGTACCTCATCATTATGCCTCTCCTGAAAACATCGCAGTTGCCTTCGAGATTCTCGGCAAGCCAGGCGTAGCGGGATATATAAAAGAGTTTCTCCCTATCTCGAAGCAAACCCGGTCGGGTGATATTGGCGAAATTCTGGCTACCGAATGGATTAATGCGCGGAGCAACGGGTACATCGTGCCTCTAAATCGGCTGCGTTGGAAAGACCACCGAAATTTGGCTATGCGTGGTGAAGATGTAATTGGCATTTATACTTCCCCAGATTTACAGACCTTGTTTTTCCTAAAAACGGAAGCAAAGAGTCGTGTCAAAATGAGCTCCAGCATAGTTACGGAAGCCCGGAATAACTTAAATAAAGAACAGGGGTTGCCCACTCCTCATGCTCTTTCGTTCATAGCCACGCGCTTGCTTGAAACGGGGCAACAAGAGCTGGGGAAGGCTATTCTCAGGGCATCATTATCTCAAGGAGTGTTGCCCGGCCACGTCCGGCATCTTATATTTTTGCTGTCAGGCAATGTCTCAGACGACTTACTGACAACATCCATGAAAGCATATCAGGGAAACATTGAGCAGATGGGCGTCACCGTTATGGTCGCCCGGCACGGTGAATTTATTGAGCAAATCTTTGAAACGGTAATTCGGCATGCTTGAAACGCCAGAAGAAATTATTGAAGCCATACGTGCTGCAACTGCTACCGGATTTCGTGGGCGACTTCTTGCTCGGGGCCAGGCTCGGGCTATGATCTGGCGTAACGGTAAATTGCCTGAGGATGCACCGGAATTTACTCCTCAGCTCAGTGAAGACCTGCAAGGTTATGCTTACTCATTGATTAGCCTTGGGCTTGGTCTTCGAAAACTGAATGGGGATGCTTACTACTCGCGACTGGCGTTTGAATATGCGGCGACTGCCCTTGAATCAGTGATTGCGAAAGGTGCTAGGAACAGTTCTGACAGTGATTTTCACTTCGTTATGGCTGCCGCCAGTTATCACCTGGCCCACCTCTCCGCCCGCGCTTACTCACTGCTCGCGATGGTGGATGATGATGACAATTTTTCCCCGATCGAACGCGCACTGACGAAGCTCATCCGACGAGATTTTCATACCCTTCGATCCAGTGTTCTCAGTTATCGCGTGCGGGGGGAGGGCAGTGAGGAGCGAATCATTGATGACATGCGTGCAAATGCTGGCCCCCAAGGCGAGGGTGCATCTGAAGACGATAGCGAAGATGTTGTTGCTGGAACAGAATACAACGCTTTGTTTGAAGGGCTGGATATTGCGCTGACCGACACCTATATGAGCGCGATGTCTCTCTATATTCTTGCTATCGAAAGAGGAGAGCGCCTCTATCTGACCAGAGCTATCGAGAAGCTCCAGGCAGGCCTGACGGTCTGCTCACGCTTTAATATGCTGCCTCAGTGGTGGGTTATTTTTATTACCATCCATCTGCTGTCAGACCTCTGGTCTGATACGTTTCATGAACTGTTGCCACTCGACACTGCTGGGGGGGAAGCTGAAGCATGGCATGAACTTCGTGAGTCGTTCATCGTATTGCTTCATCAGCGTCCCAAGGCGGAAGTCGACCTCTGGCCATCGCAGAGAGAAGCGGCGATGCGTGCAGTAAACGATGCGGATGATCTGGTGGTCTCCTTGCCCACCAGCGCAGGTAAAACGCGAATAGCTGAGCTATGCATACTCCGCTGTCTGGCAGGAGGAAAACGGATTGTTTTTATTACTCCACTTCGCGCGCTTTCCGCACAGACAGAAGCCACACTCTCCAGAACGTTCAATCCTCTAGGAAAGACGATCTCTGCGCTCTATGGCAGCATTGGTGTTAGTGGAATGGATGAGGACGCCATTCGTCTGCGCGATATTGTGGTGGCTACGCCTGAAAAGCTCGATTTTGCATTGCGCAACGATCCGGCTCTAATCAATGATGTCGGGTTATTCATCTTTGATGAAGGACACATGATTGGGGCCGAAGAGCGCGAGGTCCGTTACGAGATTCAGATCCAGCGACTGTTACGCCGCTCTGATGCTAATGAGCGCAGAATCGTTTGTCTGTCGGCCATTTTGCCCGATGGAAATCAGCTGGATGATTTTGCCAACTGGTTACGGCGTGACAAGCCCGGCGGTGTCGTTAGGAACGACTGGCGGCCCACCAGTCTGCGTTTTGGGGAAGTCATCTGGGCTGGCGCAGCCGCCAGACTCAATCTCAGCGTGGGGGATGAACGGCCATGGGTTTCACGATTCTTGGTCTCTGTCGAACCACCTGTGGTTAAACTGCGGGGGAAAAAGCAGCGTAAAAAAATCTTCCCCGGTACGTCCAATGAACTCTGTCTGGCAACAGCATGGCGACTTGTTGAAGATGGACAGACCGTGCTGATTTATTGCCCGCTTCGCAAAAGCGTAGAGCCCTTTGCTGACATTATAGTTGACCTTAACCAGCGGGGATTACTGCGCTCATTGTTCGAGGGGGATGTGGATGTACTTGATCGGGCTATTGCGCTTGGGGAGGAGTGGCTGGGCGCTCAGAGCCCAATACTCACCTGTCTTCGCCTGGGGGTGGCCCTCCATCATGGCGCGCTGCCTGCAGCTTATCGAAAAGAAGTGGAGCGCCTGCTCCGCGATGGTGTGCTGAAAGTGACCGTTTCGTCACCTACGCTTGCGCAGGGGCTCAATCTCTCTGCCACAGCGATAGTGATGCATTCGCTGCACCGAAATGGCGAACTCATCAATATTTCTGAATTTAGAAATGTTATTGGTCGTGCTGGACGTGCCTATGTTGACGTAGAAGGGCTCGTTATTTACCCCATTTTTGACGAAGCCCGTAAACGCCTGAGAAACTGGAATAAGCTGACCAAGGACACCGGTGCCAGAGAAATGCAAAGCGGCTTGATCCAGCTTGTTATTTCACTACTGAAGCGCATGAGCCTGCAAGTAGGTAATGACATTAACACTCTCACTGACTATGTCCTGAACAATGCGAGAACTTGGAGATTCCCTGTTAAGGCCGGGGAGAATGCTAATGAAAGCGTGAGAGCCCTTACTCTCTGGGAAAAACAAATAGCTACCCTGGACACGGCTATCCTCAGCCTGATTGGCGAAAATGATGTTCCCAAAGATCAAATTGAGGCCACTCTTGATGACATTTTGAACTCCTCATTGTGGCAAAGAAGCCTTCAACGTTACCCCAATGATAATATTCGTAGGTTGATCAAATCCGGACTGCTGTCCCGCAGTCACCATATCTGGCAGAACTCAACGCCATCCGCCCGTCGGGGTTACTTTCTTTCAGGGGTAGGGCTGAAAACCGGTCAGCAACTCGATGCCATCGCACCGGAGGCGAATCGTCTCTTGGTAGAGGCTAACGCCGCGATTATTGCGGGTGATCAAGAAGGAGCAATCGCCTCCCTGACGGCTTTGGCAGACAGGGTCTTTAATTTTTATCCCTTTCAACCAGACCCCCTTCCCGATGACTGGCAGGCGATACTACGTGCCTGGCTATCCGGCGAGCCTACTACTGCTTTCGCCGACGTTGTAACGACGGAAATGCTGCAGTTTATAGAAAATGGCCTCACCTATCGCCTTCCTTGGGCGATGGAAGCTATCCGGGTTCGTGCTATCGCGAATGGCGACACCTTGGATGACGAAGGGTTGACGCTGGATACTTTTGAACTTGGTCCGGCTGTTGCGGCAGTTGAAACCGGCACGCTCAACCGAGCGGCGTCACTGTTGATTCAGGCTGGGTTTAACTCAAGACATGCAGCAATTAAGGCGGTAACAGACACCATGGCCAGCTTCCAGTCCGGACAGGGACTTCGTGAATGGTTAAGATCTGACCTTGTTATCGCATGGGGCCAGTTTCCAGATTGGCCGACTCCGGAAACCCATAAAATGTGGCTTGATTTTACTCAAGCTGCAAGTCCTTCTGAGAATCAAACTTGGAGCCTTCGTCAGTATACCGGCAGTGTGAGCTGGACTGGGACTATACCTAGCCCAGGAACGCCGCTTCATTTTTATCAGATGGATGGGATTAACTATCTTCTTGCAGAAGACGGCACGCCACTTGCCAGCCTCACCGGCGTGATCAATACAAAAAGAAAAGGGCTAATGAGGGTTAAAGTGGGCAAGCAGTCAAACATAGAAGTAGACTACTTAGGGCCTGACGATATTGTAGCACCGCGCACTGCCTGAAGTGACACTAGTATTAACGAGTATATTCTATTACTTATCAGCGTATGAAGAATGGGCGTTGTAGTCAGAGCAATGCTCTGCCTAAGGCTTATAAATATAAACATTTATCCAACACTTCTGTAATCAAATTAATTGTAAGCAACGTCTTCTGCTAGCACGGAGCTGCCGTTATGTTGTACTGTATCAGCTAGAGTGAGCAGTGAAAGTTCACAATCTTTCTTACTGTGATGTAGGCTTTACCAAGATTGCTGTGTATTAACAGGCGGAGTGAGCCAGCTGGATTGATGTTCAATTATTTGCATCGAACCATTTTCTTCTGCTCAAGGAATGATGAAATGGATAAGAATTTATTAACATAAATATTAAAAAAAGAAGGCAATTTGCCTAGAGTAAATGATAATTAATTATATTAATTGTTATTAGATGTGTGATTTAGAATATTAAACGCCCTGCCGAGGCGTTTAATAGAATGCCATTTAAAATTTCATGATGAGATATACTCATGTTAGGAGAAGTTTTTACTCCAACTGGTAAGTATTTCTTCAGCAATTTTTTTTATTTCTTCCACAATGTTTTTGCGAATATTTCTATCATGTTCTCGATGAGCTAACATTACTTTTTGGGCTAGAAGAATATGATTTTGATCATCTTTACGATACTCAGGTAAATCTAAGTGTTTAAACACGTCGGCAACTTGTATAGAAACATTATGTGCATTAATCCACTCCTGAACTGTAGGTGAGTTTAGAAGCCCACATAAGTAGTGGGCTGTCTCTTTATCATTAAAAGATGAAAAATAAACTTTATGATCAGGTATGTAAGGGCGTGTTCCTACCAAGGGAACATCAGCACTTCCGGCGACAGCAGCATAGAATGACGAGGACATCTCAGGCCAGATGACCTTCCATGGCTTGAATGTGTAATCGCCAACATTGTATACGGCATGGAATGGTGCACCTTTCATTTGTCTGCGATAAGTTGAACGTGCTTGCAGAACTGGTTCAAATGAATCGAACCAAGATGCAGTTTTTCTCAGTTCATGTCTATTCAGACGTTCTTCTGCTTCAGCATATTCGGCAGTTGATATCCCAGTATTGGGAACAAATGTAAAAAGACGGTCTTTGTTGTCGAAATCAGGGGCATCGATTTTAAGATAGCACTCTTCAAAATCGCCTGCTCCCTTAATGAGGGGGTAAAGATCTGCAGGCTCTACCCAAGCCTGTTTAACCGGGCCAATATCTTTTTTACCTGCCTCGGGCCGACTTCGAATTTGAACATGAGTTTCATTTACATTGAGGATAGGTACGAAGAAAACACCGTTAAGGTCAGTCGTAATTCCTTTTCTACCCTTAGTCCATGAGCATTGACGAGATAAATATTTAATAGCTTCAAATCGGCTTGGCGTTAATATCGCCCATGGTGAACCGAGTTCATTAACAGGGAAAGCCTCTTTTTCTTCATACTGGATAGTACTCATGACCTCTTCAAGAGTCTGCGAAGATTTTATAGCCCGTTTTTTACCGACACTAGGACCCCAAACCCGATATGAGACGGGATATTCTGGCTTATTTTTTGACTTTTCAAATACAGCAATCGTCGTATGGTTACTGGCATCTTCAAAAGGCTTGAGATTTTTCATATCATCAACTGATATCGGTTGAATGTATAACGAATCTTCGCGTGAAGGCTCAATTTTGAATGTTCTAAAGCCTGCCGATGACGGATTTTTGAACAACGTTCCTGTGATAACAAATGCCAGATGTCCCCCGGCGTTAAGCCATTTGTCCGCAACTGTATAGGTGATCATTGCGGAAATATCGAGCTCATTGCCACCGTGCATTCGAGTATTCGAGAAAATCCCGTATTGCTCACAGGTCGGTTTTACACGCTCACGATATAAGTCTGGTAATTTCGACCACCTGACCCAGGGCGGATTACCGATGACTAAGTCGAATTGCCCTGCAGTGGCCGACCAGAAAAAGTTTCTGACAATCCTGAACCATATTCCATTCCAATTTTGGCGATGTAGATTCAATATTTGATCGTATGTGTAACGCAGAGGGACATCCCATTCCTTGAGCAAATCATCTGGAAAGTAATGTCCTTTCCTAACCTTCTCCATAGATTCATCAAAATCGAGTCCCAGCTCGACATCCTTACCCATGCGATTAAACATGATGTCAAGGTTGACGCGATCAAGTGCCAGTGCCGCTGGCAAGTGAATATCAAGCTTTGCAAACTGACTGCCAATACGATACTGAATGATGGCGTCAGATGTTTTGGGTGACGCTGCTGGAGAATATATCGCATCAGCCATCAGAACCGGAACCTCCAATTCTTGGCCCGGGCATTGCGATAACAGATCGGCGATTTCAATAAGAAAGTTTACTCTTGCTGTCTGTACAGCAAGTGGGTTGAGATCAAAACCCCATACGGTGTCACAGATAAGTTTCAATGTTTCTTTAGCGCTGAGATTTTTCGCTTTGGCCAATTGACGCTTCTTACGGATAACCGCCAGCAAAAAAGCCCCTGACCCACAAGTTGGGTCAAGGACTCTTTTTGTCAAAAGGCTCTGATCGCTGACTTTATTCAAAGTAAAGTCAACTAGCCAGTCAGGTGTATAAAACTCACCCAAGCTTTGGCGTAATTTACCTGGCACCAATCCCTGATAAAGATCGCGTAATACATCGCGTGTTTGGGAGAGCCGGTCAAGACGATACAAAGACAAGACTGAAAGTAAACGCCTTAAAGTTGGAAGTAGCTCAGGGACCGTATTCAGACGGGCTATATCGAGATACCAACTAAATATAGCCTCCTCAACGAAGCCATTAATTCCCGCTTCTTGGAAAATAGTGGAGCGTTCTATAGCCGAACCGAGGAATTCAAGCATCTGAGCGTCATTTTTCAGTGCAGCCATGCTTTGCGCGGGTTGTTCTGTTGAGGTCAGCCCATGCGCTGATATTATCTCTGCAGCCAAAAGTTTGATCAGCATTGAGTTATAGGTATGAAGAACAAAGAGCCGGGCGGGGATCGAATCTGATGGTGATCCAGACCAATTAAATTTCAGCTCTTTTGCAATGGCTTCAGCTTGCACTATAGAGAGGTCAGCAACCTGACCGTACAAAGTGCGCCATTCGGCAAAGAGCATTTTTAGTTTGTTATTTCCGCTGATGGCAAGTTGTTGAGCAAGACCATCGGAGAGCTGCTGCATGAAAGCTCGCGCGTTAGCAGAGCCATGACCAAAATCAGCGAGTAAGTTTTCTGTGGTAAGTCCTTTACGAGTATCTGATCGAAGAGCATCAACTACCATTTCTACGGATTCTGGAGAAAATGGCATCAAGTGTTGGGTATTGATCTCACCGTCGATGACTTGGGCAAAACAAATATGCTCGCCATCTATCGCTATACCAATAAAGTCTGACTCAGGGATTTTTGTCTCTGCTGCTTTTTTTACTATGTAAGGTAGCAGTCGCTCTTTAGTGGCATTGAGAAACGCAGGGCTATCTTTTTTGCCTCTAAAGTATCCCGGCGCTTTGTATTCAATTATGACGTGATTGTAACTGGCATCATTACGATCACGTTCTGCAAAAAGATGTAAACCTGTTGCGTCTTCTAAGGCTTTGTTCCAAGCAAACCGGACCTCTTCTTCTCCCTTCCAGGGCTGAAAACGTTTTTCTTGAATGGAGTTGTAAGCGGAGTGTTTCATGTACTGGGGCCTAGTAACAAATCAAAAGTATGCAACCGGGCATTATGATTGCTACAAGGTTTTAGTTCAAGGATTAGTGCTACTGCTCGTGCTTTACCGGGTTGGCATGTTCATTTCTTAGGGGCGCTTATGGCAAATGTTTTGTTTTACTAATTCTAGTGGCGAGCAAGCCAGTGGCACTCACTAAGACAGCGAAGATTCTATGTAAGGATATGATAACTCACCAGCATGTAAATTCAGGAAGTAGATCAACACTTGAGCAGATTTTAGGAGTATTTTAACTGTCAATAGGTTATACACTTAAAAATTGCTGTTGGGTTAGAAGGATTTCCGTGCTGAAATGTCTCAGTTGATGCGAGTCTAAAATGATAAGGAATCTCATGGCAGTAGCTCCTCAAGTTTTTCCACACACAGCTATTTCTACGTGGAGCGGATTTGTCTATCAGGGTAAAGTGGCGTTGTACCATTGTCTGAAAATTATGTCTTCAGATTATGAAGCGAGTCGGGGCTTGAAACTGCAGTTAGAAAGCCAAGATGACTTCGCGATTTTTCATCACCAGCAATGTCTATCCATGCATCAGGTCAAAGCTTACAAAGATACGCGCTTTTCAACCTACAGCGATGGCATTACAACTCAACGGGATAATGCGAGGCAGCGAGGAGTACCGCTCGCTTATTTTCATGTGGCTCGCGCAGTAACGAACATTCCGGCAACATTTGAGGCTGATTATGGACCAGTGAGATTTTATACTTACCCGATTCCGCCTGACATAAAAGAGGATGTCACACAATCCTTTTGCCCACTGATAGAGGTGGACAGATTGATTCGGAATAAACTTGCTAGCCTACTTTCTGACGTTGCAGTACTGCCCGCTTGGAAAATCAATCTCGTTTCAAATATTCAGAACTCGCTTGAAGCTATAGTAAATTCAAAGGTCATCATGACTCACAGTCGCATACACGAGTCTGTTCGTCATCAGGCCACAATCGCAGCCAGCGAATTCATCGAGTTTTCTGAGCTGTATGGTGTAATCGAAGCAGATGATTATGCTCCGTTTGAGAATGAGGCATTTTTTCTTAGCCGTCTGCAGATTGATATTGGCACATACTACCATGAGTTTTGTGAATGCCTAGGCGATCTCTCCCAGGCTGCATGTCAAAAGTTAGACGACTATCTGGCTGATATCGCTGCGCTAGATGTTGAAGGAATGAAGGCCTTTCTGCGAGCAACTATGCCGCATAAAAAGGGGCGTTTTAAAACACTTAGCGAATTTAAGGACCAATCACTTGATCGTGATGCAATGCGGCTTGGGATGTTTACGATTTTCAGTACCCTAATTCAGGCTGCACGAAATGAGGGCTCTGATGTCGCATTCTCTTGGCTAGATGATGGGATTTTCTACTATCCAACAGGTATTCACCATGCTGCAGAGCATCAGGAAAGTATCTGTCATGACATCATGCAACAGGCAATTAGCGAAGATGTAGAGTGTTTATTCGAATGCGGTGTACTTATCACCAGCGCTATAGACAGACCTTCAATCTCAAATGTCCTTGTAGGTATCGACGCCACTGAAGGGGTAGATACCGCTGAACATGAATTACTAAGGGAAAACCGCATTGGGAATTATAAGAAGGTAGCTATGGTTTCTTTGAGCAATGTACCTGAGAGTTTAAAAGATGCAGAACCTGATTGAGAAATTAATGGAATCAGAGGGATTGACGCGTAACCTCTCTACAGACTTGGCCTTATACGAACAAAGTATACCGGGAAAGAAAAATTTCTGGTTAGTAGTTTTTGGCGAGCCAATAATTACACCTGAAATTCAAGCTGGGTGGCTGAATGAATGTAAAAAAGCAACATCTGATCCTGCGCTCGAGAAAAATATTAATTTATTGATTGTATGGAACACTGACAGTTCAAGTGTACTTTCTAGTAAAAGAGTTCATCATGCGGAAGAAGATAGTTACTTCTTCAAGAAACACGTACTTCCCTATACCACTTTAGAGCTTGAAGCCTTATATCAGCAAGTGGCTATTCAAGGGTTCGCGACAGTATTTCGTGAATTAATTACTTTTCCTAACACCTTTACCGAATATAAATCCCATTATCTACAAGGTGGATGGCAAAGCCTGCTGTACAGGCTTGCAATAAAACTGCCTTTTATCGCAATTAATTCTTTCGGTAATTCTGATTTAAATATCCTTGAACGAAGTATTAATGAAAAAATTCAGTGTGCAGATAATCCTGCTCTACTAACTACAATCGACTCAATTATTGACACTTTAGCTGAACAGATTATATCTGCAGATGTGTTACCGGAAGAATTATTGAGCTTCATGGATGATAAATTATCGGAGGCAGGCTATGAAATTGATCGTTAAACGCCTAGGAGTTCGTAATTTTAAAGTCTTTGAGAGACTAGATTTAACCCTTGAAAGTGAACATCTCGTCATTCTTGATGGCCCAAATGGTTTCGGTAAATCATCTTTTTTTGATGCTCTGGAACTGTTACTTACAGGAAAAATTCGGCGCTATATTGAACTAGAAGAACTTACAGTAGATAGACGTAGCTTGAAAATGGGTTGCCCTTGGTTATTCAAACAAGCAAGAGATGATGCTTGGCTTTCAATCCGTGCCGAAATATTGATTGATGGTGCGAGTTGTTTTCTCGAGAGAGCTGCCAGCAAAGTAATGTTAGATGAACATAAAGGCGTTGCTGATTTAAAAATTCCTCTTTATAAATTAGCTGATTTTAACGCGGAGCGAGGCGAAGCTATTTCACAGGAAGAGTTATATTTTTCTGCCTTGCTCGGAGAGCAATATCAGCGTGATTTTGAATTGTTTCATTATGTAGAGCAAGAAGAAAATACCCGGTTACTAAAACAAAAGGAAAAAGATAGGCAGTGCCAGATTGCACACCTGTTCGATATTGGCGATATTCAGAAGAAAATTAGTAACATAAACTTGGCGTCAACAAAAATTGGTAAGCTATGTAATTCACAGAAATATGCAGCATTAAACCAACTCAGAGATAAATGGGAATCGGCTAAACAGAAGTTGTTACCAGTAGGTAATTCGGTTGCATATGAAAAGATGATTAAGATTACAAATCAGCCATGGGACCGTGATGTTGTGGAGGTTGATGCACAACAATTCGAACAGTGGTTATCAGCAGATGGAGAGTTGTTTCGAATTCGACGTTTTATTGAGAACTTCGAACATTATGAAAATTATCTTTATAACAATGAATTCTTGAAAAAACTTCTTCCCAAACAGGAGTTACAACAACGATTTTTGATGTTTTATCTGTCTCTTGAACAAAGGAACAAGTGGCAGGACGAAGTTACTTGTTTTGAATCTGCTTCGGCACTAAGTGACGCGTTTAAAGACACAATTAAGGCCATTAGTGAAGATCGTTTGGCGATCACTGCTCCGCTATTCACGCTCCTCCCGGAAACCATATTGCCAGAGAAATTTCATGAACAGGTTGCTGGGCTCAAGTTAAAATTAGCTAGTGCAAATAAAGTTCAGGAATGTTATGCGAATTTGCTCCAGACACGTGAGCAAATGATCAGCGTTTTCAAAGAACATCAATCTCACTGTGATTTAACGAATATTTGTCCAACATGTGGGCATCTTTGGCCGACGGCAGATGAATTGTTTAGAGGAATTGAAAACCAACGTATAACACTTGAATTGTTAGCCGAGCAACAGAATGATCAATTCTCACAAGCATTAGCTAATTTTAGACGCGATTGGCAGGAGCCAGTTGAAGCTGCACTGCGGACATATATTGAGCAAAAGAAAGAAGGTATTGAACGTAAGCGCCAATTAATGACCCTGTCAGAAGAACAAATTCAGTGGTTAGAAAATTATTACAAACAACTAGTGGCTGCGGGTATTAATCTTCAAGGGTTATTGTCCGAGAATTTTGAGCCTGTAACGCAACATGCGATAGATGAACTTGAAGGTCGGATTCGTGAAAGAATTAGACGAGTGGACGATAGCCGTATCCATGATGATTTTGAGAGGATTTTCCGCGAAGTCTTTAATAACGATCCTCTAGTTGTTAAAGGTGTAACGATCCAAAAAATTGAATCAAAAAAAAATTATTTAGGGCAGCAGCAATCTATTGCATCGTCTAAATATGTTTCAGAATGTGAGATGGAATATAATAATTGTGAGTTACTAATCAAAAAGGCCGAAAAACTGAAAGGGCATTTGCAGAAAATAAAAAAAATCTATGAAAGCGAAAAGAAATTGTATCTCGAGTCTATAGTTAAAGAAATTGAGATTCTTTTCCATATTTATTCAGGTAGGCTTATGCAAAGTTATCAGCAAGGACTGGGTATCTTCATTGAAAATGATGGTAATTCTATCGCTTTTAACGAAACGCCTGGTCATGAGCATGATGCCGTCTTTTCCATGAGTTCGGGGCAGCTTTCAGCATTAGTGTTATCATTTACACTTGCCTTGAATCAGCGATACGCCAAACACTCTTTGTTGCTGGTGGATGATCCTGTTCAGACTTTAGATGAAATTAATGTGGCAGGTTTTGTTGAATTATTACGCACCGAATTCAGAGATCGCCAAATAATTATGTCAACACATGAAGAACGTATGTCGGCCTATTTTCGTTATAAATACAAGAAATTTGGCATGTCAGCCGGTAGAATCAACTTTATGGAAGAAGCACGGACAGCTATTGACGCGAATTAAATCTAAAAATTCCGCCTTCATTGAAGGCGGTGATGTTTTAATTTCAATGCATCTAATGCAGCATTACATTTAATCTGCGTTGAGCGATCAATAAAAAGCCATATTTTTTATAAACTCAGTTAGTACCTAATTGGATATTTCTTTTGAATTTTTTATTTGCATTTGTGAAGTGTATTGATGTTTAAAATTAAAGTTATCTAGCCTGTAAACAAGATGATGTTTAAATCTTTAAAATCAACCTATTACTCTCATTACTTTTACTCCATCTCCAATCCTACTATTATCATTTGCATTCGTGACAAAATCAGCCCACCATTGCATCATCGGGCGGCGCTGCTCAAGATAATCACTGCGGTTATAGGCCCGGCGGACCTCATTTTTATCCACATGCGCAAGTGCTGCCTCAATTACATCAGGCGAAAAGCCTTGTTCATTTAGGGCTGTACTGGCGATAGATCGCAGACCGTGTGATACAAGGACCCCACCGAAACCTGCGCGTTTTAGTGAAGCGTTAACAGTCTGGCTGTTCATT
Organism: Pantoea phyllosphaerae; assembly: GCF_051025595.1. NCBI lineage: Bacteria > Pseudomonadati > Pseudomonadota > Gammaproteobacteria > Enterobacterales > Erwiniaceae > Pantoea > Pantoea phyllosphaerae. Next base: position 26,577 of record NZ_JBPFDE010000010.1, read on the forward strand.
GGCTGGTTTGGTTTGATACGGCTAGGGAAGATAAACTCCCTGTTGCCGCTTAACGGCTTAATCATCTCCAGAATAGCCACAGCTTCATCTGACAATGGGACAGTATGGTCACGGTTCATTTTCATTCGTGATGCGGGAATTTTCCATTCTCGTGCTTCCAGATCAACTTCTTCCCAGCGGGCCTCAGCCGCTTCGGCAGGGCGGGTAATTGTGAGAAGTTGCCACATGAACAGGCATCGTGTGAAAAGACTAATGTTGGCTGTTCGCATCGTCTGCATCAGTTGAGGTAGCTGATCCGGCCGAATGCTGGGCATGTTCTTCTTCTGTGGCTTCTCAAATGCCTTGCCAATGTTGACACTGGGCACCGCATCAATCAGGCCTGTGTTCTGGGCATATATCATAACTTCATTGATACGTTGGCAAAGACGGCGGACGGTTTCCAGTGCTCCTCTGGCCTGAACAGGTTGAACGGCCTGAACCAGTGTATGAGCTTTAATATCTGTAACGCTGACGTCACCAATCGCAGGAAAGATATCTCTCTCAAGGGAGCGCCAGATATCTTCTGCGTAGTCCTCGGTCACACTGGCTTTCTTCACATTCCACCAACGTTCAGCTACAAGCTGGAAAGTATTGGTTTTAGCTTCCAGCGAACTACGCAATTGTTCTTGCTGGTGCTCCTGTGGATCGATTTGTTTCGCCAGAAGAGAACGAGACTCTGCCCGGTAGTTTCTGGCATCGGCAAGCGTAACTGCCGGGTAGGGACCTATGCTCTTCTTCGCACGTTTCTTGGTGACAGGGCGAATATAGCGAAACTGCCAGATTTTACTCCCGCTGGATTTGATCAGTAGCTCAAGGCCATCGCCATCATAGAGCACATAGTCCGCTTCCTTAGGTTTAGCAGATTCGATTTCCTTGACGGAGAGAGGTTTGGTTTGTCTTGCCATTGCCGGGGTTCCATAGTTTTAGGCACCTCAAAAACAATAGAGCTTTATGAGGTGCCTAACAAGGTGCCTAAAAGGTTCGGATTTAATTAGTTGAGTTCGGACTTCGGGGGACAAATTGAGGGCACAAAAAAGCCCGCAGGGCTTGCGCCATGCGGGCTCTTAGGACTTCATCGGATGACTCTGGTAATCACCGATGGAGAATTTTGGTGGAGCTGGCGGGAGTTGAACCCGCGTCCGAAATTCCTACATCCTCAGTACTACATGCTTAGTCAGTCTTTACATTCGCCTGGCAGCTGCGGACAGACACGCCACTGACAGACTATCCTGATTAGATTTAACGCTTCAACCCCAGGCAAGGCATCCACGCGATCTCTTTTGGGTTTGACCTCTCTTGATCCCCGTCCTAAGAGCGGAGGCTAGGGAGAGAGGGCTCTAAGCAGGTTATTAAGCTGCTAAAGCGTAGTTTTCGTCGTTTGCGACTATTTTTTTGCGGTTTTTTAGCGAGGCCTACCGCACCTCGGCATGCACCTTGGGTTTCGCAAATCCCGTCGAATCCAGAATCAGCCCCAGGAACCAACTACTCTAGCAAAAAACTTGAAAACTATCCAGCGATTAGCGGTTTCGATTTTTCATAATGCGCGCTTTATCGAGCTTCCATTCGCGCTCTTTAATGTCGTCGCGCTTGTCATGCTCTTTCTTACCGCGCGCCACGCCAATCTTTAGCTTGCACCAGGCGTTCTTCCAGTAAAGCGACAGTGCGACAACGGTATAGCCTTCACGGTTAACGCGGCCATAGAGCGAGTCGAGTTCGCGCTGGTTAAGCAGCAGCTTACGGTTGCGCGTCGGATCGCAGACAACGTGCGTCGAGGCGACGGCCAGCGGCTGGAAGGTTGAGCCGAACAGATAAGCTTCGCCATCGCGCAGCAGAATGTAGCTGTCGCTGATGTTAGCTTTACCCGCACGGAGCGATTTGACTTCCCATCCTTGTAGCGACAATCCCGCTTCGAATTCCTCTTCAATGAAGTATTCATGACGGGCGCGTTTGTTAAGGGCAATAGTGGCAGAACCGGGTTTATGTACTTTTTTCTTTGTCATAGTGCGGCGTATTTTACATCACTTAGGCGGCCATCGCACCCCTTGTCCAGCGGGGCACCGGGAAACGGGATATTCTAGCACACCTCTCAATGCGGGGAATTTTTGTTTGATCGCTGGAAATGCTACAATTCAGCGGTTTTGTGATGAACAGGAACCATTATGGCTCAGATTAGTCGTTCAGCGCTGGTGCCCTTCAGCGCTGAGCAAATGTACCAACTGGTCAACGATGTGGATGCCTATCCACAGTTTTTGCCGGGCTGTACCGGTAGTCGCGTGCTGGAATCCTCTGAAAATCAGATGACGGCTTCGGTAGACGTCTCCAAAGCGGGCATTAGTAAGACATTCACCACGCGCAACACGCTTACCGATAATCAGCGCATCCATATGCAGCTGGTCGACGGGCCGTTCCGCAAGCTTACCGGCGGATGGCAGTTTATCTCGCTGGGCGATGACGCCTGCAAGGTTGAGCTGAGCCTCGATTTTGAATTCACCAACATGCTGGTGGAGATGGCGTTCGGCCGCATCTTCAAAGAGCTGGCCAACAGCATGGTGCAGGCTTTCACTCAGCGCGCTAAAGAGGTCTACAGTGCCTGAGATTTCCGTTGAGGTGGTTTACGCGCTGCCGGAGAAGCAGTATCAGCGCGTGGTCACGCTGGAAGAGGGAAGCACCGTCGAGCAGGCGATCGTCGCATCCGGCCTGCTTGAGCTGCGCCGCGACATCGACCTCAGCCAAAACAAGGTGGGCGTATTTAGCCGCCCGGTTAAGCTGGGCGATACGCTGCAGGAAGGCGACAGGGTAGAGATCTACCGTCCGCTCATCGCCGATCCTAAAGAGCTGCGTCGTCAGCGCGCTGAGCGTTCAGCTGGTGGCAAGAAATAGCAACGGTCAGCACAGACTGCCAGAAAAGCAAAAGGCGCCAGCGGCGCCTTTTTTGTTGCGAGTTCGATCAGTCCTTCGCTGCAGTCAAATTCGGCTTGTTGTCGATATTGGTCAAAATGCCGTTGCTGTCGAAAGTCAGGGTCAGCGTCTGCTGCTTCACGTTTTCATGGCCTGGCTCCTGACGGAACACGTAATACCAGACGTTGCTGCCGAACGGATCGCGCATCATCGGCGTACCGAGCGTATAGGCGACCTGCTGCTGCGTCATGCCGTTGTGGATTTTCGCCACATCGTTGGCGACCAGATAGTTGCCCTGGTTGATATCTGGGCGGTAAACCACGCGCTCAAGGGTGGAGCATCCGGCGGTCATCATCAACATTACCACTGCCGCGGCAGTCAGCGTTTTACAGCGCATCTCTACATTCCTTTTCTGGGGCCAAACGCCTTTTTCTCAGGCTGTTTTTTTGCCATCAAATTCTGAACTCTGCCTGCGGCAGGCTTTATTATTCAGGCGACATAAGTAGCCGATGATAATAAACCTTTTCGCTATTGGAAACCTCTACATCGACAGAGCAAGCATATGACCACGCAGCGGGAAGAAAGTGCGGCTGTTACGCCGCTAAAAGTTCTTTTGCGTTCGCGAGGGTATTACGCGTGACCTCGCTGCCGCCCAGCAGACGCGCCAGCTCCTGCAGGCGCGCACGCTTGTCCAGCGCCTGCATATGGGTCTCGGTCATCGCGCCATCGGTCTCTTTGCTGACAAAGAAGTGCTGATGGCCGCAGCCCGCCACCTGTGGCAGATGGGTTACACACATCACCTGGGTCGACTCGCCCAGCTGGCGCAGCAGACGTCCGACGACGGCGGCAGTCGGACCGCTGATGCCCACATCCACTTCGTCGAAAATCATCGCCGGCGTTTCCATCTTCTTCGCGGTAATCACCTGAATGGCCAGCGCGATACGCGACAGCTCGCCACCTGACGCCACTTTACCCAGCGGCTGCAGAGGCTGGCCTGGGTTGGTGGTCACCTGGAAGTCGATACGCGTGGCGCCGTCCGCCGTGAGGTGGTCGGGATTGAACGCCAGCGCAATAGTAAAACGGCCGTGAGGCATAGAGAGCTGATGCATACTTTGCGTAATCAGCTGCTCAAGTTCGGCGCCATATTGCTGACGCTGCTGATGCAGATGCTCAGCGCTGCGCAGTGCAGACTGATAGTGTTCACTCACTAACTCCTGCAAGCTCTCCTGATCGCTCTCCTGCTGCGAAAGCAGTTCTGCCTCCGTCAACAGCTGCTGATGCAGCTCCGCCAGACCTTCCGGCGCGACGTGGTGTTTACGCGCCAGCGCGATATAGCGCGAAATGCGCTGCTCCAGCTCATACAGGCGGTTGGGATCGAGATCGAGCCGGTCAACGTAGTGACGCAGCTCGTCGCTCGCCTCGCTGAGCTGAATCGCCGCTTCTTCCAGCATATTGAGCACGCCGCTCAGCTTGTCGTCCAGCGTCACGACCTCGGTCACCATCTGACGCGCGGTGTAGAGCAGGCTGTTGAGGTTGCTGTCGTCACCGTCGGCGAGCAGCTGCAGCGCCTGCTGGCTGGTAGAGAGCAGCTGACCGCTGTTGGCGAGGCGCTTGTACTCCTCGTCGATCTGCTCATACTCGTTCGCCTGCGGCGCAAAATCGTTGAGCTCTTTCAGCTGATACTGCAGCAGTTCGCGGCGCGCCTCGCGCTCTTGCGACAGCTGCTGATGCTGCGCCAGATTACGGCAGCTCTGATGCCAGGCCTGATAGTCGCTGCGCATCTGGCGCAGCAGATCGTCATGGCCAGCGTAGGCGTCAAGCAGGTGTTTCTGATGGTCGGATTTAAGCAGGAGCTGGTGAGCATGCTGGCCGTGGATCTGAATCAGCAACTGGCCCAGATCGCGCAGCTGCGACAGCGGTACTGCGGTGCCGTTGATAAAGCCGCGTGAGCGGCCGTCGGCGCTGATGACGCGGCGCAGCAGGCACTCGTTGCCGTCATCCAGCTGATTCTCCTCCAGCCAGCGCTGCGCAGAGGGCGAGGACTTGAGGTTGAAGCGGGCGCAGAGGTCAGCGCGCGCGGCACCCTGACGCACCATGTCCGCCTCGGCGCGACCGCCCAGGCACAGACCGAGCGCGTCGATGGCAATAGACTTACCCGCGCCGGTTTCACCGGTAATCGCCGTCATACCGCGTTGGAAATCAATGTCGAGCTCACGAACGATAGCGAAATTACTGATGGTCAGCTGTGCCAGCATAGAATCACCTGTATGGAAAAACAGATATGGTTTTTCGTACAGTATAAACTGGTTTTTTATCCAGTAAAGAGGGCGCGCTTAAATTAGAACAATTTTTTCGACCAGCCTAGTTTTGAGCTTAGCGTGTTGAAATAGCTGTAGTTTTTAGGGTGAATCAGGTTGAGATGGTTCTCGCTGCGGCGGATCAGCACATCCTCGCCTTCCTGAATGGGCAGGGCGATCTGGCTGTCGCAGCTGATTTCGAGATCGCTGCGGCGTGACGAAAAGCGCAGGCGGATAGTACTGCTGCTGTTGATCACCAGCGGCCGCGCTGACAGGGTATGCGGGAACATCGGCACCAGCGCGATGGCGTCGAGCGAAGGGGTTAAAATCGGGCCGCCTGCCGACAGCGAATAGGCGGTCGAGCCGGTCGGTGTAGAGATAATCAGGCCGTCAGAACGCTGCGAGAAGGCGAACACCTCGTCGATATAGACCTCGAACTCGATCATGTGCGCCACTTTGCCGGGGTGCAGCACCACCTCATTGATCGCCAGGCCGAGGCGCGGCGAGCACTCATCTTTGCAGACGCGCGCTTCAAGCAGAAAGCGGCTTTCGACGAAATAGTTTCCCTGTAGCACCTCGTCCAGCTGCTGCTGCGCGTTGTCGGGATCGAGGTCGGTGAGAAAGCCGAGGTTACCGCGGTTAATGCCAATCACTTTGATATCGTAGCGCGCCAGCACGCGCGCCGCGCCAAGCATATTGCCGTCGCCCCCGACCACCACGGCGAGGTCCGCCTGTTGTCCAATCTCCGCCAGCGTGCCGGTCTGGGCATCCTGAAGATTGAGCTCCTGCGCGATCTGCTTCTCAATAATCACTTCATAACCTTTGGACGTCAGCCAGCGCCACAGCATCTCATGCGTGGTGAGAGCGGTAGGGTGACGCGGATGGCCTACAATACCAATGCAGTTAAAGTGTTTGTTCATTTGGTGGGTCTTTCCTCATAAGCCAAAACGGCAAGGCAATGTGATGGGTTCCCTTGAAACCGTCAAACCGATCCCCATAATAAGCGGACTGGCGAGATGAATGTGCAAAACGCGGAGAAATTCATGAGTAGTAAAGAACAGAACACCCCAAACGAGCAAGTCTCAGACGAAATTCAACAGGATCAGCAGCAACCTCAGGAAGCGGAGACGGCAGTAGAGGTGGATCCGCGTGATGAGCGTATTGCGCAGCTGGAAGCTGAACTGGCACAGTTGCAGACCGGCGTACGTGACGCGCAGCTGCGCGCGCAGGCGGAAGTGGAAAATATCCGTCGTCGCACCGAAATTGACGTAGAGAAAGCGCACAAATTCGCGCTGGAAAAATTTGCGAACGAGCTGCTACCGGTTATCGACAGCCTTGAGCGCGCGCTGGAAGTCGCAGACAAAGAGAACCCGGAGCTGGCGTCGATGATTGAAGGGATCGAACTGACCCTGAAATCGCTGCTGGGCGCCGTGCGCAAATTTGGCGTTGAAGTGGTTGGCGATACCAATGTGCCGTTCAACCCGGAAATCCATCAGGCGATGTCAATGATGGAGTCAGATGACGTGGCGCCTAACCATGTGATGATGGTGATGCAGCGCGGCTATACCCTGAACGGTCGCCTGCTGCGTCCGGCGATGGTGGCTGTCGCGAAAGCGAAAAGCTAAGCAGTCAACGCACGTCAGACGGCCGCCCAGTGAGGCGGCCGTTTTTATTTGCGGCTCAGCTGGCGGGCAGCTGCGGCATCCAGTCGATGGGCTGCTCGCCCGCCTGCTTCAGCAGCTCATTGGCCTGCGCAAAATGGCCGCAGCCAAAGAAACCGCGATGAGCGGAAAGCGGAGAAGGATGCGGCGCCTGTAAAACGTGATGACGCTGGCGGTCGATAATGCTGCCTTTCTTCTGCGCGTGCGATCCCCAGAGCAAAAATACCACGCCTTCGCGATGTTCATTAATCGCGGCAATGACGTTATCGGTAAAGGTCTCCCAGCCGAAGCGTGCATGGGAATGCGCCTTGCCCGCCTCCACGGTTAATACCGTATTTAGCAGCATCACGCCCTGTTTCGCCCAGCTTTCGAGAAAACCGTGCTGCGGACGCTTAAAGTCGGGAAACTCCTGCTCCAGCTCTTTATACATATTCTGTAAAGAGGGCGGTACCGGCACGCCGGGCAGTACCGAGAAGGCGAGGCCGTGCGCCTGATTCGGGCCGTGGTAGGGATCCTGGCCCAGAATCACCACCTTGACGTCGCCCAGTTCGGTGAGGCGAAAGGCATTGAAAACATCTTTCTGCGGCGGATAAACCGTCACGCCAGCCGCCCGTTCATTCGCCACCAGCTTCAGGGTTTCGGTGAAATAAGGCTTCTCTTTCTCTTCGGCCAGCACGTCGTGCCAGGTCAGTTTATCCGTCATGGTCTGCTACCTTATAGATCGATGCGATTAGCTTAACGGTTCCCCGCACCAGGTTGAAGGTAAAAATATTTGAAATTTACAAAGTATTTTTTAGCCAAAAATTTATCTGAATCAATTAATTGAAATTAGCAGTGAAAAACGTGGCTGTGAAAATTGACCGAGGTCAAAACCATCGCGAGAAGCGAGTGTTATATCAGGGCGATAATTTGATTTACTCACCGCGCTGAGCAGGATAGCGCCATGTTCTGGAGAACTAATTATGATCACTGGCATTCAAATTACTCAAACCAATAACCCTGATCTACTGCACTCTTTCTGGCTGATCGACGATGAAAAAGCGGAAGCACGCTGCCTGTGCGCGAAGGCAGGTTACGAAGAAGATCAGGTTGTCGCCGTGAGAGAGCTGGGCGAATTTGCCTGGCGCGAAGTGCCAATGGAGATGAAACCCCAGGTACGTATCGAAGGCGGTCAGCACCTGAACGTTAACGTCCTGCGCCGTGAAACGCTGGAAGATGCGGTAAAGCATCCTGAGAAGTATCCGCAGCTGACAATTCGCGTCTCAGGCTACGCGGTGCGCTTTAACGCGCTGACGCCGGAGCAGCAGCGTGACGTAATTACGCGCACCTTTACCGAAAGCCTGTAACCTGGCAACTTTGAACGCGTGAAGAAAAAGCGCCCACTGGATTGTTAATGGCAGGTTATTGAGAGGAATGGATATTTAACCTTTTCAACCCTGGCGGTGCAGTAATAATCGGGCGCTTTGGCTATTAGCCTTTATCCGAAGCGAGTCATCGCTGTTTTACCTGCTTAACTAAAAAAAATCGCCTCAATCGAGGCGATTTTTTTATAGCGATGCTGATTTATTCCGCATCGCCGCTGGCTGGCGCGGCAGCGCTTGGCTTGCGGCGTTTGCCCACGTTTTTGGCGTCGCGATGGCGCTTTTTCACACGCGGTTTTTCCGCCTCTTTCTCTTTTCGCTCTTTACGCTTCGCCAGCGCCTTTTTCGACGGCTTTCCAGTGGTTTTGGCGGCTGGCGCGCGCGTTACCGGACGCAGCTCGTCGATCACGCGCGGTTTCAGCGGTTCATTCAGATAGCGGCTGATCTTGCCCAGCAGTAGATGATCGTGCGCTTCCACCAGCGACAGCGCGGTGCCCTTACGTCCGGCGCGCGCGGTACGGCCGATACGGTGCAGATAGGTATCGGCGGTGCGCGGCATATCATAGTTAATGACGTGGCTGACATCTTCGATATCAATGCCGCGTGCGGCGACGTCGGTCGCCACCAGCACATTGACGCGGCCGTCAGTAATACGTTTGATCGCTTCGGTGCGTTTAGCCTGCACCATTTCGCCTTCCAGATAGCAGCAGCGGATCCCCGCATCGTGCAGCCACTGCACCAGCTCGTGCAGACGCTCGCGCTTGCGCACGAACACAATTGAACGCGTAGCGTCCGGTTGCTTCAGCAGGTGGATCAGCAGCCTGGTTTTATGCTCCAGGTCGTCGGCGCGATAGTACCACTGCTGGATTTTTTTACGCTCGCGACGGCTGGGGTCGGCTTCGACTTCAACCGGATCGTTAAGCAGACGCTCGGCAAAATCTTTAATCGCGTCGCCTTCCAGCGTCGCGGAGAAGAGCATGGTCTGCTTACGCCAGCGGGTTTCGCCCGCAATGGTTTCGATATCCTGCGCGAAGCCGAGATCCAGCATGCGGTCCGCCTCGTCAAGGATCAGCGTCTCGACGGCGCGGCAGTCGAAGTTCTCTTCTTTAATATACTGAAGCAGACGTCCGGTGGTCGCCACGACCACATCCTGGTTCTCGCTGAACACTTCCGCGTGGTTCATATAGGCCACGCCGCCGGTGATGGTCGCGATATCGAGATGGGTATGCTTCGCCAGCTCGCGCGCGTGATCGGCAACCTGCATCGCCAGTTCCCGCGTTGGCGTCAGGATCAGGATGCGCGGCGGCCCCGATTTCTTGCGCGGAAAATCGAGCAGATGCTGCAGTACCGGCAACAGGTACGCGGCGGTTTTCCCGGTGCCGGTAGGCGCCGAACCCAGAACGTCGCGGCCCTCCAGCGCGGCCGGGATCGCCTCGGCCTGAATGGCGGTAGGGCGCGTGAAGCCTTTATCCTGCAGGGCTTCCAGCAGGCTTTCGTCGAGTTCGAGTTCGGAGAATGTGGTTACTGTCATGGTCTACCTCAGTTTGGGGCGCTGATTATAGACAGATCGCACGCAATCTTCATCTGTTAATCCGCGCCGTCCAGCCCATTACGTGTATTCCTCACGCCGTCACGTTACACTGACGCGCTGCCGCACGGCAGGAAAAAGGGTAATGGTTGCAGAGTATGACGCAGGACAAGCCGCATGTGCGGCCGGTATTAAAAAGAAACGGTTTCACCTTCAAACAATTTTTCGTGGCGCACGACCGCTGCGCCATGAAAGTCGGTACCGACGCCATTCTGCTGGGCGCATGGGCACCGGTCGCCAACGCGCGCCGCGTGCTCGATATCGGCAGCGGCAGCGGGCTTATCGCCCTGATGCTGGCGCAGCGTACCTCCGATGCGGTGCTTATCGACGCGGTTGAGCTGGATGTTGCCGCCGCGCAGCAGGCGCAGGAGAATGTGGCGCAGTCGCCGTGGGCAGCACGCATTCGCGTCCATCAGCAGGATATCGCCGCTTTTACGGAGAACTGCGGCGAGCGCTATTCGCTGATTGTCAGCAATCCACCTTATTATCCACCTGATGTTGCCTGCGCCACGCCGGAACGCGATGCGGCCCGCTCGACGGCGACGCTGGATCATGCCAGCCTGCTAAGTTATGCGGCGCGTTTGATCGACGAAGAGGGCTTCTTCTGCGTCGTGCTGCCCGAAACGGTGGGACAAAATATGATTACGCTGGCGCAGGCATCGGGCTGGCATCTGCGTTTTCGCATCGACGTAGCGGAATATGCGCACCGGCCGCCGCATCGCGTGCTGCTCGGTTTCTCCCCCAGCGCGGGCGAAACGCTGCTGGAACGCATGGCGATCCGCAACCAGGATACGCACTATTCAGAAGCCTGGCGCAGCCTGACCCGCGACTTTTACCTCTTTATGTAAGAGGGCATAAGGATGGTTGGCTTCGCTTCGGGCAGCATATCGGGATAGTCGCGGGTAAAATGGAGCCCACGGCTCTCCTTGCGCGCTAGCGCGCAGCGCACCATGAGTTCGGCCACCTGCGTCAGGTTGCGCAGCTCCAGCAGATCGCTGGAGAGCCGGAAATGCGCGTAGTATTCGCTGATCTCCTGCTGCAGCAGGTTAATGCGGCGCAGCGCGCGCTCCAGCCTGCGCGTGGTGCGAACAATCCCCATGTAATCCCACATAAATAGCCGCAGCTCGTGCCAGTTATGCTGGATGACCACACGCTCGTCCGCATCGTCTACGCGGCTTTCATCCCAGGGCGGCAGGCTGTCGGGCGCAACTTTTTGCGACAGCGTCTCAATCAAATCCTCAGCAGCCGACCAGCCGTAGACCAGGCACTCCAGCAGAGAGTTAGAGGCCATGCGGTTTGCGCCATGTAGCCCGGTATAGCTCACTTCGCCGATAGCGTAGAGCCCGTCGACGTCCGTGCGTCCGCGCGCGTCGACCATCACGCCGCCGCAGGTGTAGTGCGCGGCTGGCACGATGGGAATGCGATCCTGGGTCAGGTCGAGGCCGAAGGTCAGCAGCTTTTCATAAATCGTCGGAAAATGAGCACGGATAAACGCCGCCGGCTGGTGGCTGATATCCAGGTAGACGCAGTCGACGCCGAGCCGCTTCATCTCATGATCGATGGCGCGCGCCACGATATCGCGCGGCGCCAGTTCGGCGCGCGCGTCAAAGTCGGGCATAAAACGGCTGCCGTCGGGCCGCAGCAGCCAGGCGCCTTCGCCGCGCAGCGCCTCGGTCAGCAGAAAGCTGCGCGCGTCAGGATGAAACAGCGACGTAGGATGGAACTGATTAAACTCAAGATTGGCGACGCGGCAGCCAGCGCGCCATGCCATGGCGATGCCGTCGCCGGATGCGACGTCGGGATTAGTGGTGTACTGATAGACTTTCGCCGCGCCGCCGGTCGCCAGCACCACCGCGCGAGCGCTACAGGTTTCCACCCGCTCAAGGTTGCGGTTCCAGATCCAGGCACCGACAGCGCGGCGTGGGCCAGGCAGGCCCAGCTTGTCTGACAGGATGAGATCGACTGCGTTACTACGCTCAAGAATATGAATGCGGGGATGACTCAGCGCCTGGCTCACCAGCGTGGTTTCGACGGCGCGCCCGGTGGCGTCGGCGCTGTGAAGGATACGCCGATGGCTGTGGCCGCCTTCGCGCGTCAGATGGTAGGGCATATCGCCTGCCGCCTGCGGATCGCGATCGAAGGCAACGCCGTTGTCGATCAGCCACTGCACGCAGTGGCGCGCATTGCTGGCGACAAACGAGACCGCTTCACGCTCGCACAGGCCAGCGCCGGCGATGAGCGTATCTTCCACATGCGACTCAATGCTGTCGGTCTCATCAAACACTGCGGCGATGCCACCCTGGGCATAAAAGGTAGAGCCTTCGCTGACCTGCGCTTTGCTCAGTACCAGCACCTCGTAATGCGCCGCCAGCCGCAGCGCCAGCGATAAGCCCGCCGCGCCGCTGCCGATAATCAAAACATCGCACTGGTAATCGGGAGAGAATGAGTGTGCCATGGTGTTTAATTTACTAAACAAGGGTGGTTTGAGAATAGGCTTTTTACACACTGTTGTGAAGTATTTTAAACGTGAAGGCGGCCTGTTGCGATCAATAAACCGGCAGTGAGCAGTAAAAGGAGCAAATTAGTCAAAGGCGTAGCGAAAACCCGTTTTTTATATAAAACCTGGGGCGAAGGCAGGATTTAAAGATGAAAAAGCCTCTGTCATAAGGTACTCTGCCTGGAATTCTGCGTTGATAGCCGCAGTCTGGATTACACTGTCTTGAGAATGAAAAACAAATGACAGCGCCTCTGGAAGAGTCATCATCAGCGCGTTAAGTGAACTTTTTGCCGCACCACGACTCTAAGCGCATGCTTGCTCAGAACCATGAAGATGTGCTGGCAGTTCCTTTACGCATTTAAAAGTATTTGGGGAGACATTACCTCGGATGAGCGAGCAGTTAACGGATCAGGTACTCGTAGAGCGGGTGCAGAAAGGAGATCAAAAGTCATTTAACCTCCTGGTTATTCGCTACCAGCATAAAGTGGCGAGCCTGGTTTCCCGCTACGTCCCGTCGGGAGACGTGCCTGATGTCGTGCAGGAGTCCTTTATTAAAGCGTATCGCGCGCTGGAATCCTTTCGCGGCGACAGCGCGTTCTACACCTGGCTTTATCGTATCGCGGTCAATACCGCAAAAAATTATCTGGTTGCTCAGGGGCGTCGTCCGCCATCCAGCGATGTGGATGCGATCGATGCGGAAAATTTCGAAAGTGCTGGCGCGTTAAAAGAAATTTCGAACCCTGAGAACTTAATGTTGTCAGACGAATTGAAACAAATCGTCTTTCGCACCATTGAGGCACTCCCTGAAGATTTGCGTATGGCAATCACGCTCAGGGAGCTGGACGGGCTGAGCTACGAAGAGATCGCCGCCATCATGGATTGCCCGGTCGGTACGGTGCGTTCACGTATCTTCCGTGCGCGAGAGGCCATTGATAATAAAGTTCAACCGCTTATCCAACGTCAGTGATAACGGCTACTGGAAGGGTACTTAGGCATGCAGAAAGAACAACTTTCCGCTTTGATGGATGGCGAGGCGCTCGATAACGCGCTGCTGTCAGCACTATCTCAGGATGCAGAGCTGCAACAGCGCTGGACTAGCTATCATCTTATCCGCGACACCGTGCGCGGTGATGTAGGCGATGTGCTGCACTTCGATATCTCCGCGCGCGTTGCGGCGGCCCTTGAACAAGAGCCGGCCCGCAAGGTGACGCCGCTGATCGTTGAATCTCAGCCCGAACCGGCCAGCGTTGCGAAGATGCCTTTCTGGCGCAAAATGCGCCCCTGGGCAGCGCAGCTGACTCAGGTTGGTGTAGCGGCGTGCGTATCGCTGGCGGTTATTGTGGGCGTACAGCACTACAACCAGCCGAGCGGCACCAGCGCGGAACCGTCTGATTCGCCGGTGTTCAACACGCTGCCGATGATGGGCAAGGCATCGCCGGTCAGCCTTGGCGTGCCGTCTGACGCCTTTGACACCAGCGGCTCCAGCCAGCAGGTTCAGGAGCAGCGCCGTCGCGTTAACGCGATGCTGCAGGATTACGAGCTGCAGCGCCGTCTGCACTCCGATCGTCTGCAGTTCGAAACTAACTCGCCGCAGCAGGCACAGGCGAACGTTCCCGGCAACCAGTCCTTAGGTACGCAACAGCAGTAATGAAGCAGCTTTGGTGCGCCGTTAGCCTGCTGGCAGGCAGCCTGCTTTGGTCATCTACCGCCCCGGCGCAGATATCTGCGTCCGGGGCGTTGTTACAGCAGATGGAGCAGGCAAGCCAGAACCTTAACTACGAATTCGCTTATATCAACGTCTCGCGCATCGGCATCGAGTCGCTGCGTTATCGTCACGCGGTGATCGATAATCGCGTCTATGCGCAGCTGCTGCAGATGGACGGCCCGCGCCGCGAGGTGATCCAGCGCGGCGGCGATATCAGCTATTTCGAACCCGGCCTCGATCCTTTCTCTCTGCCCGGTCAAAATATTATCGACGCCTTGCCGTCGCCCATCTTTGCTGATTTCGCTCAGCTTGCCAGCGCGTGGGATTTTATTCCGGTAGGGCGTTCGCGCATCGCCGATCAGCTGTGCGAGGTAATTCGCATCGTTTCGCGCGACGGCACGCGCTACAGCTATGTCGTCTGGCTCGATGTGGACACCAAACTGCCGCTGCGTATCGATCTGCTGGATCGCGACGGCGAAACGCTGGAGCAGTTCCGCGTGATTAGCTTCGCGGTCGACGAAGGCGTGCGCAATCTGATGCAGGGTCTGCAAAAGGCGAATCTGCCGCCGTCGCTTTCGGTGCCTGAAGGGGAGAAGGTAAACCTCAGCTGGCAGCCAGCCTGGGTGCCGGCGGGCATGAAGCTGGTGTCCCAGAGCCGACGCGATATTCCGGCGATGAATAAAACCGTTGAATCGCGTCTGTACAGCGACGGCCTGTTCAGCTTTGCCATCAATATTACGCCAGCCGACAAAAGCAGCGTCACGCAGACATTGCGCACAGGACGTCGTACGGTGCAGACCGAAGTGCGCAATAATAGCGAGATTACCGTGGTGGGCGAACTGCCGCCCGCAACGGCAAAACGCATAGCGGACAGTATTGATTTGGGGTCGCAACGATGATGAGAGAGTGGGCCACGGTCGTGGCATGGCGTGACGGCATCGCTACGCTGCATACAGAGGCGAAAACCTCCTGCAACAGCTGCTCGGCACGCAAAGGCTGCGGCAGCCATATGTTGAACAAGCTGGGGCCGAAAGATGCTCACGTGATGGAAATCGCCAGCGCGACGCCGCTTCAGCCCGGTCAGCGTATCGAACTCGGCATCAGAGAGAGCAGCCTGCTCGGTTCGGCGCTGCTGGTCTATATGACGCCGCTGTTTGGGCTCTTCCTGCTGGCGGGCCTGTTTCAGGTGCTGTTTCACAGCGATCTGGCGGCAGCCTGCGGCGCGCTGCTCGGCGGCATCGGCGGCTTTATCGTCGCCAAAGGCGTCTCCCTGAAAGTCGGCGATCGCGCCGCTTTTCAGCCCGTCATTCTGAGCGTGGCGCTGCCGCCTGACGACCTGCGGGTGGAAAGCGAAGCCTAATCCTCTGCAGGCCGCGTATATCGCGGCCTTTTAGCGCCTGTTTCTCGTCAAAAAGTGTTGTGATTCCGCAACGTTCCATTCTTTTATGCGCGGCCTTAACAGTGTAATATGCGTCGTCATTAATGAGGCTGACAGGATTGTAGGTAAAGAGCGATCTTCCTGAATGTGTCTGTGCTCAGGTTCTCAACTGTTTTTCTACGTGAAGATATTCATATAAATGAAGCACATAAGAAACTTCTCCATCATCGCGCACATTGACCATGGTAAATCGACGCTCTCTGACCGCCTGATTCAAATCTGTGGCGGCCTGACCGATCGCGAGATGGCGGCGCAGGTTCTCGACTCAATGGACCTGGAGCGCGAGCGCGGCATTACTATCAAAGCGCAGAGCGTGACGCTCGATTACAAAGCGCTCAACGGCGAAACTTACCAGCTCAATTTCATCGATACCCCAGGGCACGTCGACTTCTCTTATGAAGTGTCGCGCTCGCTGGCGGCCTGCGAAGGCGCGCTGCTGGTGGTGGACGCAGGACAGGGCGTCGAGGCGCAGACCCTGGCGAACTGCTATACCGCGATTGAGATGGATCTGGAAGTTGTGCCGGTACTGAATAAGATCGATCTGCCTGCTGCCGATCCGGAACGCGCGGCGCAGGAGATTGAAGATATCGTCGGCATCGACGCCACCGATGCGGTGCGCTGCTCGGCGAAAACCGGCGTCGGCGTGCCGGAAGTGCTGGAGCGCCTGGTGCGTGATATTCCGCCGCCGGAAGGCGATCCGGAAGGTCCGCTGCAGGCGCTGATTATCGACTCATGGTTCGATAACTACCTTGGCGTGGTCTCGCTAATCCGCGTGAAAAACGGCACGCTGCGCAAAGGCGACAAGGTCAAAGTCATGAGCACCGGCCAGGTGTACAACGCCGATCGCCTCGGCATCTTCACCCCGAAGCAGGTTGACCGCACGCAGCTGAACTGCGGCGAAGTAGGCTGGCTGGTCTGCGCCATCAAAGATATCCTTGGCGCACCAGTGGGCGATACCCTGACGCTGGCGCGCAACCCGGCGGATAAAGCGCTGCCAGGCTTCAAAAAAGTGAAGCCGCAGGTCTATGCCGGCCTGTTCCCGGTCAGCTCTGACGACTACGAAGCCTTCCGCGACGCGCTCGGCAAGCTGAGCCTGAACGACGCCTCGCTGTTCTATGAGCCGGAAAGCTCTACCGCGCTCGGCTTCGGCTTCCGCTGCGGCTTCCTGGGCCTGCTGCATATGGAGATCATCCAGGAGCGCCTGGAGCGTGAATACGATCTCGATCTAATCACCACCGCGCCGACCGTAGTGTATGAAGTGGAGACCACGAGCGGCGAAATCATTTACGTCGACAGCCCCTCTAAGCTGCCGCCGCTGAACAATATTGAAGAGCTGCGCGAGCCGATCGCCGAGTGTCATATGCTGCTGCCGCAGGAGTATCTGGGCAACGTCATTACGCTCTGCATCGAGAAGCGCGGCGTGCAGACCAACATGGTCTACCACGGCAACCAGGTCGCGCTGACCTACGACATCCCGATGGCGGAAGTGGTGCTCGACTTCTTCGACCGTCTGAAGTCGACCTCGCGCGGTTACGCCTCGCTGGATTACAACTTTAAACGTTTCCAGGCTTCCGACATGGTGCGCGTCGACGTGCTGATCAACGCCGAGCGCGTCGATGCGCTGGCGCTGATTACCCACCGCGACAATTCGCAGTATCGCGGCCGCGAGCTGGTTGAGAAGATGAAAGATCTTATCCCTCGCCAGCAGTTCGACATTGCGATCCAGGCGGCGATCGGCACTCATATCATCGCGCGCTCGACCGTGAAGCAGCTGCGTAAAAACGTGCTCGCCAAGTGCTATGGCGGTGACGTCAGCCGTAAGAAGAAACTGTTGCAGAAGCAGAAAGATGGCAAGAAGCGCATGAAGCAGGTCGGCAACGTCGAGCTGCCGCAGGAAGCCTTCCTCGCTATTCTGCATGTCGGCAAGGACAGCAAATAAGGATACCTAATGGCTAATATGTTCGCCCTGGTTCTGGCGCTCGCGACGCTGATTACCGGCATTATCTGGTGTATCGATCGCGTCAAGTGGGCGCCGGCGCGCCGGGCTAAACGAGCGGAAGCGCAGGCTGCGGCCGGCCATACCCTCGACGAAAAAACGCTGGCGAAAGTCAACGGCCAGCCTGGCTGGGTAGAGACTGCCGCGTCGGTCTTCCCGGTGCTGCTGGTGGTGTTCGTGGTGCGCTCGTTTATCTATGAGCCATTCCAGATCCCGTCCGGCTCCATGATGCCGACGCTGCTGATCGGCGATTTTATCCTGGTGGAGAAGTTTGCCTACGGCATCAAAGATCCGATCACCCAGACGACGCTGATCCCGACCGGGCATCCGCAGCGTGGCGATATTGCGGTATTTAAATACCCGAAAGATCCCAGCCTGGATTACATCAAGCGCGTCATCGGCCTGCCGGGCGACAAAGTGGTGTTCGATCCCTACAGCAAAACCCTGACCGTCAGCCCGAACTGCGCCGCTGGCCAGCGCTGTGCCAGCGCGCTGCCGATCACCTACACCAATATCGAGCCGAGCAACTTCATCCAGACCTTTAGCGGTTTTGACGGCAATGAGGCGGGCAACGGTTTCTATCAGGTGCCGCAGGGCGAAACCATGCGCGGCGGACTGCGTCTCGGTACCCGTAAAGAGACGCTGGGCAACGTCACGCACGATATTTTGCTGGTAAACGAAGCGCAGAGTCAGGCGAGCATGTATTATCAGCAGCCGGGCCAGCCGCAGGCGACCTGGGTCGTGCCACAGGGTCAATATTTCATGATGGGCGATAACCGCGACAACAGCGCCGACAGTCGCTACTGGGGCTTTGTCCCGGAACGCAATCTGGTCGGCAAAGCGGTTGCCATCTGGATGAGCTTTGACAAGCAGGAAGGTCAGTGGCCGACGGGCGTACGCCTGAGCCGTATCGGCGGCATTCACTGAGTCATCTGGCCCGGATAAACGGGCAAAACGGTTGGCCTCCTGCGGGGGGCCACTGCACACGAAACAGAATGTGTTGGAAAGCCAGCCCTGTTTCGTATGCAGAGTCACAGACGCACAAAAGAACTGGAATCGCATGAACCCCATCCTCATTAATAAGCTTCAGCGCAAACTGGGCTACACTTTTACTCATCCGGAACTCTTGCAACAGGCGCTAACGCACCGCAGCGCCAGCAGTAAGCACAACGAGCGTCTCGAATTTCTTGGCGATTCCATTCTCAGCTATGTGATCGCCAACGCGCTCTATCATCGCTTCCCTCGCGTCGACGAGGGCGATATGAGCCGCATGCGCGCGACGCTGGTGCGTGGCAACACGCTGGCGGAGATGGCGCGAGAGTTTGACCTCGGCGAATGTTTGCGCCTGGGACCGGGTGAACTGAAAAGCGGCGGATTTCGCCGCGAATCCATCCTGGCGGATACGGTAGAAGCGCTGATCGGCGGCATTTTCCTCGACAGCAATATCCAGACGGTGGAAAAGCTGATCCTTGACTGGTATCAGTCGCGCCTTGAGCAGATTAGCCCAGGCGACAAACAAAAAGATCCGAAAACCCGCCTGCAGGAGTATCTGCAGGGGCGTCATCTGCCGCTGCCGTCCTATCTGGTGGTGCAGGTGCGTGGCGAAGCCCACGATCAGGAATTCACCATTCACTGTCAGGTGAGTGGCATGGCTGAACCGGTGGTGGGCGTAGGCTCCAGCCGCCGTAAAGCAGAACAGGCTGCCGCCGAACAGGCGCTAATTAAGCTTGGTCTCGAATAGCAACATCCCGGCGCCTGAACAGGCGCTGAAAAAGTCAGGACTCGAATGAGCGAACAGAATACCTATTGCGGCTTTGTCGCGATTGTCGGCCGACCCAACGTCGGCAAATCCACCTTACTGAACCAGCTGCTGGGGCAGAAGGTGTCGATCACCTCGCGTAAGCCGCAAACCACGCGTCACCGCATTATGGGCATTCACACCGAAGGCGAGTATCAGGCCATCTATGTGGATACGCCCGGGCTGCACATGGAAGAGAAGCGCGCCATCAACCGTCTGATGAACCGCGCGGCCAGCAGCTCTATCGGTGACGTCGAGCTGGTCATTTTCGTGGTCGAAGGCACGCGCTGGACGCCGGACGATGAGATGGTGCTCAACAAGCTGCGCGACAACAAAGTGCCGGTGGTGCTGGCCATCAACAAAGTGGACAACATTCAGGATAAAAGCATTCTGCTGCCGCACCTGCAGTTCCTTAGCCAGCAGATGAACTTCCTTGACATCGTGCCCATCTCCGCCGAAAGCGGAAAGAACGTCGATACGATTGCGGCGATCGTGCGCAAGCGTCTGCCGCAGGCGGACCACCACTTCCCGGAAGATTACATCACCGACCGCTCGCAGCGCTTTATGGCGTCGGAGATCATCCGCGAGAAGCTAATGCGCTTCCTTGGCGCTGAGCTGCCGTACTCGGTGACGGTGGAGATCGAGCAGTTCGTCAGTAACGATCGCGGCGGCTACGATATCAATGGCCTGATCCTCGTCGAGCGCGAAGGGCAGAAGAAGATGGTGATCGGCAACAAAGGCGCCAAAATCAAAACCATCGGCATTGAAGCGCGCAAAGATATGGAAGAGATGTTCGAGGCCAAAGTGCATCTCGAACTCTGGGTCAAAGTGAAATCGGGCTGGGCCGACGACGAACGTGCGCTGCGCAGCCTGGGCTACGTAGACGACCTCTGATCCCATGGAAGGCTGGCAACGCGCCTTTGTGCTGCATAGTCGCCCCTACAGCGAAACCAGCCTGCTGCTCGACCTCTTCAGCGAAAGTCATGGGCGGGTCAGGGTGCTGGCGAAAGGCGCGCGCGCGCGCCGCTCGCAGCTGAAAGGCACGCTGCAGCCCTTCACGCCGCTGCTGGTTCGCTGGACCGGGCGCGGCGAGGTCAAAACCCTCACCAAAGCCGAAGCGGTTTCGCTGTCGCTGCCGCTCAGCGGCATTACGCTCTACTGCGGCCTCTACGTTAACGAGCTGGTGTCGCGCGTGCTGGAGCAGGAATTTCCCTTCACAGAACTCTTTTTCGACTACCTGAACTGCCTGCAAACGCTGGCGGCGGCCACCAGCTCGCCTGAACCGGCGCTGCGTCGTTTCGAGCTGGCGCTGCTGGGTCATCTCGGCTACGGCGTCGACTTTCTGCACTGCGCCGGCAGCGGCGAACCGGTCACCGACAACATGACCTACAGCTACCGCGAAGAGAAGGGCTTTATCGCCAGTCTGGTCGCCGGTCAGCGCAGTTTCACCGGCCGCCAGCTGCGCGCGCTGTGGGAACGTGACTTTCCCGATGCCGACACGCTGCGCGCCGCCAAGCGCTTTACCCGCATCGCGCTGAAACCCTACCTGGGCGGCAAGCCCTTGAAGAGCACCGAGCTGTTTCGCCAGTTCGTGCCGAAAAAGCGGCCCGATGCCGCCAGCCCATAGCGCTGTGCCTGCGCCGCGCGCCGCGGTACACTCTGATTTTTCGACATAGTTAAGCTGAGGATTGTCATGGCTGAGTTGCTGTTAGGGGTCAACATCGATCATATCGCCACGGTACGTAACGCACGCGGCACCCACTATCCCGATCCGGTTCAGGCGGCTTTCGTCGCCGAGCAGGCGGGCGCGGAAGGCATTACCGTGCACCTGCGCGAAGATCGCCGCCATATCACCGATCGCGACGTGCGGATTCTGCGCGACACCATCCAGACGCGCATGAACCTGGAGATGGCGGTTACCGACGAGATGGTAGGCATCGCCTGCGATATCCAGCCGCACTTCGTCTGTCTGGTGCCGGAGAAGCGCGAAGAGGTGACCACCGAAGGCGGCCTCGACGTGGCGGGCCAGCAGGAAAAAATCAACGCGGCGGTGAAACAGCTGAGCGACGCGGGCATCCAGGTTTCGCTCTTTATCGACCCCGATCATCGCCAGATTGAGGCGGCGGTCGCCAGCGGCGCACCCTATATCGAAATTCATACTGGCGCCTACGCCGAGGCGCCGGAAGGGTTGCCGCGCGAGGCTGAGCTGGCGCGCATCCGTCACGCCGCCACCTTTGCCGCCAGCCTGGGCCTCAAGGTCAACGCCGGCCACGGCCTGACCTACCACAACGTCCAGCCGATCGCCGCCCTGCCGGAGATGCACGAGCTGAATATCGGCCACGCCATTATCGGCCGCGCGCTCTTCAGCGGTCTGGCCGACGCGGTAAAAGAGATGAAGCTGCTGATGCGGGAAGCGCGTCGCTAATGGCTATTCTCGGACTGGGCACCGACATCGTCGAAATCGAGCGTATCGCCGGCGTGATTGAGCGCTCTGGCGACCGCCTGGCGCGGCGCGTGCTGAGCGAAGCCGAGTGGCAGCAATATCAGCGTCATCAGCAGCCGGTGCGCTTCCTGGCCAAGCGCTTCGCCGTCAAGGAAGCGGCGGCCAAAGCCTTCGGCACCGGCATTCGCGGTGGACTGGCGTTCAATCAGTTTGAAGTGTACAACGATGAGCTGGGCAAGCCGGGGTTGCGCTTTTTCCACCACGCCAGCGACGTAGCGGAAAAGCTGGGCGTCAGGCAGGTTCACGTCACGCTGGCGGATGAACGTCATTACGCCTGCGCAACGGTGATTATCGAAAACTAGTGGTGCAGCACCACGAACTTCTCCCACAGCGCATCGCGCGATTCGATGTGCTGTGGATCGATAACAATGGTGTTATCGATAGGGCAGACGCTCTGGCAGGTTGGCGCATCGTAATGCCCGACGCACTCGGTGCAGCGGCTGGCGTCGATCTCGTAGATCTCCGCGCCGAGTGTAATCGCCTGGTTAGGGCATTCGGGTTCGCACATATCGCAATTAATGCATTTGGCGGTAATCAGCAGCGCCATGATTTCACCTGATTAGCTAAAAACGGCGCCATTATACTCGCGTTCGCCGCCTAGTTCAGCTTTTTCACCAGCGCTTCGCTGTGGCGGATATGGCTGGCGGCGCGCTCTGGATCGTTCTGCACCAGCGCCATAAACAGCAGGTCGGTCAATGCCAGCTGCGCCGTGGTCGACGAGATGGCGGCGCTGCGCGTGCTCTGTTCTTCCGCGACGGTATAGAGACAGTGGGTTGCGGTCTGCTGCAGGCTGTTGGGCGTAAAGCCGGTAAACGCCAGCACGTAGGCGCCGATCTGCGCGGCTTCCTGCGCCGCCAAATTGATCTCTTTACGCTCGCCGGTATAAGAGATCGCCAGCAGCACGTCGCCGGGACGCATCGCCTGCACGCTGGCCAGCAGCGCGTGCATATCCTGCTCCGCCACCGCATTGATGCCAATCTTCATCAGCTTCCAGGAAAAGTCTTTCGCTACCAGCCCCGACGCGCCAATGCCTACCAATACGATGCGCTGGGCATTTTTCAGCAAGTGCAGCGTCTGGTTCAGCTTCTCTTCACTGTTGATATCGAGCGTAGCGCGAATGGCCGAGAGCTTCTCGGTAAGCAGCTTCTCACCCACGGTTTTTAACGAGTCGTCGCTGAGAATATGATTATGCACGGTAATAGCGTCGCGAGCCGCCAGCGACTCGCTCAGGGCCAGCTTAAGCGCCGGAAAGCCCTTGTATCCCAGCTTCTGCGCGAATTTCACCACGCTCGACTGGCTTACGCCCGACTCTTCAGCCAGCTTCTGCGAGCTGAGATGGCGCGCCCGATCCGGCTGTGACAACAGAAAGTCCGCCAGCCGACGCTCGTTTAGCGCCAGACGCGGATAGAGCTGACGAATGCGCAGCAATGAGCTCATGCCTGGTCCTCGTTTAGGTAGCCTGCCGTAAGATGTTTGTCTCTGCTGAAGAATAAACTATTCACCTGGCATTGTAGCCACTGGAATTAAAAATAGCTGTCTTCGCCGCTGCCGCGGTTGATGGCTACAATAAAAAACCATAGGGCGAACAAAACAGAAAGGAGCGTTTTTTGACCAAGGGTACACAACGTCGCGTGGTGTTTTTCGATCTGGACGGCACACTGCACCAGCAGGATATGTTCGGCACCTTTATGCGCTATTTGCTCTGGCGTCAGCCGCTCAACTTGCTGCTGGTGGTGCCGCTGCTGCCGGTGGTCGGGCTGGGACTGCTGATTAAAGGGCGCGCGGCGCGCTGGCCGATGAGCCTGCTGCTCTGGTCGATCACCTTTGGCCGCTCGGAGCGCACGCTGCTGCGCCGCGAAGCAGCCTTTGCGCAGTGGTTTCGCCAGCGTGTGACCGCATTTCCGGTGGTGCAGCAGCGCCTGACCGACTATCTGAGCAGCGACGATGCCGACGTCTGGCTGATTACCGGCTCGCCGCAGCCGCTGGTAGAGCAGGTCTACTTCGACTCGGCGTTTCTGCCGCGCGTCAAACTGATTGCCAGCCAGATGCGGCGCGGCTTCGGCGGTCGCGTGCTGGCGATGCGCTGCCTCGGCCATGAGAAAGTGGTTCAGCTCGAAGAGCAGATCGGCACGCCGCTGCAGCTCTATAGCGGCTACAGCGACAGTAAGCAGGATAATCCGCTGCTCTTTTTCTGCCAGCACCGCTGGCGCGTCACGCCGCGCGGCGAACTTCAGCAGCTGGAGTAGGGTTGCATCTTCGATTCTGCGCGCCGGATCGCTATAATGCGCCGCTTTGCTGCTGCCGGGAGTGAGCCTGCGTGAATCAATCTCAAGACGAATACTGGATGCGCCATGCGCTGCGGCTGGCGCGCATCGCCTGGGAACAGGGCGAAGTGCCGGTCGGCGCGGTGCTGGTGCAGGGCGATCGCGTTATCGGCGAAGGGTGGAACCGGCCCATCGGCCAGCACGATCCGACCGCCCACGCCGAAATGATGGCGCTGCGTCAGGGCGGCAAGGTGCTGGAGAACTATCGCCTGCTGGATACCACGCTCTACGTGACGCTGGAGCCCTGCGTGATGTGCGCCGGCGCGATGGTGCACAGCCGCATCGCGCGGCTGGTCTACGGCGCCAGCGATGAGAAAACCGGCGCGGCGGGTTCACTGATAGATGTGCTCGGCCATCCCGGCATGAATCATCAGGTCGTGCTGCAGAGCGGCGTGCTGGCGGAGGCGTGCGCGGCGATGCTGAGCGACTTTTTCCGCATGCGGCGCGAGCAAAAAAAAGCGCTGCGTCAGGCGCAGCGCGGAACGAACTAACGCGGCCTCAACGCCGCGCTTTACGCCTTGCCTAATTCATGGCGATTTCCGGCGCCACCGCCGGATAGCCGCTGCCCAGCTCCGCCTCTTGCGCCGCCTGCTGGGCCAGGCGTTTCTCCTGCTCCTGCAAATAGCCTACCAGGCTCAGCTGATACTTACGGATATTCTCGACGTAGTTATAGGCTTCGTGGCCGCGCGCGTAGCCGTAGGTGGTCTGCGCGTAGTAGCGTTTCTGGCTCAGCATCGGTAGCCGCAGCTTGACGTCGGCCCAGCTGTCAGGATTGCCGCCCTGTTTCGCCGTGAGCTTGCGCGCATCCAGCATATGGGCGTAGCCCATATTGTAGGCCGCCAGCGCGAACCAGATGCGCTCATCTTCGGGAATGGTCGCGGGCACCTTTTCCATCATGCGCTGTAGATAGAGGCTGCCGCCGCGAATGCTCTGCTCAGTGTCGGTACGATCCTCAACGTTCAGGCTGTCAGCGGTGTTGCGCGTCAGCATCATCATGCCACGCACGCCGGTGGGCGAGGTCGCCAGCGGATTCCAGTGCGACTCCTGATAGGAGATCGCCGCCAGCAGCCGCCAGTCGATACTGGCCGCATACTTCTCAAACAGCGGTTTAATCTCCGGCAGCGTCACGTCAATGGCGCGCAGGAAGGTGCGGGTATCGACATAGTCGAAGGTGCCGACGTGGCCGAGATATTTCTCCTCCAGCCGCGCCATCACGCCTTCTTCACCCATTGAGCTGAAGAAGTCGAGCATTGCGGCGTTCAGGCTGCTGTCGTCGCTGTGTGGCACATACCAGGTCACCGGCTCTTCATCCGTAACGTCAAACGCCACCGCCAGCTGCGGGTGGATGCGCTGCAGCAGGGCGATGGTGACGGAATCGCCGATGGTGTAGTCGAGCTTGCCGTCAGCGACCGCCTCCAGTAGCGCTTTCGGCGACTGATCGGTGGAGATCACCCAGTTGAGATCGGGAAACTGTTTATCGCGCGCCGTTTTCAGCGACGACAGATAGGCGGAGCCGGAAGCTACCCTGAGCTCGCCTTTAAGATCGCCGAGGTTCTTCGGACGTGGCTTATCAACGCGATAGACCATCTGCTGGGACACGGAGTAGTAGCTCGGCCCGGTTTTATAGCGCGCCAGCCTTTCATCATTGTAAATCAGGCCCGCTGCCAGCAGGTCCGCCTTGCCGTCGTCGAGATCGTCAAACAGATCGCTGAGGTTTGGGCGCACCGTGACCTTGAGCTTAACGCCCAGATAGTCGGCAAAGCGCTTCGCCAGCTCGTAATCCATACCGGCCGGGGCTTTATTGATGGTGTAGTAAGTCAGCGGGGAATTGATGGTACTGATACGCAGCACTCCCCGCGATTTTATCTGCGAAATCGCATCCTGTCCGTTGCCGTACCACGGGATCGATGGCCATAACGCCATCGCCAGCAGCAGGGTGACGAGACCGATCAGCAGATAGTTTAATTTTAGGCGTTTCAAATAGTTGTCTCTCGCTGGCTCCAAGGCCTCTGTCTTTTAAAGGCAGTATTGATCTTTTTTGAACTCCCAGAGCGAGGGGCATTTTGCGCAACTCGGCAGCGTAGAGCAACTTATAAAGCAGGTTTTGCGCAAAATTCAGGCAATTCCGCAGGCAGAGAAATTATGCGCAAACGGTTTCGTCGAGCGGGGTGTTTCTCTATAATACCGCCCGTTTTCTGCTGTTGTGCCCCTTGAAGCGTCGCACGGCGCTCTGACGAGAGATTAAATGATGGAAATTCTGCGTGGTTCGCCCGCCCTGTCGGCATTTCGTGTAAACAAACTGCTGACCCGCTTTCAGGACGCTCACCTGCCGGTGAGTGACATTTACGCCGAGTACGTCCATTTTGCCGATGTCAGCGCACCGCTGAACGCTGATGAAAAAGCGCGCCTGCAGCGCCTGCTGAAATACGGCCCTTCTCTCGCCGAACACGCGCCGCAAGGCCGCCTGCTGCTGGTGACGCCGCGTCCCGGCACCATTTCGCCCTGGTCATCCAAAGCGACCGACATCGCGCACAACTGCGATCTGCCGCAGGTGCGCCGCCTGGAGCGCGGTCTGGCCTTCTATGTGCAGGCGCCGCAGCTGACCGAGGCACAGTGGCAGGCGCTTCAGGCGCTGCTGCACGATCGCATGATGGAGACGGTTTTCAGCGATCTGTCGCAGGCGGAAGCGCTGTTCGCGCATCACGAGCCGCAGCCGCTGAAAAGCGTTGATGTGCTGAATAACGGCCGTCAGGCGCTGGAAGAGGCGAACCGCACGCTGGGGCTGGCGCTGGCGGACGATGAAATCGACTACCTGCTGGCAGCTTTCCAGCAACTGGGCCGCAACCCGAATGACATCGAACTCTATATGTTCGCGCAGGCCAACTCCGAGCACTGCCGTCATAAAATCTTCAACGCCGACTGGATTATTGACGGCGAAAAACAGCCGAAATCGCTGTTTAAAATGATTAAAAACACCTTCGAGAGCACCCCGGACCACGTGCTGTCAGCCTATAAAGACAACGCTGCGGTCATGGAAGGCTCGGAAGTGGGGCGCTTTTACGCCGACGCGCAAAAGGGCGAGTATGAGTACCATCAGGAGGCTGCGCATATCCTGATGAAGGTAGAAACCCATAACCATCCTACGGCGATCTCACCGTGGCCCGGCGCCGCGACCGGCTCCGGCGGCGAGATCCGTGACGAAGGCGCTACCGGACGCGGTGCGAAGCCGAAAGCGGGTCTGGTCGGCTTCTCTGTGTCGAACCTGCGTATTCCCGGCTTTGAGCAGCCCTGGGAAGAGGACTTCGGCAAGCCGGACCGCATTGTCAGCGCGCTGGATATCATGACCGAAGGCCCGCTGGGCGGCGCGGCGTTCAATAACGAATTTGGGCGTCCGGCGCTGAACGGCTATTTCCGCACCTATGAGGAGCGGGTCAACAGCCATAACGGCGTCGAGCTGCGCGGCTACCACAAGCCGATCATGCTGGCGGGCGGCATCGGCAACATCCGCGCCGATCACGTGCAGAAAGGGGAGATTACCCTGGGCGCGAAGCTGATCGTGCTGGGCGGCCCGGCGATGAATATCGGCCTGGGCGGCGGCGCGGCTTCGTCCATGGCGTCAGGCCAGTCCGACGCCGATCTCGATTTCGCTTCGGTGCAGCGCGACAACCCGGAAATGGAGCGCCGCTGCCAGGAGGTGATCGACCGCTGCTGGCAGATGGGCGAAGAGAACCCGATTCTGTTTATTCACGACGTGGGCGCGGGCGGCCTCTCCAACGCCATGCCGGAGCTGGTGAGCGACGGCGGCCGCGGCGGCCGCTTTAACCTGCGCGACATCCTGAACGATGAGCCGGGCATGAGCCCGCTCGAAGTGTGGTGCAACGAGTCGCAGGAGCGTTATGTGCTGGCGGTAGCGCCTGAGAAGCTGGCGCAGTTCGACGCGCTCTGCCAGCGAGAGCGCGCACCTTACGCGGTGATTGGTGAAGCGACCGAAGAGCAGCACCTGAGCCTGAGCGACAGCCACTTTGACAATACGCCTATTGATATGCCGCTGGATGTGCTGCTGGGCAAAACGCCGAAGATGACGCGCGACGTGGTCACGCAGCAGGCCAAAGGTGAGCCGCTGCTGCGCGACGGCATTACCCTGAGCGACGCGGTAAACCGCGTGCTGCACCTGCCGACCGTGGCGGAGAAAACTTTCCTCGTCACCATCGGCGACCGCACCGTTACCGGCATGGTGGCGCGCGACCAGATGGTCGGCCCGTGGCAGATTCCGGTGGCAAACTGCGCGGTCACCACCGCCAGCCTCGACAGCTATCACGGCGAGGCCTTCGCGCTGGGCGAGCGCGCGCCGGTTGCGCTGCTCGATTTCGCCGCCTCCGGCCGTCTGGCCGTAGGCGAAGCGCTTACTAACCTGGCGGCGACGCAGATTGGCGATCTCAAGCGCGTGAAGCTCTCCGCTAACTGGATGGCGGCGGCAGGCCACCCTGGCGAAGATGCTGGCCTCTATGAAGCGGTTAAGGCGGTAGGTGAAGCGCTCTGTCCTGCGCTTGGCATCACGATTCCGGTGGGCAAAGACTCTATGTCGATGAAAACTCGCTGGCAGGAGGGCATTGAGCAGCGCGAAATGACTTCGCCGCTGTCGCTGGTCATTACCGCCTTCGCCCGCGTGGAAGATGTGCGCCGCACCGTCACGCCAGAGCTGCAGGCGGACGGCGAAAACCTGCTGCTGCTGATCGATCTGGGCAACGGCGCCAATACGCTGGGCGCCACCGCGCTCTCGCAGGTCTACCGTCAGCTGGGCGACAAGCCCGCCGACGTGCGCGACGCGCAGCAGCTGGCGGGCTTCTTTAACGCCATTCAGGCGCTGGTGGCACAGCAGAAGCTGCTGGCTTACCACGACCGTTCAGACGGCGGCCTGCTGGTGACGCTGGCGGAAATGGCCTTTACCGGCCACTGCGGCGTCGAGGTCGATATTGCTGCGCTGGGCAGCGACGCGCTGGCCGCGCTCTTTACCGAAGAGCTGGGCGCAGTGATTCAGATTAGAGCTGAAGATCGCGCGGCCGTGGAAAAGGTGCTGGCGGAGCAGGGGCTGGCAGCGTGCAGCCACGTTATCGGCAGCGCACAGCGCGGTGACCGCTTTGTGGTTCGCTCCGGCGACAGCGCGGTCTACAGCGAAAGCCGCACCACGCTGCGTACCTGGTGGGGCGAAACCAGCTGGCAGATGCAGCGCCTGCGTGATAACCCGCTCTGCGCCGATCAGGAGCATGAAGCGCGTAAAGATGACAACGATCCTGGCCTCAACGTCCATCTGACCTTTAATCCGGAAGAGGATGTCGCCGCGCCGATGATCGCCACCGGTGCGCGTCCGCGCGTTGCGGTGCTGCGCGAGCAGGGCGTCAACTCCCACGTCGAAATGGCGGCGGCGTTCCATCGCGCAGGCTTTACGGCGGTCGACGTGCATATGAGCGATCTGCTGGCGGGACGCCGCGGCCTGGAGGAATTCCAGGCGCTGGTGGCGTGCGGCGGCTTCTCCTACGGCGACGTGCTGGGCGCTGGTGAAGGCTGGGCGAAATCCATTCTGTTCAACAACCGCGTGCGCGACACGTTCGAGAACTTCTTCCATCGTCCGCAGACGCTGGCGCTGGGCGTCTGCAACGGCTGTCAGATGATGTCCAACCTGCGCGAGCTGATCCCGGGCAGCGAACTCTGGCCGCGCTTTGTGCGCAACCAGTCAGAGCGTTTTGAAGCGCGCTTCAGCCTGGTGGAAGTGGCCGCCAGCCCATCGCTGCTGCTGGACGGCATGGCTGGCTCGCATATGCCGATTGCGGTCTCGCACGGCGAAGGCTTTGTGGAAGTCCGCGACGGCGCGCATCTGGCGGCGCTGGAGTCCAAAGGACTGGTTGCGCTGCGCTTTGTCGATAACTACGGCAAGGTGACCGAAACCTACCCGGCTAACCCGAACGGCTCGCCTAACGGCATCACGGCGGTGACCAACGAAAGCGGCCGCGTGACTATCATGATGCCGCACCCGGAGCGCGTTTTCCGTACGGTAAGCAACTCCTGGCATCCGGCGGAGTGGGGCGAAGACAGCCCATGGATGCGCATCTTCCGCAACGCGCGTAAACAGCTGGGCTAATCCCGCCCGGCACGACACAAGGAGACAGCGATGTCTCCTTTTTTATCTCTGTTGGCAAATGGCGACAGCTGCCTCCTTTCGCTGTCTCCAAAAGGAGACATTTATCCTGATGATAAATCAGCGATTAATACTCAGGGTATCGATGTGTTGGGTTTTAGCGACAGCAGAAGAGGTGCATCAGGCAACGGACAGAGCAAAGCAGGCTGGCAACCTCATGAAAAAGAAAGCTATTTATTTTTTGGCACGAACTTTGCTAATATTAACGCGTGGCTCATTCTCCTGTTTATGATTGCCCCGCGTCGGCGGCAGAGCTCATAAAAACTGAATGACGCACCAAACGGAGCCTGCCGTCCACCAACCGATAATCGTTTGCTCTGCAACGTTATCAAGCATCGGGCGCAACGTTGAGTTAGGCTCCACCTTCTTTTCGGGCGATGCTGCGGCGTCGCTCTCACGGCAGGCCAAAAGGCCTGCCGTTTTCATTTCCGCTCTATCTTCCACCGGCGGACTTCGCTAGCATTCTCACAGCCTTTTTTACAGGAAGCGACCGCGTGAGAAGATGGCGTTTATTTCCCCGATCGTTGCGCCAGCTGGTGCTGATGGCGTTTTTGCTGGTGCTGCTGCCGCTGCTGGTGCTGGCCTGGCAGGCCTGGGAAAGTTTGTCGGCGTTAAGCGATCAGGCCGTCGATACCAACCGCAACACCTTCACCGACGTGCGCCGCAGCGAAGCGATGGCGCGCACCGCGCTGGAGCTGGAGCGCAGCTACCGGCAATATTGCGTGCTGGGCGATGCCACCCTGGCGCGCCTCTATGAGACTCAGCGCGTGCGCTACAGCCAGATCCTCGAGGCTCACGCCTCCAGCCTGCCTGAGCTGGCGGCGTTTCAGACCCTGCGCGCGACGCTGCCGCAGCTCGCCGAACTCAAGTGCGATAACGGCAACCCGGTCAACGCGGCCTCGCAGGCGCTGGAGCGCTTTTCCGCCGTGAATGCGCAGCTGGTGCAGGAGACGCGCGAAGTGGTGTTCGCGCGCGGGCTGCAGCTGCAGCGCGAAATCGCCGATCGCGGCCAGTTTTTCGGCTGGCAGGCGCTTATCCTGTTTATCGTCAGCCTGGCGCTGGTGCTGCTGTTTACCCGCATGATTATCGGGCCGGTAAAAAGCGTCGAACGCATGATTAACCGGCTCGGCGAAGGACGCGAGCTGGGCGCGACCGTGGCGTTTCGCGGCCCGCGTGAGCTGCGCTCGCTGGGGCAGCGCATCGTCTGGCTCAGCGAGCGGCTGGCGTGGCTCGAGACGCAGCGCCATGCGTTCCTGCGCCACCTCTCCCACGAGCTGAAGACGCCGCTCGCCAGCCTGCGCGAGGGCACGGAGCTGCTGGCGGACGAGGTGGTGGGCGCGCTGAACGGCGACCAGAAAGAGGTCGTGGCGATCCTGGATACCAGCAGCCGTCATCTGCAGCGCCTGATTGAGCAGCTGCTCGACTACAACCGCAAGCTGGCAGAGGGGCCGACGACGCTGGAGAGGGTGGATATCGACGAGCTGGTGGATATGGTGGTCGGTGCCCATGCGCTACCGGCGCGCGCTAAGCTGATGCATGTACATTGCGACCTTCAGGTGAAAAGCTGTCTGGCGGAGCCAATGCTGCTGATGCGCGTTATTGACAACTTATACTCTAACGCCGTGAACTATGGCGGCGAATCCGGTAGCATCTGGCTGCGCAGCCAGCTGCACGGCGACAAGGTGTGGATAGAGGTCGCCAACAGCGGCACGCCGATTCCCGCTAAAGAACGGGAAATGATATTCGAACCCTTTTTTCAGGGGAGCCTGCAGCGCAAAGGGCCGGTCAAGGGCAGCGGGCTGGGACTGAGCATCGCCAAAGACTGTCTGCGCCGCATGCAGGGGGATCTGCTGCTGATCGACAGCAAAGATGCCGACGTTTGTTTTCGCATTGTACTGAATCACACAGCCGGGAATCACTGACAGATGAATATCGTCTTCGCCTCACTTTTTACTGCGCTGCTGAGCCTTTCGCTCAGCGGCTGCAGCGCCTCCCCGGCCGCCTCGTCCGCGCATCGCGACGCCGTCGTCGCCGAGCCGGAGGTCAGGCTTCCCGATTATCTGGCGACCGACTGCGCCAGCGTCTGGCGCAACGAAAGCGCGACGGCAACGGGGAATCCGCTCTACTGGCTGCGCGCCATCGACTGCGCTGAGCGCCTGTCGCCCGCAGAGGCGCGTGCGGAAGCGCATCGCTGGCCGGTAGAAGGCTGGGCGCGCGCCTTTAAAAACGGCATCCTGATGGCTAACGGCAACGTTACGCCGCTGGAACGCCGCGGTTACGTCGACGTGCTGGATGCGTACAGTGCCCGCTTTCCCGGCGCGGTGCGCCCGCTGATTCAGCTGTGGCGCAGCAACCAGGTCGCGCAGCTCGATCTCAGCGAAACGCGCACGCGCTTTGCGCATTTGCAGCAAAGCAGCGATGCACAGCTCGACACGCTGCGTCAGCAGCAGACGCAGCTGCGCCAGACCCTTAACGACACGCAGCATAAGCTGGAGCGCCTGACGGATATCGAACGTCAGCTCTCTTCGCGTAAAACGCCGGACGTCACCGAAAGCGGCCATGCGCCGGAAACCTCGCCACATGAGGAGCCTTAATGGCCAGACAATCCGCACGTCTGCTGCTGGTGGATGACGATCCCAGCCTGCTGAAGCTGCTGGGGATGCGCCTCAGCAGCGAAGGTTACCAGGTCACTACCGCCGCCAGCGGGCCGGAAGCGCTGCGCCTGCTGCAAAAAGAGCAGATCGATCTCGTCATCAGCGATTTGCGTATGGATGAGATGGACGGGCTGGCGCTGTTCGGCGAGATCCAGAAGCGTAACCCCAGCCTGCCGGTGATTATTCTCACCGCGCACGGCTCGATTCCCGACGCCGTCTCCGCCACGCAGCAGGGGGTATTCAGCTTCCTGACCAAGCCGGTAGACCGCGACGCGCTTTATAAAGCGATCGACGACGCGCTGGCGCAGCGCGCGCCAGCCAGTGACGACCGCTGGCGCGAAGCGATTGTCACCCGCAGCCCGATTATGCTGCGGCTGCTGGAGCAGGCGCACATGGTGGCGCAGTCCGACGTTAGCGTCTTAATTAACGGCCAGAGCGGCAGCGGCAAAGAGGTGCTGGCGCAGGCGATCCACGCCGCCAGCCCGCGCGCGGGCAAACCTTTTGTCGCCATTAACTGCGGCGCGCTGCCGGAGCAGCTGCTGGAATCAGAGCTGTTTGGTCACGCTCGCGGCGCCTTTACCGGCGCGGTCAGCGCGCGGGAGGGGCTGTTTCAGGCGGCGGAAGGCGGCACGCTGTTTCTGGACGAAATCGGCGATATGCCGCCGTCGCTGCAGGTCAAGCTGCTGCGCGTGCTGCAGGAGCGTAAAATTCGTCCGCTCGGCAGCAATCACGATATCGACATTAACGTGCGCATTATCTCCGCCACGCATCGCGACCTGCCGAAGGCGATGGAGAAGAAAGAGTTCCGTGAAGATCTCTTTTACCGCCTCAACGTGGTCAATCTTAAGCTGCCGGCGCTGCATGAGCGCACGGAAGATATTCCGCTGCTCGCTGGCCATCTGCTGCGTCAGGCGGCGGATCGGCATAAACCCTTTGTGCGCAGCTTCTCCGTAGATGCGATGAAGCGGCTGATGACGGCGAGCTGGCCGGGCAACGTTCGCCAGCTGGTCAATGTCATCGAGCAATGCGTCGCGCTGACCTCGTCGCCGGTGATCAGCGATGCGCTGGTCGAGCAGGCGCTGAGCGGCGAGAACAGCGTATTGCCAACTTTTGTCGAAGCGCGCAACCAGTTTGAGCTGAACTACCTGCGTAAGCTGTTGCAGATGACCAAAGGCAATGTCACCCATGCCGCCCGACTGGCCGGGCGCAATCGCACCGAGTTTTATAAGCTGCTGTCCCGACATGAACTGGACGCCAGCGATTTTAAAGAGTAGCTTTCTGGCGCGATGAAGCGCCTGAGAGCGTCGACGAATGCCCCGGCGGCCGGGATGCGTTGCGGGCAATGCGCCTGTAGCCAGCGGCTGCGGGTCTATACTTACAGCACCCCATCCGGCCACGGAGGGAGTGAGAAAAGGGTCTGACATGAAAAAGATTGATGCGATTATCAAACCATTCAAACTCGACGATGTGCGCGAAGCCTTAGCTGAAGTCGGCATCACCGGGATGACGGTCTCTGAAGTAAAAGGTTTCGGTCGTCAGAAAGGTCACACCGAACTCTATCGCGGCGCGGAATATATGGTCGATTTTCTGCCGAAGGTGAAAATCGAAATGGTCGTGGGCGACGACATCGTCGACACCTGCGTGGAAACCATTATGAAAACCGCGCAGACCGGTAAAATCGGCGACGGTAAGATCTTTGTTTTCGACGTGTCGCGCGTGGTACGTATTCGTACCGGCGAAGAGGACGAAGAGGCGATTTAACGCCGTAAACCTGCGGGCCTGGTCTGTAGCTGAGTGCCAGCGCAGGTGATATAGCCCGATCGCAAAGACGCAAAATACGGCATCTTTGCCAGCCCGGCCCGCGCGATTACGCACCTCATCCCTGAGGTGCGTCCGTAAACGGGCTAATGCGTTACGTTATTCAAAAACCCTCCCGGCGTTTTTGTCCCTGGCGCGGGACGCTTTGCTCTCCGGTCTGTACTACCTGCTATCGGGCATTATGTGCTGTCTGTAGCCGGTTCCTGAAGCGGCATCAAAGCCCTTTATGCGGGCCAAACACTTCATAGTGAATGCGTGAAGCGTCGACGCCCGCGTCTTGCAGCTGACCGGCGATAAACTGCATAAAGCCGATCGGACCGCACAGCCAGAACTGCGTGCGCGCATCCTGCAATCGTGCGGATTCGGCAGCCAAATCCATCATGCCCTCGGCATCGAAACGGCCAGCGTCGGCCGCCTCCGGCACGCGGTACCAGACGCGTTTCTCAAAGTCGCGCAGGCGCGCGCCCGTCTCAGCCACTTCTTCCGCAAAAGCGTGCTGCGCACCGTTTTCCGCCGCATGCAGCCAGGTCACCGGTGCGGCATGCTGCTGTTCGGCCAGCGCATGCAGCATTGCCAGCGTCGGCGTTACGCCGACGCCTGCAGAGATCAGCGCTACCGGCGTCTCCGTACCTGCTTCCATGAATACGTCGCCGTGCGGCGCAGTCAGCTCCAGCACATCGCCGACCTGCGCTTTTTCATGCAGCCAGCCGGAGACGGTGCCTTGCGCATCGCGCTTCACGGCGATGCGGTAGCTTTTGCCGTTGCTGGTGTGGGTCAGCGAATACTGGCGATTCTGCTGAAACTCAAATTCGGCGGGATGCAGATGCACGGTGAGATACTGGCCTGGTTTAAACGCCGCAACCGCGCCGCCGTCGACCGGGGTCAGGGTAAAGCTCTTGATAACGGAACTTTGCGTGTCGATAGCGGCGATGCGGAAGGGGCGCGTGCCGCGCCAGCCGCCTTCCTGCTGCTCGGTTTCCTGATAAATCGCCTCTTCGCGCTGGATAAAGACATCGGCCAGCACGCCGTAAGCGCGGCCCCACGCCGCCAGCACCTCATCGCCTGGATTTAGCAGCTCCTTAATCGTGGCCAGCAGGTTCTCGCCGACAATCGCGTACTGTTCCGGCTTGATCGCCAGGCTGGCATGCTTCTGAGCGATCTTTTCGACGGCGGGCAGCAGCGCCGCCAGGTTATCGAGATTCGCACCATAGGCGCAGATGGCGTTAAACAGCGCCTCGCGCTGGTTGCCATTGCGCTGGTTATTCATATTGAAGACGTTTTTGAGTTCGGGGTGCTGCGACAGCATGCGATCGTAGAAGTGAGCGGTAAGCTTCGGTCCTACGGCGGCAACGGCGGGAAGCGTGGATTTCACGGTGGCGATGGTTTGTGCGTCAAGCATGGGAATACCTCCGGCTGCGTAAAGTTGTATTTTAAATGCATGTTATAGTTGTACCCTCGAGGTTGTAAATAACCCGCTGCGAAATCGGGCCAGGGCGCTGGCAAGGTTTTGGTACAAATTGAAAAAATCTGCCCCGCAACCTGACGAAAAATCGTGATGTGTATGCCGTATACAAAAGCGTAAAAAACCTTTGCCAGCGCGAAGCCAATCGTTTGCGTGTAAAGCGGAATTGGCGCTACCGTCACCTGGCAAAACGGTTTACACTGTTGGCCTTTGCTCCGTAAGGGAGCCTAAACCGCCGTTAAAAAGTTAGCTGAGTCAGGAGATGCGGATGTTAAAGCGTGAAATGAACATTGCCGATTATGATGCCGAGTTGTGGCAGGCGATGGAGCAAGAGAAAGTGCGTCAGGAAGAGCACATTGAACTGATTGCTTCTGAAAACTACACCAGCCCACGTGTAATGCAGGCGCAAGGTTCGCAGCTCACCAATAAATACGCGGAAGGGTATCCGGGAAAACGCTACTACGGCGGTTGTGAATATGTCGATATCGTTGAGCAGCTGGCGATCGATCGCGCGAAAGCGCTGTTTGGCGCCGACTTCGCCAACGTGCAGCCGCATTCCGGCTCTCAGGCTAACTTCGCCGTCTATACCGCGCTGCTGCAGCCGGGCGACACCATTCTGGGCATGAATCTGGCGCATGGCGGTCACCTGACTCACGGTTCGCCGGTCAACCTTTCCGGCAAACTCTACAACGTCGTGCCTTACGGCATCGATGAGAGCGGCAAAATTGACTACAACGAGCTGGCGGAACTGGCGAAAACGCATCAGCCGAAGATGATCGTTGGCGGCTTCTCCGCCTATTCCGGCGTCTGCGACTGGGCGAAGATGCGTGAAATTGCTGACAGCGTCGGCGCTTACCTGTTTGTCGATATGGCGCACGTGGCTGGCCTGATCGCCGCTGACGTCTATCCGAGCCCGGTGCCGCATGCGCACATCGTCACCTCGACCACCCATAAAACCCTGGCGGGTCCGCGTGGCGGCCTGATCCTGGCGAAAGGCGGCGACGAAGATCTCTATAAGAAACTTAACTCTGCCGTCTTCCCGGGCGGGCAGGGCGGTCCGCTGATGCACGTTATCGCCGGT
Source organism: Pantoea phyllosphaerae (assembly GCF_051025595.1). Lineage (NCBI taxonomy): Bacteria > Pseudomonadati > Pseudomonadota > Gammaproteobacteria > Enterobacterales > Erwiniaceae > Pantoea > Pantoea phyllosphaerae. The sequence goes on from NZ_JBPFDE010000010.1 coordinate 63,890, forward strand.
AAAGCGGTGGCGTTCAAAGAGGCGATGGAGCCGGCGTTCAAAGCGTACCAGCAGCAGGTAGCGAAAAACGCCAAAGCGATGGTAGAAGTGCTGATTGCGCGCGGCTACGACATCGTCTCCGGCGGCACCCATAACCACCTGTTCCTGATCGACCTGGTGAGCAAGAACATGACCGGCAAAGAGGCGGACGCCGCCCTGGGCCGCGCCAACATCACCGTTAATAAAAACAGCGTGCCGAACGATCCGAAAAGCCCGTTTGTCACCTCCGGCGTGCGTATCGGTACGCCTGCGGTCACTCGTCGCGGCTTTAAAGAAGCGGAAGTTCGCGAGCTGGCTGGCTGGATCGCTGACGTGCTGGACAACGTCAACGACGAAGCGACTATCGAACGCACCAAACAGAAAGTGCTGGATATCTGCTCGCGTCTGCCGGTTTACGCCTAAGCGTACGCCAGCGCGATCGTGACTGAGGATGGCTTCGGCCATCCTTTTTTATTGCCTTTTTTAGGCTAAAATCGCGCGCACTTACTTACCATGGACGCTTTGCTGCGGGAGGCAGAATGACTATCGGCTCGGCGAAATGGCTCGGTCTTGGCTATTTCACTTACTTTTTTTGCTACGGCATTTATCTGCCTTTCTGGGGCGTCTGGCTCAAAGAGACCGGCCTTGACGCGGAAAAAATCGGCCTGCTGCTGGGCTGCGGCATGGTGGCGCGCTTCATGGGCAGCCTGCTCATTGCTTCACAGGTCAAGCATCCGGCGCAGCTGATTACCGCGCTGCGCCTGCTGGCGCTGATGACCTGCCTGTTCGCCGCTGGCTACTGGATAGGGCAGCAGTGGCTGTGGCTGCTCTTTGTGATGGTGGGCTTTAACCTCTTTTTCTCGCCGCTGGTACCGCTCAGCGATGCGCTGGCCGCCACCTGGACGCAGCAGATCGGACTCAAATACGGGCCGGTGCGGCTGTGGGGATCGCTGGCGTTCGTCATCAGCTCTGCGCTGACCGGGCTGCTGGTAAACCACTGGTCATCGCAGGCGATTCTGGCGCTGCTCTCCGTTGGCGTGCTGGCGATGCTGGGCGGTATGCTGTTGCCGCCGCATACCCGACCCCAGGGCGAGGAGCGGCACAGCGCGACAGGCGGCGGCTGGCAGGCGTGGCGCGATCTGCTGCGCGAGAACAGCGTGTGGTGCTTTATGCTGTGCGTCACGCTGATGCAGGGCGCGCACGCCGCCTACTACGGCTTTAGCGCCATCTGGTGGCAGCAGAGCGGCTATTCCGCTTCGGTGGTCGGCTATCTGTGGTCGCTCGGCGTGGTGGCGGAGATTGTGGTTTTCGCCCTGAGCAATCGCCTGTTTCGCCGCTGGCGCGCGCGCGATCTGCTGCTGCTCTCCGGCCTCTGCGCGCTGGCGCGCTGGACGTTGCTGGGCGCGACCGTTGAGCTGCCGTGGCTTATTGTGGGGCAGATCCTGCACTGCGGCAGCTTTACCGTCTGTCATCTGGCGGCAATGCGTTTTATCGCCGCGCGCCGTGGCCCGGACGTGATTCGGCTGCAATCGATCTATTCAGCGCTGGCGATGGGCGGCGGCATCGCAGTGATGACCATGGTTTGCGGCGTGCTGTTCGCGCATCTTCAGGGCCATCTCTTCTGGGTAATGGCGCTGGTGGCGCTACCGGCGCTCTTCTTGCGGCCGCGCGCGGTTTAAGCCTCCAGCAGCGCCCGGATACGCTGCTGCTGGTGTTCGCTCAGCGGCAGCTCGGCGTGGATCAGCGGCGGCGAATAGAGCGGCAGCGAAGTGGCGTAAGGCGAGATCACCAGCGCGATTTCGCGCGGCGCGCCCTCGCGCTGAAAATCGCTCATCTCCTGATATTTGATATTTATCGGGAGCAGGGTGATTTCGCGAAGCTGCTGCTCAATCTGCTGCTCAAGCCGGGCATTATCGCCCGTCAGCAGCAGCACCTGCTTTTCCTGCAGCGCGTTCTCCTGCATTAGCCAGGCGCCGAAGATCACCGCAATCAGGCTCACCTCCTCCTGACTAAAGTCCACATCATATGTTGTTTCAAAACCGCTCAGCGCCTGTTGCGTGGTGCGCAGCAGCCGTGGATAGAGTTTGGTGACGTCCAGCGCGACGCTGTTATCAATACCGATGCCAAAATGGGCGCGATCCAGCGCCTGCGCCAGATGGGTATAAAGCTGCTCCGTCAGTTCTTCGGGCTCGTTGAAGCGCAGGGCGGCCAGCTGCTCGAAGGCGGCGACTAGTTGCCTGGTGGCCTGCATTAGCCGCTGGCTACAGGGATAGTCAAGCCGGTCAGGCGCGGGTGCGTGGATCAGGCTGAACAGCAGCGTCCAGAACTCCGCCTCGCTGATATGCGGCGCCAGGTGGCAGCGTTTTTGCCAGTGCAGAATGACGTCCATCGCCGCCTCGCGCTCAACCTTTTGCTGCAGCCAGGCAAGCTGACGCTCGTTGAACAGCGCAGGCTGACGCTGCATCAGGCCATATTTCATAAAAATTTGCAGGAACAGGCGGTCGCGCGTGCTGAAGTCGCGACGGAGCTTCAGGCTGCAGTGCTGAATCAGCGCCTGCAAATTGGTTTCGTCATAGAGCGCTTTTTCGATTTTCATCGCTCTCAGCCGCTGGCGCAGCGGCGCGGCGAAGTGGTCGCGCACGAAATTTTCCGACAAACGCAGCCCGCGCCGCAGCCAGTGCAGCAGGCAAAGTCGCCGATCCAGCTCGGTGCCGTGAATGCGAAAGCTGCCGTCCACCATATGATGCAGTTCCAGCTGGTGATAACGCTGTATCTCATCCCTGACATCTTCGATATCCTGTCGGGCGACAGCGGCCTCAACCCCGTTTAACTGACAGAGTTTTTCGAGCGTAAGCGCGGGAGTAGGCAGATACAGTAGCAGCAGCAGATGACAACGACGCTGTGAACGGGTGAAGAGTGGTGCCAAGGAGGGAGCAGAACTCATCAGTCTGGATTCCAGCGGTCCGGTATTGCGCTAAGAATAGCCAATGGTGAACAGGGCCGCGGCTTTCGGCCGGTTTTTTGTGCAATGCTTCAGGGCGGGTCACAATTTTTTTGTCATTCACAGGAGCGTTTAACCTGGTATGTCTCTTTTTAACCTCACAAGAAGCGCGCTTTTTACTTTACTGATGACGCTGAGCGCTGCCAGCCATGCGCATCCGCACAGCTTTATCGACATGCAAACCGAAGTGGTTGCCAACGGCGATATGCTGACCGGGCTGAAAATGCGCTGGACCATGGACGAGATCACCTCGGCCGATCTGCTTTACGATGCGGGCGATGCGAAGCCTGGTAGCGATCGCTGGAAAAAGCTGGCGGCGGAGGTGATGGCGAACGTGCTGGGTCAGCACTATTTTTCCGAGGTCTGGCACAACGGCCAGCGCGTAAAATTCCTCAACCTGCCAGCGTCCTACGCGCTATCGCGCAGCGGCAACAAAGCGGTGCTGGAGTTTGTGCTGCCGCTGGCAGAGCCGCCGCAGCTGGCCGGACAGCGTTTCGAAATCCTGACGTTCGATCCCACCTATTTCGTCGATATGACCTATAGAGACGCCCGTGCGCTCACCCTGCCGACCGCGCTGCAGGGCCGCTGTGAGGTGGCGCTGCAGACGCCGAAACCTGACAGCTCGCTGAAGCAGTATGCGCTGTCGCTCGATAAAGCCGACGCGCCGCCTGAGCAGATGGATCTGGGGCGTCAGTTTGCGCAAAAGGTAACGCTGACATGTCATTGATACTTTCTCAACGCCGCGCGCGTCGCATCTGGCCGCTGTGGCTGCTGGCTCTGGCGCTGGCAGCAGGGGCGCTGGCGCTGTGGCAATACTGGCCGCAGATCCTGCTGCAAAGCGCCATCTGGCAGAGAGGGCTTCATCAGCAGATGGCCCAGCTGCTGCAGCAGGTTAAAAGCGCGCCCGGGCAGGCTGGCGGCCTGCTGGTGCTGTTCAGTCTGGCCTATGGTGTGCTGCATGCGCTGGGGCCCGGCCATGGCAAAGTGGTCATCACCACCTTCCTCGCGACCCATCCGGCGCGCCTTGCTATCACCCTCAGGCTGACGCTGCTGGCGTCGCTGCTGCAGGGCAGCGTCGCCATTCTTCTGGTGACGCTGATGCTGGTGGTGCTGCAGACCTCATCGCGCCAGCTGCATCTCAGCAGCTACTGGCTGGAGAAGGGCAGCTATCTGCTGGTGATCGGGTTAGGGACAGGGATCGGCGTGCGCGCCCTTAAGACGCTGCGACGTCAGCTGCGGCCGCGCGCGCCGATGAAAATCCGCGCCTTGCATGCCGATCATCATCATCATGCAGGCTGCGGCTGCGGCCACGCGCATCTGCCGGATGCGCAGCAGGTCGCTGAGGCTGTCAGCGTGAAAACCCAACTGCTGCTGGTGGCGTCGATGGGGCTGCGTCCCTGTTCAGGGGCGATTATGATGCTGCTCTTTTCGCGCGTTATCGGCGTTTATCTCTGGGGCGTCGTGTCAGCCATAGTCATGGCGCTGGGCACCGCGTTAACCATTTCCGTCATCGGTCTGCTGGTGCAGCGCGCCCGGACGCTGGCGCAGCGGCTGAGCGGTGAAAGCCGCACGACCTCGATGGCGGCGCTGGCGATGCCTCTTTTGGCACTGGTCGGCAGCGCGCTGCTGATCGCGACAGGGCTGGCGCTGTGGCAGAGTGCTACGTTGGGCATGGGCGGTGGCCTTCGTCCGTTCGGTTAATAATTGCTACAGAGGGCGCAAAAAATAGTATCTTGCGCCCTTGCTTTATTCCGCTTTGCTTATCTAAAACATTCACGCTTCGTCAATTGCAATATGTTGACGCTAACTGTGGTGAAAAGTGTTTTCTCGTCTACGCTAAATAACAACAACCACATGTATTGTCCTTTTTAATATTGATTATTTAACGTTGTCTGTTGCGAGGAGAACCACCATGCACGAAACCCGGATTAATAATGGCACAACAGAAACCATTACTGAAACGCACGCGGGATTACCGTTAAAGCGTATTTCATGGAGCGCCGTATTTGCCGGCGTAATTGGCGCGCTGATTGTGCATATTTTACTGACGCTGCTCGGAACCGCGATTGGCGCCACTACCGTCGATCCGCAGCAGGAGCAAAACCCACTGCAGCATCTTGGCACCGGCGCCCTGATCTGGACCGGTCTGAGCATGCTGATCGCCATGGCGGTTGGTAGCTATCTGGCGGGCCGTCTGGCGCAGCGCGAAGGTGCGCTGCATGGACTGCTGATGTTTGGTCTGAGCACATTATTTACTATCTGGCTGGCCGTTTCTCTCGCCAGCAGCCTGATCGGCGGCGCGTTCAATATTATTGGCGCAGGCTTTCAGGCGGCAGGCAACGGTATTTCCGCAGCGGCACCGGCAGTGACCGATTTTGCTAAGCAGAAGCTGCAGGAAAATAATATTAACCTCGATGATTTGCAAAATGAATTGACCACTACGCTGCGCCAGACTGGCAAACCGGAACTGCAGCCGGAAAATTTACAGCAGGATGCAAATAGCGAAGCGAATAACGCCGAAAATCAGGCAAAAAATACCGCGCAGAATCCACAGAATGCTGATACTGATATTACTAACTGGATTCGCGGCGTGATGAATCGCCATGCCGATACCCTGCAGGCGGCTGACCGCGACGCACTGAAAAATATCATTAAGGCACGCACTGGCAAGAGCGATCAGGAAGTTGAGCAGATCGTAAACCAGGCTGAACAGAGCTATCAGAAAGCGATGCAGCAGTATCAACAGCTGAAGCAGCAGGCAGAACAGAAAGCGCGTGAGGCGGCTGAGCAGGCTGCTGCGGCAACCGCGAAAGCGAGCTGGTACGCCTTCTTTATGCTGCTGATTGAAGCGGTGCTGGCTGGCGTGATGGGACGCATCGGTCGTCGCACTCAGCCGCGTCAGGTGCTGAGCCACGAACGTCGTTAAGATTGAGATTTGGCTAATAAAAAAGGCGGCTGAAAAGCCGCCTTTAATTTTGTCTGGTGCAGACGCGAATGGTATGAATCGATCGCAAAGTCGCTCAAGTCATCCCTGATCGCTCGGCCCGCGCCATCCCTGGCGCGGGACGCTCTGCTCTTCGCTTCATATCATCCGCGTTTTTACATTTCCAGCGCGAGTTCAAGGCGGCTTAAAGCCGCCTTTTTTCATCTTAGCGCTTCAGCGCTTCGCTCAGTTCGTCACGCATGCTGGAGAGCAGCGCTTTCACCACGCGCGGGTTGCCCGCCACGATGTTGCCCGAGTGCATATAACCGTGACCGCCGGTAAAATCTGTCACCAGACCGCCCGCTTCGCGCACCAGCAGCTCACCGGCAGCAAAATCCCACGGCTTCAGGCCGATTTCAAAATAGCCATCAACGCGGCCAGCAGCCACGTAGGCCAGGTCCAGCGCAGCGGAGCCGGTGCGGCGGAAGTCGGCGCACTGGGTAAACAGCTTCGTGACCACATTCATAAAGGCCGGTGCGTGCTGCTTGGTTTTGAACGGGAAGCCAGTGGCGAGAATTGTACCATCAAGGTCGCGCGCGGTGCTGCCGCGCAGACGGTAACCGTTAAGCTGCGCACCCTGACCACGGACGGCGGTGAAGAGCTCGTTGCGCATTGGATCGTAAACCACCGCTACTTCGGTACGGCCTTTAATGCGTACGGCGATTGAAACAGAGAAGTGCGGCAGGCGTTTGATAAAATTGGTGGTGCCATCCAGCGGATCGATAACCCATTGAATGTCCTGATCGTCGCCCGCCAGTTCGCCACTCTCTTCAGTAATGATGGAGTGTTGCGGGTAGGATTTGCGAATCACTTCGATAATCAGTCGTTCTGCATCACGGTCAACATTGGTAACAAAGTCGTTGCTGCCTTTCTGGCTCGCTTCGACCGCGTCCGGGGTTTCATAATTCTTGGCAATCAGGTTGCCGGCCTTGCGCGCAGCGCGCACGGCGATGTTGAGCATCGGATGCATCGGTATCTCTCACTGGATGTTAAAGAACGAGGAAAAACGGCGCGGAGTATAGCAGCGCATTCTTTAAATGTCTCGACTTATGTTAGCATGCTGCCCATCATTTCCTCACTGACGCCAACCTAATGCTGCAAAACATCCGAATCGTACTGGTAGAAACCTCCCACACCGGCAATATGGGCTCCGTGGCCCGCGCGATGAAAACCATGGGCTTAAGTAATCTCTATCTGGTTAATCCGCTGGTGAAGCCTGACTCGCAGGCGATCTCGCTGGCGGCGGGCGCCAGCGACGTCATCGGCGACGCGCAGATCGTCGACACGCTCGACGAGGCCATCGCCGGCTGTAGCCTGGTGGTCGGCACCAGCGCCCGCTCGCGCTCATTGCCCTGGCCGATGCTCGACGCGCGCGAATGCGGCGTAAAAAGCGTGGAAGAGGGGCAGCAGGCGCCGGTGGCGCTGGTCTTTGGGCGCGAACGCGTCGGGCTGACCAACGAAGAGCTGCAGAAATGCCACTACCATGTCGCCATTCAGGCAAACCCGGAATACAGCTCGCTCAACCTGGCGATGGCGGTGCAGATCATCGCCTACGAGGTGCGTATGGCGTGGCTGGCGGCGCAGGAAAATGCGCAGCCCGCGCCGGTCTACGCTGAATCGCCTTACCCGCTGGTGGACGATCTGGAGCGCTTCTATCAGCATATGGAGCAGATGATGCTGACCAGCGGCTTTATCCGCGAAGGTAACCCGGGACAGGTCATGAGCAAGCTGCGCCGCCTCTACACGCGCGCCCGTCCAGAGCGCGACGAGCTGAATATTTTGCGCGGTATGCTGGCCTCGTTTGAGAAGCGCAAAGGCGAAAAAGAGTAGTTGAGTAAATTACTCGGTTAAATAGTTGACCAAAATACTCGGGAATGTCAGACTTCGGCTATCTTCTGCTAATCCTCCGATAACCGGACGCTATTGAGGTCGTACGCTATGAGACTGACATCCAAAGGACGTTATGCCGTTACCGCGATGCTGGACGTTGCCCTGCATTCTCATCAGGGGCCGGTTCCGCTGGCTGATATTTCCGAGCGTCAGGGCATTTCGCTCTCCTATCTGGAGCAGTTATTTTCGCGTCTGCGCAAACATGGCCTGGTCGCCAGCGTACGCGGCCCGGGCGGCGGTTATCTGCTGGGCAAAGCCTCCAGCGCGATTGCGGTAGGTGAAGTCATTACCGCCGTGGATGAGTCTGTCGATGCAACCAAGTGCCAGGGCAAAGAGGGCTGCCAGGGCGGCGAACGCTGCCTGACCCATGTGCTGTGGCGCGACCTCAGCGTGCGCATCAGCGATTTCCTGAACAACATCACGCTGGCCGAGCTGGTGAACAATCAGGAGATCCTTGACGTGGCGGACCGTCAAAATTCTCAGGACAATCGTCGTTTCCAGAACAACCGCGTTCAGGAAATCAACGTCAATCTGCGCGCCTCCTGATCCCTTTCTGTGCGGCCCTTACTGCTAACGCGGTGAGGGCCGAATCTGCTATAAAGACGTATGATTTTTGATACGGAGCTTTAGCGCAATGAAATTACCGATTTACCTGGATTACGCCGCGACCACGCCGGCCGATCCGCGTGTGGCCAGCAAAATGATGCAGTTCCTGACGCTGGACGGCACCTTCGGTAATCCGGCTTCGCGCTCGCACCGTTTCGGCTGGCAGGCGGAAGAGGCGGTCGACGTGGCGCGTAATCAGGTGGCGGAGCTGGTCAACGCCGATCCGCGTGAAATCATCTTCACCTCCGGCGCGACCGAATCGGACAACCTCGCCCTGAAAGGCGCCGCGCATGCCCAGCGCGCGCGCGGTCAACACATCATCACCAGCCAGACCGAACACAAAGCGGTGCTCGACAGCTGCAAACAGCTGGAGAGCGAAGGCTTTACGGTGACTTATCTGACGCCGCCCGCCAACGGCATTATTACGCCGGACGCCGTGCGTGCCGCGCTGCGCGACGACACCGTGCTGGTGTCGCTGATGCATGTGAATAATGAAATCGGCGTGATTCAGGATATCGCCGCCATCGGCGAGCTGTGCCGCGCGCGCGACGTTCTTTTCCATGTCGACGCTACCCAGAGCGTCGGCAAGCTGCCGATTGACCTGAGCGAGCTCAAGGTCGATCTGATGTCGTTCTCCGCCCATAAACTCTACGGCCCGAAAGGGATCGGCGCGCTTTACGTGCGACGCAAACCTAAAGTCACTATCGACGCGCAGATGCACGGCGGCGGGCATGAGCGCGGCATGCGTTCCGGTACGCTGCCGGTGCACCAAATCGTCGGTATGGGCGAAGCTTTTCAGCTCGCGCGCGAGGCGCGGGAAAGTGAGATGGCGCGCCTGGCGGCGCTGCGCGCGCGACTGTGGCAGGGGCTCAGTGCGCTGGACGGCGTGCAGCTTAACGGCGATCTGGCGCAGAGCGCGCCCACTATTCTCAATATCAGCTTTGCTGGCGTCGACGGTGAGTCGCTGATTATGGCGCTGAAAGACCTGGCGCTCTCGTCGGGTTCTGCCTGCACCTCCGCCAGCATGGAACCCTCCTATGTGCTGCGCGCCATCGGCCTTGATGAGGCGCTGGCGCACAGTTCGCTGCGCTTTTCGCTCGGCCGCTTCACCACCGAAGAAGAGATCGACTACGCCATTTCACTGGTGCAAAAGGTGGTCTCTCGCCTGCGCGCGCCGGTGTCCGCCTCACGTTAACGGCTGCGCCCTGTTTCCGGGGAAATCCGGAAACGGCGCGCCTCCAGCTGGATCCGCTGGCGTCACCCGGCAATATCTGTTATCAGGTCTGACGTTTAACGGCTAAAGCCTGCGCTTCTGGCTGGATGATACTTATAACGCATATGGAGTTTCGCGATGACAACACAACCGATGAACATTACGCTGAGCCACCAGCCCGCTGATGCGCGCTGGGGCGAAAAAGCGATTCTGACCAGCAACGACAGCGGCATGACCATTCACCTGCATGGCGCAGATCCGCTCAATACCATCCAGCGCGCGGCGCGCAAGATCGACGGCCAGGGCATTCGCCACGTCGCGCTGAGCGGTGAAGGCTGGGATCTGGAGCCGTGCTGGGCGTTCTGGCAGGGCTATCGCAGCCCGAAAGGGGAGCGCAACGTCGTCTGGCCGACGCTTAACGAACAGGAGCAGGCGGAGTTCTCCCGCCGTCTGCGCATCATCGACTGGGTGCGCGACACTATTAACCTGCCGGCCGAAGATCTTGGCCCGGAGGATCTAACGCACAGCGCTATCGATCTTATTCGCGAAGTCGGCGGCGAGGCGGTCAGCTATCGCGTTACGCGCGGCGACGATCTGCGCGAGCAGGGCTATCTCGGCCTGCATACCGTCGGACGCGGCTCCAGCCGTCCGCCGGTGCTGCTGGCGCTGGACTACAACCCGACCGGCGACGACAGCGCGCCGGTCTACGCCTGCCTGGTCGGCAAAGGCATCACCTTCGACACCGGCGGCTACAGCCTGAAGCAGAGCGCCTTTATGGACTCGATGAAGTCCGACATGGGCGGCGCGGCGACCCTGACCGGCGCGCTGGCGCTGGCGATCTCTCGCGGCCTGAAGCAGCGCGTCAAGCTGTTCCTCTGCTGCGCCGACAATATGGTGAGCGGCAATGCGTTCCGCCTCGGCGACATCATCCGCTACCGCAACGGCAAATCGGTCGAAGTGATGAACACCGATGCGGAAGGGCGCCTGGTGCTGGCCGATGGTCTGATTGATGCCAGCGAACAGCAGCCGACGCTGCTGATTGACGCCGCAACGCTGACCGGCGCGGCGAAAACCGCGCTGGGCAACGACTATCACGCGCTCTTCACCTTCGACGACGTGCTGGCGCAGTCGCTGATGGGCAGCGCCACCAGCGAGAACGAGCCGTTCTGGCGTCTGCCGCTGGCGGAGTTCCACCGTAACCACCTGCCGTCGAATTTTGCCGACCTCAATAATATCGCCAGCGCGGCGCATTCAGCGGGCGCAAGCAGCGCGGCGGCGTTTCTGTCGCACTTCGTCACCCGCTATCAGGAAGGGTGGCTGCACATCGACTGCTCAGCGACCTACCGCAAAGGTGCGGTGGATCAGTGGTCGGCAGGGGCAACCGGCATTGGCGTGCGTACCCTGGCGAATCTGCTGCTCAAGTAAAGGATCCGGCGACGGCGTTGACCGTCGCCTTAGTGAGAAAGGCAAAACATGAACCGTCTTGAAGAGGTGCTGAAGCTGGCGGCAACCGAGCCGGCGCACCGTCCGGAGTTTTTTCAGCTGCTGCTGGCCGCCGACGTCTGGGTACCAGGCGAAAGCACCGAGGCGCAGTTCGCGGCGGATACGCCGGTCGATCTGCAACACTGGGAAAAAGAGGATGGCCGCAGCGTCATTCCATTTTTTACCTCGCAGGAGGCAATGAGCGAAGCGATCGCGGGCGAACAGGCTTATCTGCGCCTGCCGGTACGCACGCTGTTTGAGATGACGCGCGGCGAAACGCTGTTTCTCAATCCCAAACTGCCCACCGGCAAAGAGTTTTCTCCGGCGGAGATTGCGCATCTGCTGGGCGAAGAGGGCGACGCGCTAAGCCAGCAAACCGTGCTGGAAGGCGGCCACGCGCTGCTGCTGTCGGAGGTGGCGACGCCGCCCGCGCAGATGATCGACTCGCTGACGCAGCTGTTCAGCAAATATAAACAGGTGCGCCGCGCCTTTATCGCCAGTATTCGCGAAAGCGCGGACCAGCAGCCGAATCTGCTGATCGGCATTGAGGCGGAAAGCGATATTGAGGCGATTATTCAGGCGGCGGGCAGCGTTGCGACCGATACGCTGCCGGACGATGCGCCGATCGATATCTGCGAAGTCGTGGCGGATGAGAAGGGCATCAGCCACTTTTTCACTGCCCACATTACGCCTTTTTATGAGCGTCGCTGGGGCAGTTTTCTGCGCGACTTCAAAGGCAGCCCGCGCATTATCTAATCGGGAGCGGCGCAACGCCGCACCCTGATCATTTCTCGATCGGCAGGTCGTCCCGGCTGCCCCATTCCCCCCAGGAGCCGTCATAGAGCGTGACGTCGCGCGCGCCCAGCACGGTCAGCGCCAGGATCACTACCACGGCGGTCACGCCTGAACCGCAGCTCGCCACCACCGGCTCATCCAGCTTCACGCCCGCTCGGGCAAAAACCGCGCGCAGCTCCGCTTCCGGCTTCAGGGTACCACTCGCCACCAGATCGTTCCAGGGGACGTTCAGGCTGCGGGGAATATGGCCGCGATGCAGGCCCGGGCGCGGCTCATCGACTTCGGCGTTGAAGCGGTTTGCCGCGCGCGCGTCGACGATCTGCGCGCCGCCCTCATGACTGATCAGCAGCACATCGGTCAGGCGCCGGACCTGCGCCTCATCGAACGTTGCCTCAAACTCGCCTTCAGGCAGCGCCACCTGGCCGGTCGCCAGCGGCAGACCCGCCGCTTTCCAGCCCTGCAGGCCGCCCGCCAGGATCGATACCTGCGCAACGCCGAACGCGCGCAGCATCCACCAGGCGCGCGGCGCAGAGAAGAGGTTGCCCTCGTCGTAAACCACCAGATGTTTGTCGCTGTGGATGCCCAGCTCACGCATCGCCACGGCGAAACGTTCGGCGCGCGGCATCATATGGGGATAGGGGCTGGTATGGTCGGAAAGCGCTTCAATATCGAAGAAAGGCGCGCCTGGCAGGTGGCCCGCCAGATACTCCGCCGTGATATTGCGCACGGCCTCCTGGCCCGGCGGCAGCATGCGGGCGTCCAGTACCTGCACGTTCTCGTCGGCGTAGTGTTCATTTAACCAGTCAGCGGAGACAAATATGGCTGTCATTGCAACCTCTTCTTATCGTCGGGAAAAGTCCAGTGTCGGGGAATGTGAAGGCTATCTCAAGGGCGGCATTGCTAAAATCGCGGGTTTGCGGTGAAATTGCGCGGCGAAATTACCCCATCTGGAACGGGCGAGGGATTTACCATGGAAAGCGTTATCAAACGTCTGCTCGCTGGCGTCGCGCTGGGCGCGGCGCTGCTGAGCAGCGGCACCTTTATGCTGGCCGCCGCGGAGCCTGCCGCGACGCAGCCGACGGCGAAAGCCCTCTCGGTTATCGACTTCTCTGAGCTTCAGCTGGACGGCGCGGCCGCGCTGGTGCTCACCTTCAATACGCCGCTCGACGACAAACAGGATTTTGCCAGACGCGTCACGCTTATCGACGACAAAAGCGGCAAGGTTGACGGCGGCTGGGAGCTGGCGCAGAACGGCAAGTCGCTGCGCTTTCGCCATCCGGAACCCTCGCGCAAGCTGACGGTCAGCGTAGAGGCCGGACTGCGCGCCGCCAACGGCGCCACCTTAGCCACGCCCTTTAGCCAGTCACTGACCACGCGCGATATTCAGCCGATGGTCGGTTTTGCCAGCCGCGGTTCGCTGCTGCCGCTGCGTCTGACCCAGGGTCTGCCAGTGCTGGCACTCAACGTTGCGCGCGTCGACGTCGATTTCTTCCGCGTGAAAGCCGCCTCCATAAATGATTTCCTCGCCCAGTGGAACTACGGCAACAATCTCTCTTACTGGTCGTCGCGCGAACTGCTTAACCACGCCGACCTGGTCTACACCGGGCGCTTCGACCTGAACCCGGCGCACAATACGCGAGAGAAACTGCAGCTGCCGCTGAATGATGTGGCGCCGCTGAAACAGCCGGGCGTCTATCTGGCGGTGATGAAACAGGCGGGCTCCTACAATTACACGCTGCCCGCCACGCTATTTACCCTGAGCGATATCGGGCTGTCGCTGCATCGTTTCCCTGACGAAATGGCGCTCTTTACCCAAAGTCTGGCGAGCGGCGCGCCGCTGGCTGGCGTCAGCGTGCAGCTGCTGGATGAAAAGGGAAAACAGCTCGCCAGCGGAGTCAGCGACAGCAGCGGCTATCTGCGTCTGCCGGCGCAGGCGAAAGGCAAGGTGTTAATCGCCACGCAAAAAGAGGAAACGTCGCTTATCGATCTCAATCTGCCCGCGCTGGATCTGGCGGAGTTTCCCGTCGGCGGTCCTCAGGGCTACGACAAGCAGCTGTTTGTTTTCGGCCCGCGCGATCTCTATCGCCCCGGCGAAACGGTTATCGTCAACGCGCTGCTGCGTGATGCCGACGGCAAGCCGCTGCCCGCGCAGCCGGTGAAGGCGGAAGTGGTGCAGCCCAACGGCGAAGTGGCGCAAACCTTTCTCTGGCAGCCCGAGAACGGCTTCTATCAGCAGCGCTTTGCGCTGCCTTCCTCAGCGATGACCGGCGACTGGACGCTGCGCCTGAACAGCGGCGACAGCCAGCCGCGCAGCTGGACCTTTCACGTCGAAGATTTCCTGCCAGAGCGCATGGCGCTGACGTTGCAAAACAGCGACAGCCCGCTGTCGCCTGACGATGACGTTGTGTTCAATGTCGAGGGCCGCTACCTCTACGGCGCGCCCGCGGCGGGCAACGAACTGCAGGCGCAGCTGATGCTGCGGCCAGCGCGCGAAGCGGTCGCCGCGCTGCCGGGCTATCAATTCGGTGACGTAATGGAGCAGGAGAGCAAACGCAACCTGGACGATATCGACGACACGCTGGACGAAGAGGGCAAGCTGCAGCTGACGGTAGAGAGCGAATGGGCACAGATCCACTCGCCGCTTAACCTTATCCTGCAGGCGAGCCTGCTGGAGACGGGCGGGCGGCCGGTCACGCGGCGCGTCATGCAGGCGATCTGGCCTGCGCCCGCGCTGCCCGGCATTCGACCGCTGTTCAACAGCGAATCGGTCTATGACGACCGCTACGATCGTTACACCCAGCAGCCGACGGTGCCGGAGAACAGCATCGCCGACTTCGATATCGTCTATGCCAACAGCAAAGGCGAGAAGCTGGCGGCAAAAGATCTGGAGGTGCGCCTGATCCACGAGCGGCGCGACTACTACTGGAGCTTCTCCGACAGCGAAGGCTGGCAGATGCGCCACGACGAGAAGGATTTGCAGGAGGACGCGCAGCGTATTTCGCTGGCCGCTGGCAGCAGCCGAAAGGTGAGTTTCCCGGTCGAGTGGGGCGCCTATCGGCTTGAAGTGCAGGCTGGCGAGAAGATTATCTCCAGCGTGCAGTTCCGCGCGGGCTACTGGTGGGAGGACAACACCAACGGCACCGGCGCGCTGCGGCCCGACCAGGTGAAGCTCAAACTGGATAAAACCGCGCTGCGGCCCGGCGAGAGCGCCCATGTGCAGGTAGAATCGCCCGCGGCGGGCAAAGGCTATCTGATGGTGGAGTCGAGCAGCGGCACCCTGTGGCGGCAGCCGATCGATGTGCCGGCGGGCGGCGTGACGATCGATGTGCCGCTTGACGCCAGCTGGAAGCGCCATGACCTTTACCTCAGCGCCATCGTGGTGCGCGACGGCGATAAGGCCAGCGGCGCCACGCCGAAGCGCGCCGTTGGCCTGCTGCCGCTGCCGATGGCGACTGACGCACGTCGCCTCGAGCTGACGCTGGACGCGCCGCTGAAGATTCGTCCTGAGCAGACGCTGAAGGTTAAGGTCAAAGCCAGCCGGGTCGGCGGTGAACTGCCGCAGACTGTCCAGGTGCTGCTGTCGGCGGTGGACAGCGGCGTACTGGCTATCAACGACTACAAAACGCCCGATCCCTGGGAAGGGTTCTTTGGCCGCAAGCGCTACAACGCCGATCAGTATGACGTTTACGGCCAGCTAATCGAAGGCGGCGGACGGCTGGCGACGCTGCGTTTCGGCGGCGACGGCGATGATGAAGCGTCGTCGCGCGGCGGCAAAAAGCCGCTCACCGAGGTCAATATCGTGGCGCAACAGCTTCAGCCGGTCACGCTGGATAAAAACGGCGAGGGCACGCTGGCGCTGCCGATCCCGCAGTTCAACGGCGAGCTGCGTCTGATGGCGCAGGCGTGGAGCGACGACAGCTTCGGTGCGGCGGATCGAAAAGTGGTGGTGGCCGCGCCGCTGATCAGCGAGTTGGCAACCCCGCGCTTTATGGCGAGCGGCGACCGGGCGATGCTGGCGCTCGATCTGACTAACCTCACGGAGCAGCCTCAGGCGCTGAAGGTCGATGTGCAGACCCAGGGCCAGATCGCGCTGAGCGGCGCCGCCTCGCAACAGGTTCAGCTGGCGAAAGGGGCACGCACCACGCTGCATATCCCGGTGAAGGCGCAGGGCGGTTTCGGCGAGGGGGCCGTGCAGGTGCGGGTCTCCGGCCTGACCGTCGCGGGTGAAGCGCTGGCCGACAGCCAGCGCAGCTGGAAAATCGGCGTGCGTCCGGCTTATCCGGCGCAAACGCTGAGCTTCGACGGCGTGATGCAGGCGGGGCAGAGCTGGCAGATTCAGGCCGCCGCCCTGAGCGCGCTGCAGCCTGAAACGCTAAGCGGACAGCTCTCGCTCAGCAATCAGCCGCCGCTCAATATCGGCCGCTATATCAGCGCGCTTTACGCCTATCCGTACGGCTGCCTCGAGCAGACCGCCAGCGGCATCTGGCCGTCGATTTTCACCAGCCAGGCGCAGCTTACCGCGATGGGCATCAAAGCCAGCAGCGATGAGGCGCGGCGTGCCGCCGTCGATACGGGCATCGCACGGCTGGCGGGCATGCAGCGCGGCAACGGCAGCTTTGGCCTCTGGAGCAAAGAGAGCGAAGAGGAGTTCTGGCTGACCGCCTATGTTACCGACTTCCTGCTGCGCGCCAGTGAGGCGGGCTACAGCGTGCCGACGGAGACCATCGCGCGCGCCGACGAGCGGCTGCTGCGCTATCTGCAGGACCCGGCGCAGATTGAAACCCGCTGGAGCAGCAACGAGGAGGCGATGCGCTTTAGCGTGCAGGCCTATGCGGGCATGGTGCTGGCGCGTCAGCAGCAGGCGCCGCTCGGCGCGCTGCGCGCGCTCTATGAAAAGCGCGACAAGGCCAAATCGGGGCTGGCGCTGGTGCAGCTCGGCGTGGCGCTGAAGCTGATGGGCGATCCGCAGCGCGCGCAGCTGGCGCTGGCGCAGGGCGTCGGCCTGACGCGCCAGGCAGACGGCTGGCTGGGCGATTACGGCAGTGCGCTGCGCGATCGCGCGCTGACGGTGGCGCTGCTGGCGGAAAACCAGCTGCTGCCGGAGATGCAGTCGGCGCTGCTGTCGGAACTGGCGAAAGCGGCGTACGGTCAGACCTGGTTCTCTACCCAGGAGAATAACGCTCTGTTCCTGGCGGCGCGTACGCTGCAGCAGCATAAAGGCGAAGCCTGGCAGGCAACGCTGGCGGGTGACGCCCAGCCGCTGGCGGGCAGCGGCCCGCTGACGCAGGGCATAAATGAAAGCCGGCTGCAGCATGGCGTCACGCTGACCAACAGCGGACAGGTGCCGATCTACGGCGCGCTCAGCGTGACGGGCTATCCGCTTGCCGCGCCGAAGCCGATGCGCTACGTACTCAACGTGACGCGCGAATACTTCACGCTCGATGGCAAACCGGCGGATCTGAATAACCTCAGCAGCGGCCAGCTGCTGGTGGTGCGGCTCAAGGTCTCCTCCAGCAAACGCGTCAGCGACGCGCTGGTGGTGGATCTGCTGCCGGCCGGTCTGGAGCTGGAAAACCAGAACCTGAGCGACAGCAGCGCCAGCCTCGGCGATGGCGCGGATGCGCTGAAGGAGAGCATGATGGATATGCAGCAGGCGGATATCCGCCATATCGAGTTCCGCGACGATCGCTTTGTCGCGGCGCTGGCGCTGAGCGGCTACAAAACCGAGACGCTGCTCTATCTGGCGCGCGCGGTGACCCCAGGCAGCTATCGCCTGCCGCCGCCGCAGGTCGAGTCGATGTACGTGCCGGAGTGGCGCGCCGTGGGCGCGACGCCGGAGAAAATCAGTGTGCGCTAAAGCATGAAGCGGA
This sequence comes from Pantoea phyllosphaerae, assembly GCF_051025595.1. Lineage (NCBI taxonomy): Bacteria > Pseudomonadati > Pseudomonadota > Gammaproteobacteria > Enterobacterales > Erwiniaceae > Pantoea > Pantoea phyllosphaerae. The sequence goes on from NZ_JBPFDE010000010.1 coordinate 81,748, forward strand.
AAGGCGGACAAAAGCGGTGGCTCTGGCCGCCGCTTGCTTTTTTCGCGCTGGCGCTGGCGCTTTTCGGCCTCGACCGGCTGTTTCCGCTGCCGCTGCGCGAGGTGCAGCCGGCGCGCGTGGTGGTGGCGGAAGAGGGGACGCCGCTCTGGCGCTTCGCTGATAAGCAGGGCGTCTGGCGCTATCCGGTCACGATAGAGGAGGTCGCGCCCGCCTACCTTGAGGCGCTGCTCAACTACGAAGATCGCTGGTTCTGGCGCCATCCCGGCATCAACCCGATCGCCATCCTGCGCGCGGCCGGGCAGAATCTGCGCGCTGGCGCCATCGTTTCCGGCGGCAGCACCCTGACCATGCAGGTGGCGCGCCTGATCGATCCGCAGCCGCGCACCTTTTCCGGCAAGGTGGTGCAGGCGTGGCGGGCGTTGCAGCTGGAGTGGCACCTGTCGAAGCGCGAGATTCTGACGCTCTATCTCAATCGCGCCCCGTTTGGCGGCACGGTAGAGGGCGTAGGCGCGGCAAGCTGGATCTGGCTCGGCAAACCGCCCTCGCAGCTGACGAAAGGCGAGGCCGCGCTGCTGGCGGTGCTGCCGCAGGCGCCTGGCCGCCTGCGGCCGGATCGCTGGCCGCGGCGCGCCGAGGCGGCGCGCAATAAAGTGCTGCGGCGGCTGGCAGAACAGCGCGTCTGGCCGCAGCAGGAGGTCGACGAGATCCTGCAGGAGCCGGTCTGGCTGCCGCCGCGTCAGATGCCGCAGACCGCGCCGCTGCTGGCGCGCCGTCTGCTGTCGCTCTCGGCCGACGTTAAAATTGTGTCGACGCTGGATCCCTCGCTGCAGCGCGAGCTGGAAAACCTCGCCGCCGCCCTTAAGCCGCAGCTGCCCCCGCGCACCTCGCTGGCGATCCTGGTGGCGGATCACACCGATATGAAAGTACGTGGCTACGTCGGCTCGGTGGATTTTCGCGACGACAGGCGCTTCGGCCATGTGGATATGGTCGCCAGCGTGCGATCGCCCGGCTCGGTGCTGAAACCCTTTATCTACGGCATGGCGCTGGACGACGGCCTGATCCATGGCGAGTCGCTGCTGCAGGACGTGCCGCGCCGCTTTGGCGACTACCGGCCGGGCAATTTTGACAGCGGCTTTCACGGGCCGGTCAGCGCCAGCGACGCGCTGAAGCGCTCGCTCAATCTGCCGGCCGTCCAGCTGCTGGACGCCCTCGGCCCAAAAAGCGTGACGGCGCGGCTGGGCAACGTGGGCCTGAATTTGCGCTTTCCGGCCGGCGCGGAGCCTAACCTGTCGCTGGCGTTAGGCGGAACCGGCGCGCGGCTGGATGAGCTGGTAGCGGCCTACAGCGCCTTCGCGCGACAGGGCAACGCCGCGCAGCTGCGCTACCTTGCGGATCAGCCGCTGCGGCAGCGTCGCCTGCTGTCGCCGGGCGCGGCCTGGATCGTGCGGCGCATGCTGGCGGGCGACGCGCAGCCTGTCGCCAGCGGCGCGACGAGCGACATCGTGCCGCTGGCGTGGAAAACCGGCACCAGCTATGGCTACCGCGACGCCTGGAGCATCGGCGTTACGCCGCGCTATCTCATCGGCGTCTGGGTCGGCAGACCGGACGCCACGCCGGTCGCGGGGCAGGTCGGCTTCGCCTCGGCGGTGCCGGTGATGCATCAGGTGGCGAACCTGCTGGCGGGCCATATGCCGATCGGCGGCACGCCGCGCGATCCGCGTCCCCCCTCGGTCAGCGCGCAGAGCATCTGCTGGCCCGGCGGCCAGCCGCTGCCTGCGGGAGATGAGAACTGTCGCCAGCGCCGACAGAGCTGGGTGCTGAATCAGACCCTGCCGCCGACGCTGCTGGCGCCGGGACAGGAAGGCGTGAATGGCCTGCGGCTGCGCTACTGGCAAAACGCGCAGGGAAGGCGGGTGGCGGCGGACTGCCCCGGCGCCCAGAGCCGCGAACGGCTGCTGTGGCCGCTGCCGCTGGAGCCCTGGCTGCCCAGCAGCGAGCAGCGCGCGCAGCGTTTGCCGCCGGTTGATGACGCCTGTCCGCCGCTGCGCCAGGGCAATGCGGCGCCGATGGTGATAACCGGCGTCATCAACGGTCAGCATCTGCAGCCGCTGCCCGGCAAGGCCGTGCTGATGGTGCCGGTGGCGGTGCAGGGCGGACAGGGCGAGCGTCGCTGGTGGTTTTTAAACGGCGAGCCGGTAGAACAGGGCGAGGAGAAGAGCCGCGTACAGCTGGCGTTGCGCGATGCCGGCCCCTGCCAGCTGGTGGTCATGGATGAGGCGGGAGATCTGGCCGCTGTCTCTTTTATCCGCGACTGAAAGCGGCGCAATGCACATTATTTGCCTGCCTGCATCGACAAATATCAATAATTTTCAATAAATCATACGATAGCTAATAGGCAACGCCCGTTGATCTCCCTATAATCGGCGCGTTTTCTTACCGGGAGCGGGTTCCCGGTTTCTTCAGGATGCTAAAGACAGAGGTCAACATGGCAATCGAACGTACCTTCTCCATCATTAAACCAAACGCCGTTGCTAAAAACGTAATTGGCGCCATCTATAACCGTTTTGAGAGCGCTGGCTTCAAAATCGTTGGCGCTAAAATGCTGCAGCTGAGCAAAGAGCAGGCGGAAGGTTTCTACGCTGAGCACCAGGGTAAGCCGTTCTTCGACGGTCTGGTCGAGTTCATGACTTCTGGTCCGGTTGTGGTATCTGTGCTGGAAGGCGAAAACGCCGTTCAGCGTCACCGCGATCTGATGGGCGCGACCAACCCGGCGAACGCGCTGGCTGGCACGCTGCGCGCTGACTACGCCGACAGCTTCACCGAAAACGCCACCCACGGTTCTGACTCCGCTGAGTCTGCCGCGCGTGAAATCGCCTACTTCTTCGGCGAAAACGAGATCTGCCCGCGCACGCGTTAATCGCGTCGAGGCCAGGCAGCGCGCGCGCTTTACAAATTTCTCGCTAACGCGTCGCCCTCTACCCTGGCATCACACCGCAGATGTTGTACAATATCGCGCCCTTGTTGAGCTTGTCTCAGCAAGGGCGTCTTTTTTTTCTATCCTTAACCAGAGCCATAACGTGTAATAACGAGGCCAGAGAACATTATGTCCGAACTGATTGTGACGCCGTCGTCCGCTTCCCCCGTTGCTGTTGCCCCCAAAAGCGAAAAAATTAACCTGCTCGATCTCAACCGCCAGCAGATGCGCGAGCTCTTTCTCTCGATGGGCGAAAAGCCGTTTCGCGCCGATCAGGTGATGAAGTGGATGTATCACTACTGCTGCGACGATTTCGAGCAGATGACCGACATCAACAAGGTGCTGCGCGGCAAACTGAGCCAGATCGCGGAAATCCGCGCGCCGGAAGTGGCGGAAGAGATGCGCTCCAGCGACGGCACCATTAAATGGGCGATACGCGTCGGCGATCAGCTGGTGGAAACCGTCTATATTCCGGAAGACGATCGCGCCACGCTCTGCGTCTCTTCGCAGGTGGGCTGCGCGCTGGAGTGCAAGTTCTGCTCAACGGCGCAGCAGGGCTTTAACCGCAACCTGCGCGTCTCCGAGATTATCGGCCAGGTATGGCGCGCGGCGAAAATCATCGGCGCCGCCAAAGTCACCGGCCAGCGTCCTATCACCAACGTGGTGATGATGGGCATGGGCGAGCCGCTGCTTAACCTCAACAACGTGGTGCCAGCGATGGAGATTATGCTGGACGACTTCGGTTTCGGCCTCTCAAAGCGTCGCGTTACCCTGTCAACCTCAGGCGTAGTGCCAGCCCTGGATAAGCTTGGCGATATGATCGACGTGGCGCTGGCGATTTCGCTGCATGCGCCGAACGACAGGCTGCGTGACGATATCGTGCCGATTAACAAAAAGTACAACATTGAGATGTTCCTCGGTGCGGTGAAGCGCTATCTGGCGAAGTCGAACGCCAATCAGGGAAGGGTTACCATCGAATATGTGATGCTGGACCACGTGAACGACAGCACCGACGATGCGCACGAGCTGGCGGCGCTGTTGAAAGATACGCCGAGCAAGATCAACCTGATTCCCTGGAACCCCTTCCCGGGCGCGCCCTATGGCCGTAGCTCCAACAGCCGCGTTGACCGTTTTGCCAAAGTATTGATGGAATATGGCTTTACCACTATCGTGCGTAAAACGCGCGGAGACGATATCGATGCAGCCTGCGGTCAGCTGGCGGGCGACGTGATCGACCGCACCAAGCGTACCCTGCGTAAAAAAATGGCGGGCGAAGCCATATCTGTGAAGGCGCTCTGAAACCGGGGACAGATCGGTTTGACCGGGTCGCAACGCGTGGCAGGCTGCTGCCACGCAATCTCTCTGCGACCAGGAGAACGAAATGGGTAAAGGATTACCGGCCAGCCTGCTGGCCCTGATTGTTGTAACCGGGTGTGTCAGCCAGCCGCCGCATTCCGGCGCGGCCGAAACGCGTCTGGCGCTGGGAATGCACTATCTGGCGGCGGAGGATTACGCCAGCGCGCGCCGCAATTTCCAGCGAGCGCAGGCCGCCGCGCCCCGCGACTATCGAATGGCCCTGGCGCTGGCGCGCCTGGCGGAGAAACAGGGCCGTCGCAATGAGGCGGCGCGCAGCTACCAGCAGGCGCAGCGGCTGGCACCGGCAAATGGCTTTGTTGCTAACAATTACGGTGCGTTTCTCTGCGCTTTAGGGCAGTATGACGAAGCGCATCAACAGTTTAAGCAGGCGATGAGCGCATCGGAAAATGAAGCGCGCATCGATGCGTGGGAACTGTCGGGGTATTGCTATCTTCAGGCAGACGAGACGCTGGCCGCGCGAGCGGCGCTGAGTCAGGCGCTGAAGGCGGATCGCGCGAAAGGCGACGCTCTGCTGGACGAGGCGGAAAAACAACGGCTCCTCTCCCCGGCGCGTGCTCTACTGTTAATAGAGCTTTATCAGCAATATCTGCCTGCTACGGCGCGCAGCTTAGAGTTACAGATACGTTTCGCCGCGCAACAGGGAAACGCTGCTGACGTTACACGTTATGGCGACCGGTTGGCGCGAAGTTTTCCACAATCGATACAGTACCAGCGTTATTTAGCTAATGAATACTGAAGCCACTCAAGACAACTCTGCAGTACATTCCACAGGCGAACGCCTGCGTCTGGCCCGTGAGAAAATGGGGCTGACTCAGCAAAACGTGGCTGAACGCCTGTGCCTGAAACTTACGACCGTACGCGATATCGAAGAGGACAAAGCGCCTGCCGATCTGGCGTCGACCTTTTTGCGTGGATACATTCGCTCCTATGCGCGTCTGGTGCACATTCCTGAAGAGGAACTGCTGCCGATGATGGCGAAGCAGACGCCGGTGCGTGCGGCCAAAATCGAACCGATGCAGCACTTCTCGCTGGGCAAACGCCGCAAGAAGCGCGACGGCTGGCTGATGATCTTCACCTGGCTGGTGCTCTTCGTGGTGGTGGGCCTGACCGGCGCCTGGTGGTGGCAAAACCATAAGGCGTCGCAGGAGGATCTGGTTTCTATGGCCGATCAAAACGGCAGCAGCGGCGACGCGAGCCAGTCTATTCCGCTCGACGGCGGCGCCAGCGACGAGACGGCGGCACCTGCTGCGCCAGACGAAACTAATAGCGCGGACGCCAGCGCGGCGGCCCCTGCCGCCAGCCAGCCGTCCAGCACCGCGCCCGCGCAGAGCGCCGCGAACAGCGCGGCGCCGGCCGCCACTGCGGCGAACAGCGCCGTGATATCGCCGAGCCAGGCGCCGGTCGATAACGCGGCCAGCCCGTCGGCCACTGCCGGTCAGCTGCCGACCAGCGCCGCCGCCGTGGGTGAAGCGGCTGCCGATCCTAATACCGTGGTCATGAATTTCAACGCCGACTGCTGGCTGGAAGTGAGCGACGCCACCGGTAAAAAACTCTTCAGCGGAATGCAACGCAGCGGTGGTAAACTCAGCCTTTCCGGCACTGCGCCCTATCGCCTGAAAATCGGCGCACCGAGAGCGGTGCAGGTGCAATATCAGAACCAGCCGGTTGATTTAAGTCGTTTTATCCGTAATAACCAGGTTGCTCGCCTGACGTTGGGTGCGCAATAACGCTGCATCGCGCCCGGGGCAATTGTGGAGAAAGAATATGCATAACGAAGCACCCATTATCCGTCGTAAATCGACCCGGATTTATGTCGGCAAGGTGCCTGTCGGCGACGGCGCGCCTATCGCCGTCCAGTCGATGACCAATACCCGCACAACCGACGTAGAGGCGACGGTCAATCAGATCAAAGCGCTTGAGCGCGTCGGCGTCGATATCGTCCGCGTCTCCGTGCCGACCATGGATGCCGCCGAAGCCTTTAAGCTCATCAAGCAGCGCGTTAACGTGCCGCTGGTAGCCGATATCCATTTTGACTACCGCATCGCGCTGAAAGTCGCCGAATATGGCGTCGACTGTCTCCGTATCAACCCAGGCAACATCGGCAATAATGAGCGTATCCGCCAGGTGGTGGACTGCGCGCGCGACCACAATATTCCGATCCGTATCGGCGTGAATGCTGGCTCGCTGGAAAAAGATCTGCAGGAGAAGTACGGTGAGCCGACGCCACAGGCGCTGCTGGAGTCGGCGATGCGCCACGTCGATCATCTCGATCGTCTTAACTTCGATCAGTTCAAAGTGAGCGTCAAAGCGTCAGACGTCTTCCTGGCCGTCGAATCTTATCGCCTGCTGGCGAAGCAGATCGACCAGCCGCTGCACCTCGGCATTACCGAGGCGGGCGGCGCGCGCGCCGGCGCGGTGAAATCGGCGATCGGCCTGGGGCTGCTGCTCTCAGAAGGGATCGGCGATACGCTGCGTATTTCGCTGGCGGCCGATCCGATCGAAGAGGTGAAGGTCGGCTTCGACATTCTGAAGTCGCTGCGCATTCGCGCGCGCGGCATCAACTTTATCGCCTGCCCGACCTGTTCGCGTCAGGAGTTCGACGTTATCGGCACGGTTAACGCGCTTGAACAGCGGCTGGAAGATATCATTACGCCGATGGACGTCTCGATTATCGGCTGCGTGGTGAACGGTCCTGGCGAAGCAACGGTATCGACGCTGGGCGTCACCGGCGGCAACAAGAAAAGCGGCTTCTATGAAGATGGCGTACGCCAGCGCGATCGTCTCGACAACGACGATATGATCGACCAGCTGGAAGCGCGCATCCGCGCCAAAGCGACCATGCTGGACGAAAATCGTCGCATCAACGTTCAGCAGCTGGAAAACTAAGCGTCGGCGCAGCCAGCGCGACTTTGTTCAATGAACCTGTGCGGTTTCATCCTCATAAGGTATGATGCCGGACAGGTTTTTTTGCATTAAGAGATTTTAACGTGGCGAAGAATATTCAAGCTATCCGCGGCATGAACGACTACCTGCCGGCGGATACGGCTCTCTGGCAACGCATCGAAGGGTCGCTCAAGCAGGTGCTGGCCAGCTACGGCTACAGCGAAATTCGCATGCCGATCGTCGAGCAGACTCCGCTGTTTAAACGCGCCATCGGCGAAGTCACCGATGTGGTCGAAAAAGAGATGTACACCTTTGACGACCGCAACGGTGAAAGCCTGACGCTGCGTCCCGAAGGCACCGCAGGCTGCGTGCGCGCCGGCATCGAACATGGCCTGCTCTACAATCAGGAGCAGCGTCTGTGGTACATGGGACCCATGTTCCGCTACGAGCGTCCGCAGAAAGGACGCTACCGTCAGTTCCACCAGCTGGGCGCTGAGGTGTTTGGCCTGCAGGGGCCGGACGTGGACGCCGAGCTGATTATGCTGACGGCCCGCTGGTGGAAGGTATTGGGCATCGCCGGCCACGTGCGTCTGGAGCTCAACTCCATCGGGTCACTGGAGGCACGCGCCAACTACCGCGAAGCGCTGGTGGCGTTCCTCGAGCAGCACAAAGAGACGCTGGATGAAGACAGCAAGCGCCGCATGTACACCAATCCGCTGCGCGTGCTCGACAGCAAAAATCCCGACGTGCAGACGCTGCTTAACGACGCGCCGCAGCTGATGGATCATCTCGACGACGAATCGCGCCAGCATTTCCAGGGGCTGTGCGCCCTGCTGGATGATGCCGGTATCGCCTATCGCATCAACCAGCGCCTGGTGCGCGGCCTCGACTACTACAACCGCACCGTTTTCGAATGGGTGACCGAGAGCCTCGGCGCGCAGGGCACGGTGTGCGGCGGCGGCCGCTACGACGGTCTGGTCGAGCAGCTGGGCGGCCGTGCTACGCCAGCGGTCGGTTTCGCCATGGGCCTGGAGCGCCTGGTGCTGCTGGTGCAGGCGGTAAATCCTGAATTTGAACCGACGCGCGTTGTTGATGTCTATGTTATCGCTTCGGGCCAGGGCGTTCAGTCCGCTGCGATGCAGCTGGCGGAAAAACTGCGCGATGAGGCGCCGGAACTGAAGCTGATGACCAACTTCGGCGGCGGCAACTTTAAGAAGCAGTTTGCTCGCGCCGACAAGTGGGGCGCTCGCGTCGCGCTGGTAGTCGGCGAGGACGAAGTGAAGGCCGGTCAGGTTGTGGTTAAAGATCTGCGCAGCGGCGATCAGCAAACGCTGGCGCAGACAGAGGCTGCTGCTGCATTGCGCACGCTGCTGAAGTAAGCGTGGCACGGCACCAACCAGAGAAAGGAGAGGGATCGCGTGGAAGTTTATAGCAATGAAAACGAGCAGGTTGACGCGCTACGTCGCTTTTTTGCCAGTAACGGCAAGGCGCTGGCGGTCGGCGTGATTATCGGTATTGCCGCGCTTGGCGGCTGGCGCTACTGGGCCAGCCATGAAGAGGGCTCGTCAAAAGCGCTTTCGGCCCAGTATCAGCAAGTGACCAGCGCCATGAAAGCCGATCGGCCAGCCACGCTGGATACGGTAGCGAAATTCGTCAGCGAAAACAGCAATACCTACGGCGCGCTGGCGGCGCTGGATGCGGCTAAGCAGTATGTCGACGCCAACCAGCTCGATAAAGCGTCTTCCCTGCTGGAAAACGGTCTGAAGAATACCAAAGATGCCAATCTGCAGGCGGTTATCAACCTGCGGCTGGCGCGCATTCAACTGCAACAAAATCAGGCGGATGCCGCCCTTAAAACCCTCGATGCTGTCAAGGGCGATGGCTGGACAGCCATTGTGGCGGATATTCGCGGCGAAGCGCTGCTGAGCAAAGGCGACAAGCAGGGCGCGCGCGATGCGTGGAGCAAAGGCGTCGAGTCAGACGCTTCTCCGGCGCTGAAGCAAATGATGCAGATGAAGATGAATAACTTAAGCTAAGCCAGTCAAGAGAGAGCGCATGGAATTACGTAAATACCTGCTGCCAGGACTGATTTCAGTCACTTTGCTCAGCGGTTGTTCGCTGTTCAGCGGCGAAGAAGATGTAGTGAAAATGGCCCCGCTGCCAAAGGTGGAAAACCAGTTTACTCCCCAGGAAGTGTGGAGCACGTCGGTCGGTGACGGCATTGGCGATTTCTACTCTAACCTGCATCCGGCCTGGCAGGACAATACCGTATTTGCGGCGGATCGTTTCGGCGTAGTCAAAGCGCTGGACGCCTCCAACGGCAAAGAAAAATGGAAAGTCGATCTCTCTGAGAAAACCGGCTTCTTCTCGAAAAATATTTCGGCCCTGCTCTCTGGCGGCGTGACCGCAGCGGGCGAGCACATTTATATCGGCAGCGAGCGCGGCCAGCTGTTCGCTCTGAACAGCAGCGACGGCAGCATCGCCTGGCAGACCAAAGTCGCTGGCGAAGCGCTGTCGCGTCCGGTGGTGAGCGACGGCCTGGTGCTGGTGCATACCAGCAACGGCATGTTGCAGGGGCTGGATCAAAACAGCGGCGTAGTGAAGTGGAGCGTTAACCTCGACATGCCTGCGCTGTCGCTGCGCGGCGAATCTGCACCCGCGACCGCGTTCGGCGGCGCAATCGTCGGCGGCGATAACGGCCGCGTTAGCGCGGTTATTATGAATCAGGGCCAGCTTATCTGGCAGCAGCGTATCTCCCAGCCGAGCGGCGCGACCGAAATCGATCGCCTGAACGACGTCGATACGACGCCGGTTATCGTCAATGGCGTGGTTTACGCGCTGGCGTATAACGGCAATCTGACCGCGCTCGACCTGCGCTCCGGCCAAATCCTGTGGAAGCGTGAAATCGGCGGCGTGAAAGATCTGATTGTCGATGCTGGCCGCATCTATCTGGTGGATCAGGATGACCGCGTAATCGCGCTGAACGCTGACGGCGGCGTTGCCATCTGGCGTCAAAGCGATCTGCTGCACCGCAACCTGACTGCGCCGGTGCTCTATAACGGCTATCTGGTGGTAGGCGACAGCGAAGGCTATCTGCACTGGATTAATACTTCGGACGGTCGTTTCGTGGCGCAGCAGAAAGTCGACAGCGATGGCTTCCAGAGCGAGCCGGTTGTTGCCAGCGACAAGCTGATCATTCAGGCTAAGGGCGGCGAGGTTTACGCGATTACGCGTTAACGCGCCACCGGATTTGCTTTCCGTTTAACGGCTCCTGACGCGTCAGGAGCCGTTTCGTTTTTAGTCAGGCATGATATTCTTAGCGCCTTCAGCCTGAACCCGGCGGTTAAAACCGTTATAATCACGCCATTCGGGCGATTAATTTTTTTATTGAGGCACTGTTATGATACCTGTGGTCGCGCTGGTTGGGCGTCCCAATGTGGGGAAATCCACGCTGTTTAACCGCTTAACGCGCACTCGTGATGCGCTGGTGGCGGATTTTCCTGGACTGACACGCGATCGCAAATATGGTCGCGCCGAAGTGGAAGGGCGCGAATTTATTGTTATTGATACTGGCGGTATCGACGGCACTGAAGAGGGCGTCGAAACGCGTATGGCTGAACAGTCGCTGCTGGCGATTGAAGAGGCGGACGTGGTGCTGTTTATGGTCGATGCGCGCGCGGGCGTGATGCCGGCAGACAAGCAGATCGCTAACCATATCCGTTCACGCCAGAAGCCGACGTTCCTGGTGGCGAATAAAACTGACGGCCTCGATCCCGATTCAGCGGTTGTCGACTTCTATTCGCTGGGTCTGGGCGAGATCCACGCTATCGCAGCATCGCACGGTCGCGGCGTAACCAGCCTGCTGGAAACCGCTTTGCTGCCGTGGATGGACGAAATCGATCCGCGCGAAGTGACGGAAGAGGACGAGAACGAAGCCTACTGGGCGGCGCTGGCGGCGCAAGAGAGCGGTGAAGCACCGGAAGAAGAGGAAGAAGAGGCGTTCGATCCGACCGGGCTGCCGATTAAGCTGGCTATCGTCGGTCGTCCTAACGTCGGCAAATCGACGCTGACCAACCGTATTCTCGGCGAAGATCGCGTGGTGGTTTACGATATGCCGGGCACCACGCGCGACAGCATCTATATTCCGATGCAGCGCGACGACCGGGAATATATCCTGATTGATACCGCGGGCGTGCGTAAGCGCGGCAAAATCACCGATACGGTAGAGAAATTCTCGGTCATTAAAACCCTGCAGGCGATTGAAGATGCCAACGTCGTATTGCTGGTGATCGACGCGCGCGAAGGCATCTCCGATCAGGATCTGTCGCTGCTCGGCTTTATTCTCAACAGCGGTCGTTCGCTGGTGATCGTGGTGAACAAGTGGGACGGGCTGACGCAGGAAATTAAAGACGAGGTCAAAGAGACGCTGGACTATCGTCTCGGCTTTATCGACTTTGCTCGCGTGCACTTTATCTCTGCGCTGCACGGCAGCGGCGTTGGCAACCTGTTCGAATCGGTTACCGAAGCCTACGACTGCTCAACCAAACGCGTTAACACCTCTATGCTGACGCGCATCATGAACATGGCCGCCGAAGACCATCAGCCGCCGCTGGTGCGTGGTCGTCGCGTGAAGCTGAAGTATGCGCATGCCGGCGGTTACAACCCGCCGATCGTGGTGATACACGGCAACCAGGTGAAAGATTTGCCCGACTCCTACAAGCGCTATCTGATGAACTACTTCCGTCGTTCGCTTAACGTGATGGGCACGCCGATTCGCATTCAGTTCAAAGAGGGGGATAACCCCTTTGCGGGCAAGCGCAACCTTCTGACGCCGACGCAGCAGCGCAAGCGTAAGCGCCTGCTTTCGCATCTGAAGAAGAACAAGCGTTAAACCGAAGGGACCGAAAGGTCCCTTTGTTGTTTTCGGCGGCGGCAAACAGACGGCGCGCCATTTACGCATTGGGTTACTTCTACGCTTAACGTCAGGCCTGTGCCTGGGCACGTGTTAACCCTAAGTTTGTAGCAAAAATGCTATTGCTGCGTATACAGCCCGTTATAAATGTTCACCTCACAATGTACCAGGTGGTACAATCCCGCCCCGTATTGTGACGGGCGCGACCACACCTCATTGTCACCTTGCTCACAATGCCTGCATCCCGGACACAGGTCCGTACCATTACGCATCAAAATAAAGCGATATCCGACGCATCAGACGTCGTCACGCTTCAGAAGGCTGAGGCGCGGTGGCTTTATTTTTTCAGGAGAGTAAGTGTTATGGCTGAAACATCCTCCCGATCCGGCAAAGGGTTGGGTATCTGGTCGATTTTGCTGGGGCTGGTGCTGCTGGCCATCGGCCTGTTCTTTGCAATTGGCGGCGGCAAGCTGGTCGCGCTGGGCGGTAGCTGGTATTTCCTGATTGCAGGCATCGTGATGCTGCTGTCGGCGATCCAGTTCGTCCGTCGCAAGTCCTCCGCCGTCGTGCTGTTTATATTGGTCTTCGTCGGCACGCTGATTTGGGCGCTGGCGGACGCGGGCTGGTCTTTCTGGCCGCTGGTATCGCGCCTGATGGTGCCGTCGGGTCTGATGCTGCTGGCATTTCTGACCTGGCCTGCGCTGCGCAAGCGCGAAGGTAAATCCTCGCTGGCGAAGGTCTCTTACGTGCTGTCAGCGGTGATCGCCGTCGGTATGGTCGGCACGCTGGTGCAGATGTTCCAGCCGCATCCCACCGTGGCCTTTACCGGCAAAGCGCTGCCGCTGATCCCGGTCGATAAGAGCAAGCCGCAGCAGGACTGGAATAACTATGGCCGCACGCCGGGCGGCGACCGCTTTGCCGCTATCGACCAGATCACGCGCGATAACGTAAAAGATCTCAAAGTAGCCTGGACCTTCCACACTGGCGATACGCCGATCAGCCCGACCGGCAACGGAGCGGAAGATCAGCAAACGCCGCTGCAGATTGGCAACACGATCTACCTCTGTACGCCGCACAACAACGTAATTGCGGTGGAAGCGGACAGCGGCAAGCAGATCTGGAAACGCGAAATCAACGCGAAAGCGGAAGTCTGGCCGCGCTGCCGCGGGCTGGCCTACTTTGACGCCACCAAACCGCTGACTCAGCCGAGCAAGCCTGGCTCGACGCCGGTACCGGCAGTTAGCCTGGCGGCAGGCGATACCTGCCAGCGTCGTATTCTGATGAACACCATCGACGCGCGTCTGATTGCGATTAACGCCGACAACGGCGAGTTCTGCGAAAACTTCGGCGACCACGGCGTGGTCAATTTGAAAGAGGGGCTGGGCGAAGCGCAGGATCCGAAATATCAGCTGACGTCAGCGCCGACGCTGGCAGGCACCACGGTGGTGGTGGGCGGACGCGTCGCGGATAACGTCCAGACAGATATGCCGGGCGGCGTGCTGCGCGGTTTCGATGTGATCACCGGTAAACAGCGCTGGGCGTTTGACCCAGGCAATGTCGATCCGAACGCCGTGCTGATGCCGGGCCAGGATTACAAACGCAGCACCCCGAACTCCTGGGCGCCGATGTCATACGATCCGGCGATGAACACGGTATTCATCCCGATGGGCAGCTCCTCAGTGGATCTGTGGGGCGCAAACCGCACCGAACTGGACCATAAATATGGCGCCTCCGTGCTGGCGCTGGATGCGACCACGGGCAAAGAGAAGTGGGTCTACCAGACCGTGCATAACGATCTGTGGGACTTCGACCTGCCGATGCAGCCGAGCCTGGTCGATTTCCCGATGAAGGATGGCACCACCAAACCGGCGGTGGTTATCGGCGGGAAAACCGGCATGATCTTCGTGCTGGATCGCGAAACCGGCAAGCCGCTGACAAAAGTCGAAGAGCTGCCGATGCCGCAGGGCCATATCCCGAACGAGCAGTACACGAAAACGCAGCCGCATTCGACCGAGATGCCGCAGATTGGCAACCAGACGCTGACCGAGTCCGACATGTGGGGCGCAACGCCGTTCGATCAGCTGGCGTGCCGCATCGCCTTTAAATCGATGCGTTACAACGGCCTCTTCACCGTGCCGGATACCGACAAGTCGCTCAGCTTCCCGGGCTCGCTCGGCGGCATGAACTGGGGCAGCATGTCGTTCGATCCGAACAACCAGTACATGTTCGTCAACGATATGCGTCTCGGCCTGTGGGTGCAGATGATCCCGGCAGATACCAGCAACATCTCCCGCGGCAGCAACGGCGGCGAAGCGATCAATACCGGCATGGGCGCGGTGCCGCTGAAAGGCACGCCGTACGCGGTTAACAAAAACCGCTTTATGTCGCCGCTGGGCATTCCTTGCCAGGCGCCGCCGTTCGGCACGCTGTCGGCGATCGATATGAAGACGCGTAAAATCGTCTGGCAGGTGCCGGTCGGCACGGTGCAGGATACCGGTCCATTCGGGATTAAAATGCACGCGCAGATGCCGATCGGCATGCCGACGCTGGGCGGTACGCTGGCAACGCAGGGCGGACTGGTGTTTATCGCCGGTACGCAGGACTACTATCTGCGCGCTTTCGACAGCTCTACGGGTAAAGAGGTATGGAAAGCCCGTCTGCCTGTCGGTAGCCAGGGCGGTCCGATCAGCTATGTTTCGCCGAAAAACGGTAAACAGTACATCTTGATCTCCGCAGGCGGCGCGCGTCAGTCGCCGGATCGCGGCGATTACGTTATTGCCTACGCGCTGCCGTAACGGCGAAGCGTTATTGACAAAACCCTGCGCTCCGGCGTGGGGTTTTTTATTTGGCGCACAATAAAGTGTAAGCGTGGCGGCAATTGCAAAAAGCGTTTGGGAAGCAGGTCGCTAAGTCGCGGCACGGCGGTTGGGCAGGGGGTAGGAGCGAGTATAATCGCGGCGGCGCTTGAGGTTTCTGCCTTGAGCGATCGGCAAGCTGGTTGTGAGGCAGAAAAGAGAAAGCCCCGTAGTTAATTTTCATTAACCCACGAGGCTGCCCAACTGTCCCAACAACAGCAGGGTAGCCTCTTACCGCGCTCTGCGCAAGGAGGAGTGACCATGAAATTGCCACAGCTAACGCTGGTTTGTTGCGTATTACTGGTGTGTCTCACACTTTTAATCTTTACCTGGCTGACGCGGAAATCGCTGTGTGAAATCCGCTACCGGGACAACCAGCGCGAGGTGGCTGCTTCGATGGCTTACGAATCTGGTAAGTAGCAACCGGAAGGCGGGGAATGATCCCCGCCTTTACCGGCTGTTGACTGGACAGGCCTGAAGCGCCTTCATAAGGCCGCCCTCTCTGCGGCGGCCTTTTTTATTGCGTCGGCTCGTCGCCGTCGCGCCAGAGCGCTTCCAGCTCCGGCGGCGCCACCTGCTCCGGAATCAACAAGACGATAGTGCCGACTTCGCGGTGCGTGGCGTAGCTGATCTGAATGCGGAAGTAGCGCTGATCGCTACGCCCGATCTCTGGCGCTTTATCTTCAGGTTCGCCCAGCGGCAGCGCCTGTTCCAGAACCTGACAGACGCGCTGCTTTTGCGGCTGCGGCAGCTGAGCCAGCGCGAAACGTCGCGCGCCGCGCAGGCCGGGAATAAAGGCCAGTCCGCCTTCGCGCTCGACTTCAATCACCGCGTCGTCGGTCAGCTCGGGAAGAGAACTCATGGCACGCCAACCTCCTTCCACGCCTGTTCGATCGACTGCGCCACTGAACGGTTAAAGCGGCGTTCCCCGTGCTGAATGGTCAGCTGCGCAAAGGTGCTGAAATCGGCGTCCTGCGGCAGCGATTTGTCGCACACCGTGTCGTACCAGGCCTGACCCGCCTGCTCCCAGGCATAGCCGCCCAGCGCTTTCGCCGCCAGGTAAAAGGCGCGGTTGGGTATGCCGGAATTCAGATGCACGCCGCCGTTGTCTTCACGCGTCTTAATATAGTGATCCATATGCGCAGGCTGCGGATCCTTGCCCAGCATCGGATCGTCATAGGCGGTGCCCGGCTCCGCCATCGAGCGCAGCCCGCGTCCGTTAATACCGCTCGCCAGCAGACCTTCGCCGATAATCCAGTCAGCTTTGTCCGCGCTCTGCTTCAGATGGAACTGCTTAACCAGCGAGCCGAAGACGTCTGAGAGCGACTCGTTTAGCGCGCCCGCCTGTTCGAAATAGATCAATCCGGCTTCTGTCTCGGTCACGCCGTGCGCCAGCTCGTGCGCTACCACGTCGATGGCGATAGTAAAGCGGTTAAAGATTTCGCCGTCGCCGTCGCCGAACACCATCTGCTGTCCGTTCCAGAAGGCGTTTTGATACGCCTTGCCGTAATGGACGGTGCCGAGTAGCTTCAGCCCCTGATTGTCGAGGGAGTTACGCTGATAGGTTTGCCAGAAGAAATCATAGGTTACGCCAAGATAATCCCAGGCTTCCCGGGCGGCGACATCGCCGGTGTCAGGCTGACCCTCGCTGCGCAGCAGCTCGCCCGGCAGGTTCTGCGTGTTTTTCGCGTCAAAGATTTCGCGCTCGACATGGCCGCCCGTCGCCGTCTGCGGCGCGACCGGCTTTTGCCAGTTCTCCGCCATCAGATGCTGAACGTGCATCAGCGTGCGGCGCGCATAGTCCTGCTGATGGCTGGAACCGTGGGTCACAATGTTACGCAAGATATAAGGGGGGATAACGCTGTAAGACATACCCGACTCCTTGGCACAAGTAATGTGCCAAAAAGTATAGTCTTTGTTCAGGAAGCGGTTTTACGGCGGCGTTTTTTTTCCGGCAGCAGGCTGGTCACCTGGCTTTCCACCCAGCCATCGTCGAGACGCGTGCGCAGGGTATCGCCGCTCTGCAGCTGGGCGGTTTTTTTCACCACCTGGCCGCTGCTATCGGTCGTCACGCTGAAGCCGCGCGCCAGCGTCGCCAGCGGGCTGACGCCTTCCAGCTGCGCGGCAAGGGTTGCAAAGCGCTGTCTGTCGCGGTTAAGCATCTTCTCCATGCTCTGCTGCAGGCGATAGCGCATCTGCTCCAGCTGGCGCTGTGCCTGAAACAGCCGCGGCTGCGGCTGATGCGCGGCAAGACGCTGAGAAAGCCGATCCTGCTGCCGCAGGCTCTGACGTAGCCGGTTTTCCATCGCCTCGTTCAGCCGCTGCTGCAGGCGGAACAGGGCGGTCTGCTGACGCGCCAGGCGAAGCTGCGGATGCTGCTGCTGCAGGCGATGATCGAGACGGGAGAAGCGGCGCTGTTGCTGCGCCAGATAGTAATCCATCGCCATTTCCAGCCGTTGTTGCTGTGAGAGCAACTGTCGCAGCAGTTCCGTCTGATTTCTGCTCACGATTTCAGCTGCGGCGGACGGCGTCGGCGCACGCAGGTCGGCGACGAAATCAGCGATGGTGACGTCAGTTTCATGGCCGACGGCGCTCACCACCGGAATACGGCTGGCGAAAATAGCGCGCGCGACGCGCTCTTCGTTGAAGCTCCAGAGATCTTCCAGCGAGCCGCCGCCGCGGCCGACGATCAGCACGTCGCACTCTGCGCGCTGGTTCGCCAGCTCAATCGCGCGCACGATAGCGGCCGGCGCGTCGGCGCCCTGGACCGGTGTAGGATAGATAATCACCGGCAGCGAAGGATCGCGGCGGTGCAGCACGCGCAGCACATCATGCAGCGCCGCGCCGGTCGCAGAGGTGATCACGCCGACCTGTTTCGCCGGCTCGGGCAGCGGCTGTTTATGCTGCTGGTCGAACAGCCCTTCGCTCGTCAGCTTCGCCTTGAGCAGCTCGAACTGCTGCTGCAGCGCCCCTTCGCCCGCCGGATGCATGCTTTCGATAATCAGCTGATAGTCGCCGCGCGGCTCATAAAGCGTGATGGTGGCGCGCACCAGGATTTGCTGGCCGTGCTGCGGACGGAAGGTGACACGGCGGTTGCTATTGCGGAACATCGCGCAGCGCACCTGCGCGCCGTCATCCTTCAGCGTGAAGTACCAGTGGCCCGAGGCGGGCTGAGAAAAGTTGGAGATCTCCGCGCTCAGCCACACCGAGCCCATCTCCTGTTCCAGAAGCTGACGCACCGTCGTATTCAGGCGGCTGACGGTAAAAACATTGGCGATCGGGGGTAGCGACATGTGATGGAGATCAAATAGTAAATCAGAGGGTTAATTAACCGATACTACATGGCTGTTGGCGAGGATCAAGACTTTTTCTAAAATAATGCTGGAGGCAAACGATTACGGCCTGTATAATGCCGCGGCAATATTTTATCTGTTCTCATTCACCCCAGGTTGAGATATTGCCATGCTAAGAATCGCTAAAGAAGCCCTTACTTTCGACGACGTTCTGCTCGTTCCTGCTCACTCCACCGTTCTGCCTAACACGGCCGATCTCAGCACTCAGCTGACGAAAAACATTCGTCTCAACATCCCGATGCTCTCCGCCGCTATGGACACTGTAACCGAAGCGGGCCTGGCTATTGCGCTGGCGCAGGAAGGCGGTCTGGGCTTTATCCACAAAAACATGTCGATTGAGCGCCAGGCGGATGAAGTTCGCAAGGTGAAGAAGCATGAAAGCGGCGTGGTAACCGAACCGCAAACCGTCCTGCCGACCACGACGCTGGCGGAAGTCAAAGCCCTGACCGAGCGCAACGGTTTTGCGGGCTATCCGGTCGTGAATGAAAGCAACGAGCTGGTCGGCATCATCACCGGACGCGACGTGCGCTTCGTTACCGACCTGGCGCAGCCGGTTACTGCCGTTATGACGCCAAAAGAACGTCTGGTCACGGTGAAAGAGGGTGAGGCGCGTGACGTCGTGCTGCAGAGAATGCACGAAAAACGCGTCGAGAAAGCGCTGGTGGTGGACGACAGCTTCCATCTGCTTGGCATGATCACCGTTAAAGACTTCCAGAAAGCAGAACGTAAGCCGAACGCCTGTAAAGATGCGCAGGGCCGTCTGCGCGTTGGCGCGGCAGTGGGCGCAGGCGCGGGCAATGAAGAGCGCGTTGACGCGCTGGTCGCCGCGGGCGTTGACGTGCTGCTGATCGACTCATCGCACGGTCACTCAGAAGGCGTGCTGCAGCGCATCCGCGAGACCCGCGCAAAATATCCTGACCTGGAGATCATCGGCGGCAACGTCGCGACCGGCGCAGGCGCACGGGCACTGGCGGAAGCGGGCGTAAGCGCGGTGAAAGTCGGCATCGGTCCGGGCTCTATCTGTACAACCCGTATCGTCACCGGCGTAGGTGTGCCGCAGATCACTGCCGTTTCCGACGCGGTCGAAGCGCTGGAAGGCACCGGCATCCCGGTTATCGCCGACGGCGGTATCCGTTTCTCCGGCGACATCGCCAAAGCGATCGCCGCGGGCGCAGCTGCCGTCATGGTTGGCTCCATGCTAGCCGGTACGGAAGAGTCGCCGGGTGAAATCGAGCTCTATCAGGGCCGCGCTTTCAAATCCTACCGCGGCATGGGGTCGCTGGGCGCGATGTCCAAAGGCTCATCCGACCGCTATTTCCAGAGCGATAACGCCGCTGACAAACTGGTGCCTGAAGGCATCGAAGGCCGCGTTGCCTATAAAGGCCGCCTGAAAGAGATCGTTCACCAGCAGATGGGCGGCCTGCGCTCCTGTATGGGCCTGACCGGCTGCCAGACTATCGACGATCTGCGCACCAAAGCGGAGTTCGTCCGCATCAGCGGCGCCGGCATCAACGAAAGCCACGTGCACGATGTGACTATCACCAAAGAGTCACCGAACTACCGTATGGGATCCTGATCCCCTGAGATTTATCGCCCGGCATCAGCCGGGCGCTTTCATTATCAAGTTACCCGCTCTGGAAACGCCTCAATGACGACGGAAAATATTCATAAGCATCGCATTCTGATTCTCGATTTTGGTTCTCAATACACGCAGCTGGTCGCGCGCCGCGTCCGCGAGCTGGGCGTGTACTGCGAACTCTGGGCATGGGATGTCACCGAAGAGCAGATCCGCCAGTTCAACCCGAACGGCATCATCCTTTCCGGCGGCCCGGAAAGCACCACCGAACTCAACAGCCCGCGCGCGCCGGAGTATGTCTTTAACGCAGGCGTACCGGTGCTCGGCGTCTGCTACGGCATGCAGACCATGGCGATGCAGCTGGGCGGCAAAGTCGAAGGTTCTAACGAGCGCGAGTTCGGTTATGCGCAGGTGGAAGTGCTGACCCCGAGCGCGCTGATCCGTGACATCGAAGACGCCATCAGCGCCGCAGGCAAACCGCTGCTCGACGTCTGGATGAGCCACGGCGATAAAGTGACCGCGATTCCGTCCGACTTCGTCACCGTCGCCAGCACCGAAACCTGTCCGTTCGCCATCATGGCGAACGAAGAGAAGCGTTTCTACGGCGTGCAGTTCCATCCGGAAGTCACGCATACGCGCCAGGGTCTGCGCATGCTGGAGCGTTTCGTGCTCGACATCTGCGAATGCGAAGCGCTGTGGACGCCGGCCAAAATTATCGAAGATGCGGTCGAACGTCTGCGTGAGCAAATCGGCAACGATAAAGTCATTCTCGGCCTGTCGGGTGGCGTGGACTCCTCCGTGACCGCAATGCTGCTGCACCGCGCCATCGGCGATCGTCTGATCTGCGTCTTCGTCGACAACGGTCTGCTGCGTCTGAACGAGGCGGAGCAGGTGCTGGATATGTTCGGCGATCACTTCGGCCTCAATATCGTTCACGTTCCGGCGGAGGCGCGCTTCCTCGACGCGCTGGCGGGCGAAAACGATCCGGAAGCCAAGCGTAAAATCATCGGCCGCGTATTCGTTGAAGTGTTCGACGAAGAGGCGAGCAAGCTGACCGACGTGAAATGGCTGGCGCAGGGCACCATCTATCCAGACGTGATCGAGTCCGCCGCCTCTGCGACCGGCAAAGCGCACGTGATCAAATCCCACCACAACGTGGGCGGCCTGCCGAAAGAGATGAAGCTGGGCCTCGTCGAGCCGCTGAAAGAGCTGTTCAAAGATGAAGTGCGTAAGATCGGCCTGGAGCTGGGGCTGCCGTACGATATGCTCTATCGCCATCCGTTCCCGGGCCCAGGCCTCGGTGTGCGCGTGCTGGGCGAAGTGAAGAAAGAGTATTGCGATCTGCTGCGTCGCGCCGATGCGATCTTTATTGAAGAGCTGCGCAAAGCGGATCTCTATAACAAAGTGAGCCAGGCGTTCACCGTCTTCCTGCCGGTGCGCTCCGTGGGCGTGATGGGCGACGGTCGTAAATATGACTGGGTTGTTTCGCTGCGCGCCGTCGAGACCATCGACTTTATGACCGCGCACTGGGCGCATCTGCCGTATGATTTCCTCGGCCGCGTCTCTAACCGCATCATCAACGAAGTCAACGGTATCTCCCGCGTGGTATACGATATCAGCGGCAAGCCGCCGGCGACCATTGAGTGGGAATAACCTTTCCGCTTACACTGAAGCGCGTTGATTAATTCCTCGCCAGCCTGTCGTCAGAGAGGCTGGCGATTTTCTTTCCGCTGTTCACTCCAGGACATATCTATGCTGCCACTCAAGGCTGTGAGCCTCTGCATTCTGCTGGTGATCCTGCTGTCGCTGGGCGCCAGCCTGGCGCAGGCGACCCGCCACGGCGACCTCTCCGGCGGGCAGGGCGGCTGGTGGTCGGCGCGACGCGACTCCGCCGGCCTGGCGCCCGATCCGCAGCGTTTTGCTTCGCAGGCGATCGTGCAGGTCTACGCCGCGCCCACCTACGGCTGGAAAGGAGCGGTGGCGGTGCATCCGTGGATTATCTTCAAGCGCGCAGGCGAGACGCGCTACAGCCGCTATGAAGTGATCAGCTGGGGCAGCGGCGATAAAGTGCGGCGCAACAGCAATCTGCCAGACGGCTACTGGTATGGGGCGAAACCGCGTCTGCTGGTGGAGCATCGCGGCGAGGCGGCGCAGGCGATGATCCCGCGCATCGAGGCGGCGATCCGCTCCTATCCCTGGCCGAATACCTATCACGCCTGGCCGGGACCGAACAGCAACACCTTTCTCGCCCATATCGGACGTGAAGTGCCGGCACTGAAACTCGATATGCCCGCTAACGCGCTCGGCAAAGATTATCGGCCGCTGTGGCGTCCGGTTGGCCTGCCGCCATCGGGGCGCGGCATTCAGGTTTCCGTACTGGGCGTCGCCGGCGTAACGCTCGGCGCGGAGGAGGGCTTTGAGCTGAATGTGCTGGGTCTGAATATGGGCGTGGATTTTACGCCGCTGCGCCTGCGTCTGCCGTTTATTGGCGGCATCGGCGGCGACAACGTGCAGCAGGATAACCCGCCGGGCTAACGCCCGGCGCAGGCGTCAGCAAACGCCGAAATCGCCCTCTTCATGGTAGAGGTTGACGCTGTCCGCCTTTACCTCGATCTCTTTTTTCGTGGCGTCATCGACGCGCGCGCACCACAACGTTTCGCCTTCCACGCGCAGTACCAGCATCTTCGGGCCGCCGGTTTTAGACTGCACAAAATCATCGGGTTTAAACATGCTTTTCTCCTTGGGTTTTAAGGAAGTGTAGGGCGCGGCACACGCCTCTGCATAACATTTTTTGCGGCGCCTCTTCCATGATTTTCCATGCAATTCCCCTCTGTAAAAGAGTTTGAGGCATCCTGCTGCTCAGGCAGAATTGATTGTCGTGGTTGTCGATTGACAACCTGATGAGTTTGGCGTAAGGTGCAGACAAAATGGAAAGAAGACGGCATCCAGACAAAGAGATTGAGGCGGCGCTGCGTCATGCCGAAGCCTACGGATGGCAGATAGTGACGATGGCACACCATGGCTGGGGCAAAATGTATTGCCCTATGCATTCGGCGGCATGCCGCTGCGGAGAGTTTTGCATCAGCATCATCTGGAGCACGCCGCGCAGCGCCTTTAACCATGCGCGTGCGCTGCGGCGGGTGGTCGACAAGTGCATTGCGGTGCGCAAACTGCATTAAGGAGCCAACATGGAATATATCTTTACGCTGCGTTTTCAGCTGCCAAAACCGCTTTTGCCGGAAGAGCAGCTGCTCCAGCGGCTCATCGACGCGGGCTGCGACGATGCGCTGCCAGGGCTAGGAGTGCCGGGAAAAGTGGCGCTGGAGTTTACGCGTGACGCCTCCAGCGCAAAGCGGGCGGTGCTGAGCGCTATCAAGGACGTGCAGAGCGCGGTGCCGGACGTGCAGCTTATCGAAGCGGCGCCCGACTTTGTCGGCCTGACCGACGTGGCCGACATTATCGGCGTTTCCCGCCAGAATATGCGCAAGCTGATGCTGAACCACAGCCCACATTTTCCACCGCCGGTACACGACGGCAAAACCGCGCTCTGGCACCTGGCGGACGTGCTGGAATGGCTGGAGCAGCGCGGCAGCTACGCTATTCCAGCCGGGACGCGCGATCTGGCGCAGGTAACGCTGCGGCTCAACCTGCAGCAGGCGATGCAGCGCTATGCGCACTGCCTCGCCGCCGGCGCTGAGGTCGGCAATCAGTGATGCAGCAGAAACAGCGTCGCCAGACCGAGGAAAATAAAGAAGCCGCCGGTATCGGTAATGGCGGTAATCAGTACGCTGGAGCCTACTGCCGGGTCGCGCTTCAGTTTGGTCATGATCAACGGGATCAAGACGCCCATTAGCGCCGCCAGCAGCAAATTCAGCACCATCGCCAGCATCATGACGCCGCCCAGTTCCAGATTGTCATACATCAGCCAGGTGATCAGCCCCATGGTGCCGCCCCAGAACAGGCCGTTAAGCAGCGCCACGCCCAGCTCGCGCGCAATCAGAAACGAGAAGTTGCCCGGCTCGACCTGATGCAGCGCCAGCGCGCGCACAATCATGGTAATGGTCTGGTTGCCGGTGTTGCCGCCGATGCCAGCGACAATCGGCATCAGCGTCGCCAGTGCCACCAGCTGCGAGATGGTATCTTCAAACAAACCGATAACGCGCGACGCGATAAAGGCGGTGCAGAGATTGATCGCCAGCCAGGCCCAGCGGCGGCGCACCGCTTTGCGCACCGGCGCGAACACATCCTCTTCCTGACTGATGCCGCCCATGCGGCGAATATTGCTCTCATTCTCTTCGTTGACCAGGTCGACCACGTCCTCAATGGTGACGCGTCCGATCAGCTTGCCTTTAGCGTCGATGACCGCGGCGGAGATAAGGTTATAGCGCTCAAAAGCGCCTGCTGCGTCTTCGGCCTTGTCGTTGAGCTGGAAGGTGGTGGGCGAGGTGTTCATCACCTCCTCGACGCGTTTTTTCGGCTTGTTAAGCAGAATATCGGTCAGTGAGAGCTCGCCCAGCAGCAGATTGTTATCGTCGGTAATGAAAATCTTGTCTGTGCCGTTCGGCATGCTTTTTCGGTGGCGCAAATAGCGCTGCACCGTTGCCAGCGTGACGTCGGCGCGTACCGTCAGGATATTGAAATCCATAATGCGCCCGACGCGATCGCGATCGAAATCGACCACGCTGAGCACGCGCGCGCGCTGGCCTGGCTCCAGCGAGGCGAGCAGACGCCCCGTCAGATCGCGCGGCAGGTAGCGCGCCAGCCACACCTGGTCATCAATATCGAGCGGCTCGATGGCGCGCAGAATGTCGCGATCGCTCATCCCTTCCGTCAGGCTGGCCCAGACGGTTTCCGACGCTTCTACCAGCACATGGCCGCGTTTCGCGACAGGGACCAGCCGCCACAGCGCCTGGCGCGCCTCTTCCGGCAGCGCTTCAAGAATATCGGCTAAATCCGCTGCGTGCAGCTGAGCGATATCCTGCTCCAGGATAGCCTGATGTGTCGCATTTTCACGTTGCTGTTCAGGGCTGCGATCGCCGGATTTCTCCAGCAGCGCGTCCACCAGATCTGGCTCACTGAGCAGCAGCGTCAGAATGCGATGACGAATTTCACTTAAACGTTGAGTATGCGAGGCAGACATAACGAGTCCTTTGTGTCTGAAAGTTACAGCACGAAGTGTAGCGTTTAGCCTCGCAAAAGGACGCAAAAAAAGACGCGGTTTAGACTGCGTTTAGCGGGAAGAGGCAGAGGAGATAAAAGGTTAGCGGCTGTCGCGAATCGCGGTGCTCAACGGGGCGGCGTCCGGCGCAGCTTTTTTCTGCTGATGATGTTCAAAAGCGGCTGGCAGGATAAAAATCAGGCGGCTAAAGAGAATAATAAAGCTAATCAGTAAAACGATCCGGGTAAAGGAACTGGTTTTGGCACGTCTTCGGGAAGGGATGGCGCTGTTCACGCGAGCTGTTTCCTGTAATGACCCTGTTGGGCGATGGCAACATTTAGTCATATTGCTGCGTCAAAATCAATCAATGATAAAAAAAAGAGCAGGCTAAAAGGGCTGCGTGCGCAGCCCCGGCTTTACAGGCTGGCTTTTTGCGCCAGCAGCGTGGCGAAGCGGCAGCTGATACGGTTGCCCTGCTCGTCGCGCTTGTGAAGCTGGCCAACATGTTCGTTATATTTCAGGATGTGCCAGTTGCGGTAGTAGTGGCTCAGCTCGCCCGATTTAAAGGTAAAGGGAAACGCCAGCGGGCAGGGATAATCGTCAGTGCTCATCGCCGCGACAATCAGATTATGCCCGTCTCTTACCGTGCTCGCCTGCATATCGGCAATCAGTTGCGGAATGGTTTCCGGCTGCAGGAACATCATCACCACGGTGGAGAGCACGAAAGTGTAGCCGCCGTTAAAACGCGTCTGGTTGAGGTCGCGCTGCTCGGTATGGATAGTGGAAATTCCTTCCTGCACGGCGATTTGCTGAAGACGCGCCAGGCTGGCGGGGTTGTGATCCCAGGCGGTGACGTCAAAGCCGTTCTGACTCAGAAACAGGCTGTTGCGGCCGTTGCCGCAGCCGAGATCCAGCGCTTTGCCTGGATTCAGATGCGGCAGCGCCGCCAGCACTTCAGAGTGGGTCGGCGTCAGGCCATAGGTTTCGGCAAAATAGTTTTCTTTGATCATGGTTCGCTTTTAGCAGATGGGCGCAGGCGCCCATCTCCTCAGGCTTCTTCTTCCAGCATCAGCTTCCAGCCGGTGACCTCAGTCCAGTAGGTCTGCTCACGCTCCAGATCGAGCTGCACCAGATTATTCTGGCTGAAATAGCCCGCCGGGAACGTCAGCGTCCAGTGGCCGTCATCGGTGGTCAGCTTAAGCGAGTCGGGACGCGTCGTCGCCTGACGCTGATTGTTGAGTAAGGTGCCAAGGCGCAGCAGGAACAGCAGCGGCAGAAACTGTTTTTTCTTAAACAGCGTCACGCGCGGCAGATCCTCGACCTTGACGGCTTTGCGATGAAAGCGTACCAGCGCCGCCAGCAGCGTTTGCTGATCCTGGTTAAAGCCAGGCAAATTGGTGTTTTGCAGGATATAGGCGGAGTGGCGCTGCATGCCGCTGTGGTTGATGGTGAGGCCCACTTCATGCAGCATCGCCGCCCACCTCAGCAGCGCCGCCAGCTGCGGGTTCGCCAGCTTAGGATTTTGATCGCGCCACTGCAGATAGAGCTGATCGGTGGTATCCAGCACGCGACGTGCCTGGTCGTTATCAATCGCGTAGTGGTTCGCCAGGCTCTGCGCCGTTCGGCTGCGAATATCCTGATGGCGAAAGCGGCCCTCCATCTCGTAAAGCACGCCTTCGCGCAGCGCGCCGTCCGAGAGGCGCAGCTCGCGGATCGCCAGCGCATCGAACACGCCGCAGATAATCGCCAGACCCGGCACGAATACCGATTTACGCTCTTCAGAAAGACCCGGCAGGCTCAGCGCGCTGAAGGATTTATGCTTCATCACCTCGTCGTAAAGCCTGTCCAGCCGCTCCGGCGTGATCATCTTCTCTTTCTCGCCCATCGCCAGCAGCACTTCGCACGCCGCTTTAATGGTGCCCGATGCGCCAAGCGCGTACTGCCAGCCGTGCAGGCGATACTGCCACGCCAGCGTCTCCAGCTTTTGCGTCGCCGCCAGACGCGCGCGGCGGAAGTTTTCGCGGCTTATCTCGCCGTTTGGGAAGTAGAGCTGGGCGAAACTGACGCAGCCCATGCGGCGGCTCTCAACCAGCTGCGGTTCGAAGTTCTCGCCGATCACCAGTTCAGTCGATCCGCCGCCGATGTCGATCACCAGCTTGCGGCCTTTTTCCGGCTGGGTATGTTCGACGCCCATAAAAATCAGGCGCGCCTCTTCATGGCCGGAAATCACCTCGATAGGGTAGGGGATCACCTCGGCCGCGCGCTGCAGGAACTCTTCCGCATTCACCGCCTGACGCAGCGTGTGCGTGCCGACAATGGTGACGTTGCTGGGGCTAAAGCCCTGCAACCGCTCGGCAAACAGCGCCAGGCAGCTCAGCCCGCGTTCCATCGCCTCTTCGCTCAGGCGATTTTTGCTGTCGAGACCGTCAGCCAGATGCACGCGCTGCTTCAGACGGCCAAGCACCTGCATAGCGCCGTCGACCACGCGCGCGATGACCATATGAAAGCTGTTTGAGCCGAGATCGATTGCCGCAAACTCTTGCGGCCTCGGCGTACTTTTATGGGAAATGGGCATAGATTATTCAGGCTGTTCCAGTTTCTTGATGTAATCATAAATCGCCAGTTGAGAGCGGACCTTACGACGATTGCCGCGCGGAACATAGCGGTTCCCCAACTCTTTATCAACGATACGCGCTTTCACCGTATCACTAAACAGAATAGCGATAATGTCCAGAATGCGTTGCTTCACGCGTGGATCGAGGATCGATACCGCCACTTCGATGCGATGATCGATGTTGCGCGTCATCCAGTCAGCGGAGGAAAGGAAGACTTTTTTGTCACCGCCATTCTCGAAAATATAGACGCGATCGTGCTCAAGATAGCGGTCAACAATACTGATCACGCGGATATTTTCACTGATGCCGGGCAAGTCAGGGATCAGCGAGCACATGCCGCGCACCAGCAGATTTACCTTCACGCCAGCGCCCGACGCCGCGTAGAGGCGATCGACCAGACCGTTATCCACCAGGTTGTTAATTTTCAGCGTAATCCCACTCGGGCGACCCTGCTGCGCATTGGCGATTTCCGCATCAACCAGCTGATAGAGCATCTGGCGCGAGTTTTGCGGCGAAACCATCAGGTGCTCGAAGCTTACCGGGCGATAGGGGTTCTCGATAAAGTTAAACACCCGGCGCACTTCATTGGTGATGCGCGCATCGGCAGTCAGCAGCGAGTAGTCGGTATAGAGGCGCGCGGTTTTCTCATTGAAGTTGCCGGTGCCGATATGGGCGTAGCGCACCACTTCGTCGCCTTCCCGGCGCGAGATCAGGAACAGCTTGGCGTGGATTTTCAGGCCCGGTGCGGAGAAAATAACGTGCACGCCCGCTTCGGTTAAGCGCTTAGCCCACGAAATATTGGCCTCTTCGTCGAAGCGCGCCTGCAGCTCCACCACCACGGTAACTTTTTTGCCGTTATAGGCGGCGTGTATCATCGCATCCATGATGCGCGAGCGCTTCGCCACGCGATAGATGTTGATTTTAATCGCCAGCACGCTTGGGTCGAAGGAAGCCTGACGAAGTAGCTCCAGCACATGCTCAAAGGTGTGGTAGGGGTAGTAGAGCAGAATATCGCGGTCGCGAATGGCGTCGAAACCGTTGCGGAAGCCGTCAAAGCCGATGTGACGGATCTGCGGCAGCGGCCGGTTCACCAGGTTGCTTTTGCCGACGTCCGGGAAGCCGATAAAATCTTTGAAGTTATGGTAGCGGCCGCCTGGCACGATAGAGTCGTAGTTGGAGATGGTCAGCTTATTCCGCAGCAGCTCCACCATGGCGTCCGGCATATCGCGCTGATAGACGAAGCGCACCGGCTCGGCGGTCAGTCGCTGCTTCAGGCTGGAGGACATCAGCTCCAGCAGGCTCGACTCCATCTCCGTCACCAGATCGTATTCCGCGTCGCGCGTCATCTTCATCGAGTAGGCGTTCAGCGCATCGTAATCGAAGAAGCCTTTAAAGATATCGTCGAGACAGTAGCGCAGAATATTGTCCAGCAGAATCATTGGCTTGCGGCGGCGCGGCGATTCAGCCGGCAGGTTAACGAAGCGCGGCACCTTATCGGATGGGATCTCCAGCAGCGCATAGCGAATATCGTCGCCGCGAATGATCTCTACCGCCAGATAGGTGTAGTCATCCTTCAGGAATTCGGTGAGATCGGTGTCGTGATTAATCAGAATCGGCGTGATGTGCTGGCGTAACTCATGTTTGAAATAGTGGCGCAGCCACACCTGCTGATTGGCGGAAAGCTGACGTTCGTTAATCAAGAAGATTTGATTGCGCGCCAGCTCCAGCAGCAGTTCGTTATAGAGACCATCGAATTCCTGTTCCGACTTCATCACGCGCTGTTGAATTTTCTTCAGCAGATGGCGCGGCAGGCCCGGCGAACCCTGCTCCTCACCGATCAGGATGCGGCGTTTCAGATCGGCAAAGCGTACCTTGTAAAATTCATCAAGGTTATTGGAATAGATCCCCAGAAAACGCATACGTTCGATCAGCGGGTTGGTTTTATCGGCCGCTTCCTGTAAAACGCGCTCGTTGAAGGATAACCAGCTTAATTCTTTTTCTATATACAGCTTTTCCTGACCCATTCTGACTCCATATCGCGTTCGCAGGACTTAAAGAACCAGTGTCCATCATCATTATGGCGAGAGTATGGCAACCTTGTCCAACGTCAATAGTTGTCTTATCAACCAGCTACGGGCAACATAGCGGCTTAATACCGATCGCATTCAGAGCCGCATGAGCCTAAAGCATATTCCCGTCAACTTCAGCGACCGCCGTCGCCGCGCTATCGATCGCTTTACGCGGCGCATGGTCACCGCCTGCGGCATCGCTATTCTGCTGCTGATGCTGCTGCTCTTTTTCTGGTTAATCTGGGTGGTCCTGCCGCTGTTCGCCGCGCCGGGCCTTCATACCCAGGCCACACAGCAGCTGTGGGACAGTCAGCCGGCGCTGATAATCGGTAATCAGGGCGATCGGGGCTGGCGTATCGGACGCGACGGCACGGCGCGCTTTATTCCGCTGAACGGTCAGCCTGCCGAAACGCCGCTGATGCTGCGTCCGACGCCGCAGCAGGCGGTGAGCAGCGCCGATGGTCGCACGCTGTTGCTGAGCACGCAAAGCGGACTGCTGCTGCTGCAGCCTGCAGAGGGCGACTGGCGCTTTCCGCTTGGCGATACGCCTTTGAGCCTGCCTGGCGGCGCGGTGGAAACGATGGCGCTGGCGACACTGAATGAAAACCAATGGCGTATTGGCGTGCTGACCGAGCAGGGCCTCAGCGTCCTGACGCTGGCCTCTCAGCAGGCGCCGCGGTTGATCGATCTACCGCAGACGCATGCCGACCATTTGCTGCTCTCGCCGCAGGGCGATCTGCTTTATGCCAGCGAAGGCAATGTGCTGCGCGTCTGGCAGCTCGACGACGAGCGCGCGACCCTGCGCGAAACCTTAACCCTGGCGCAGCCGCCGCGCAGCCTGCATCTGCTGGCTGGCGGGCGGAGCCTGCTCATTCAGGATGAACGCGGCGTAACGCAGTGGTTTGCTATTACCGGCGCGGAAGGCGCGCGGCTGCATGAAATTCGCACCTTCGTCGGCAGCAGCCCGACCGCGGCTATCATCACGGAGCCGCAGCGCCGCGTTTTCGCCACCCTGGAACCTGACGGCGCGCTGAAGCTGTTCGCCAGCAAGCAGCCCGGCCCGATCCTGCAGCGACAGCTGGCACCTGGCGTTACGCGCGCGGCCTTCTCGCCGCGCGGCGACGCGCTGCTGCTGGAGCGTGCCGGAAGCTGGCAGGTATTGCGTATCGATAACCCCTGGCCGGACGTCAGCTGGCGCAGCTTCTGGCAAAAAATCTGGTACGAGAACTATCCCGCGCCGGACTGGGTCTGGCAGTCCACCAACGCCGCAGACAGCTATCAGGCTAAGTTCAGCCTGATGCCGATGGTCATCGGCACGCTGAAAGCGGCGGCGCTGTCGCTGCTGTTCGCCACGCCGCTGGCGCTGGCGGCCGCGATGTACACCGCCTGGTTTATGGCGCCGGGACTGCGCCGCTGGGTCAAGCCAGCGATTGAGATGATGGGCGCGCTGCCCAGCGTGGTGATCGGGCTTATCGCCGGACTCTGGCTGGCGCCGCATATCAGCCAGGCGCTGCTCGGGGTCTTGCTGCTGCCGCTGACGCTGGCGGCCACGCTGCTTATCTGCGGCGCGCTTAGCCGACATCTGCCGCCGCGCTGGCGTCAGCCGGGACGCGAGGTGATGCTGCTGCTCCCGCTGCTGCTGGTTGTGACGCTGGGCACGCTGATCGTCCCGACTTTTCTGATGCGCGACGCCGCAGAGTGGCTGCCGCACTACGAGCAGCGCAACCTGCTGGTGGCCGGGCTGGCGATGGGCTTCGCGCTGGTGCCGCTGATTTTCACCCTGTCGGAGGATGCGCTGTTCAGCGTACCTGCGGCGCTGGGGCAGGGATCGCTGGCGCTGGGCGCCACGCCGTGGCAAACCCTTACGCGCGTGGTGCTGCCGGGGGCGTCGCCGGGAATTTTTGCCGCGCTGATGATCGGCTTTGGCCGTGCGGTCGGCGAAACCATGATTGTGCTGATGGCCACCGGCAACACGCCGCAGAGTCAGGGCGGTCTCTTTTCCGGGCTGCGCGCGCTTTCCGCCAATATTGCCATCGAGATGCCGGAAGCCGCGGCAGGCAGCGCACACTACCGAATACTCTTCCTCAGCGCGCTGATGCTGCTGATCTTTACCCTGATCATCAACACGCTGGCCGAGCTGATCCGCCAGCGCCTGCGCCAGCGATACGGGCAGCATGAGGGCCAGGCATGAAGACGATGCGACAAAACGACCGCTGGCGCTGGCTGACCGCAGGCGCGGTCGCTGTCTGCCTGCTGGCCTTCACCCTGCTGATAGCGCTGCTGGCGTGGCAGGGCATGCGCGCCTTCTGGCCGCAGCGCGTCGACCTCTACCAGATGACGCAGCCGGAAGATCAGACCACGGCGCTGCTGGGCGAAACCCTGGAGCATCAGCCGCACTTTCCCGCGCCTGCGGCGAAAGATGAGGCGCTACCGTCGGTCAGCCAGGTTCACCGCTACCTGATCAAAACCGGCAACCGCGACTGGGACGCACCCGATTTCCGCGTAATCTATGCGCGCGAGGCGCTCGCGGTCAGCCAGCCGAAAGAGGTGATGGTGCTGCAGCGGCGTAGCGGCGGCAACGCCTACGGCTGGTTTGTCGGCCTGCGCGAAGATAATGAGGCGCTGACGGCGCGCAATCCCGACGCGCTCCTGCATCAGCGGTTGGGGCAGGTGCGTGAAATGCTGCATAAAATTAATCGCATTCGCCATGTCGAACTGACGCGGCTCAACGATCAACTGGCGGCGCTGGATGCGCGCGCCGATCGGCTGCGGCAGCAGCAGCAGTTTGATACGCGCGCGCTGTCGGAGTTTGAGGCGAACCAGGCGGCGTTGCAGCGGCGCTTCGCCCGCCTCAGCAGCCGGCTGGCCGACCTGCAGCGCGAGAGCCAGCGTGACGTGGTGATCCTGCGCGACGCACAACATCGCGAGCACGCCATTCCGCTGGCCCAGGTGGTCGAAGCCTGGCGTCCTAACGCCATGAACGCGCAGCAAAAACTGGCCCATACGCTGCGTCAGATCTGGCATTTCGTCAGCGATTCGCCCGCAGACGGCGAGAGCGACAGCGGCGCCTTTCCGGCGATTTTCGGCACCGTGCTGATGGTGCTGCTGATGTCGCTGGTGGTGATGCCGTTGGGCGTTATCGCCGCCATCTGGCTGCATGAATATGCCGGGCGCAACGCCCTGACGCGGCTGGTGCGCATTGCAGTGGTCAATCTGGCGGGCGTACCGTCGATCGTCTATGGCGTGTTCGGGCTGGGCTTTTTCGTCTGGCTGGCAGGCGGCACGCTCGATCAGCTCTTCTTTTCCCGCTCGTTGCCCAATCCCACCTTCGGCACGCCGGGGCTGCTGTGGGCGTCGCTGACGCTGGCGCTGCTGACGCTGCCGGTGGTGATCGTCGCCACCGAAGAGGGGCTGTCGCGCATCCCCGACTCGCTGCGCCAGGGCTCGCTGGCGCTGGGCGCCACCCAGGCGGAGACGCTATGGCATGTGGTGCTGCCAATGGCGCTGCCGGCGATGCTGACCGGCCTGATTCTGGCGGTGGCGCGCGCGGCGGGTGAGACCGCGCCGCTCATGCTGGTGGGGGTGGTGAAGATGGTGCCGGAACTGCCGGTCGACGCGGTCTTTCCCTGGCTGCATCTTGACCGCAAATTTATGCACCTCGGCTTTCAGATTTACGATCTCGCTTTTCAGAGCCCCAACGTCGAGGCGGATCGCCCGCTGGTCTACGCCACGGCGCTGCTGCTGGTGACAATTATTCTGTCGCTCAATCTGCTGGCGATGGCGCTGCGCCATCGGCTGCGCGAACGCTACCGGCTGATGACCCAATAAAAGATGATGACTATGATGCCCGATACCGAAACGGCGCTGACGCTAAACCACCTTTCGTTATGGTATGGCGAACGTCAGGCGCTGCATGATATTTCGCTGCGCATTCCCGAGAAGCGCATTACCGCGCTGATCGGGCCTTCCGGCTGCGGCAAATCGACGCTGCTGCGCTGCTTTAATCGCATGAACGACGTGGTAGACAGCTGCCGTATCGAAGGCGACATTCTGCTGGGCAGCCACGACATTATGCAGCCGGCGCAGGATCTTTCGGCGCTGCGCCGCCGCATCGGCATGGTGTTTCAGCGACCCAATCCCTTTCCTAAATCAATTTATGAAAATGTGGTGTACGGCCTGCGACTGCAGGGCGTGCGCGACAGGCGGGTACTGAACGAGGCGTGCGAACGTGCGCTGCGTGCCGCGGCGCTATGGGGCGAGGTAAAAGATCAGCTGGGGCAGAACGCGCTGACGCTCTCCAGCGGCCAGCAGCAGCGGCTGGTCATCGCTCGCGCCATCGCTATCGAACCGGAAGTGCTGCTGCTGGATGAGCCAACGTCGGCGCTCGATCCTATCTCAACGCTGGTGATTGAAGAGCTGATGGCCACGCTGAAGCAGCACTTCACGCTGGTGCTGGTCACCCATAATATGCAGCAGGCGTCGCGCGTCTCCGACTACACCGCCTTTATGCATCAGGGCGCGGTGGTGGAGTTCGATGAGACGGACCGCATCTTTACCTCGCCGGGCAACCGGCGCACCGAGGATTACATTACCGGGCGCTACGGCTGAGGTAGCGGTACTGGTTGTCACAGGCAGCTAACAAAGTTAAAACGTAGCTGGCATGGGCAGACGAGCAAAGCGTCCTGCGCCAGGGACAAAAACGCCGGGAGCGTTTTTGAACAGCGCAGAGCGCTGGCCCGTTTACGGGCGCACCTCAGGGAGGAGGTGCGTGTCCGCGCAGGACGAGCGCGTATAGATACCTTAAGCGGCTTTGCGATCGGTCCATGCCATCTACGTAAGCACGGACGAGTCAAACAGCGTTATGCCTTAGTCGCAGGCGTAGCCCTGCGGCGGCAGCGGCTGATTATCCAGCCAGGCCTTGCCCTCGCGCATCGCTAACCGACCTTCGACAAACCAGCTAATCACCAGCGGATAGATTGCATGCTCCTGATGCTGCACGCGCGCGGTAACCTCGTCTTCACTGTCGTCAGGGAAGACCGGCACGCGAGCCTGCAGTATCACCGGGCCGCCATCCAGCTCGTCGGTGACGAAATGCACCGATGTGCCGTGCTCGGCGTCGCCGTTCGCCAGCGCCTGACGATGGGTGTGCAGGCCAGGGTACTTCGGCAGCAGGGAAGGATGAATATTGAGCAGGCGATCCTGATAATGCGCGACAAAGGCGCTGCTCAGGATGCGCATATAGCCCGCCAGCACCACCAGATCCGGCGCGTAGGCGTCGATCTCCCGCATCAGCTGACGATCGAAGGCTTCGCGATCGGGAAAATCGCCCGCCGCCAGCGCATGGGTAGGCACGCCCGCGTCGCGCGCGCGCGTCAGGCCGTAAGCGGTCGCTTTATTACTGAAAACGGCAGCGACGCTGCCGTTAATCCGCCCGCTTGCGCAGGCGTCGAGGATGGACTGAAGATTACTTCCGTTACCGGAGATCAGTACAACCAGCTTTTTCATGCGTTGATAACCACGCGCTCTTCCGCATCTGACGCCTTAATGACGCCGATCTTCCAGGCTTTCTCGCCCGCGGCGCGCATCAGCTCTACCGCCTTGTCGGCTTCAGCGGCGCTCAGGGCGATCACCATGCCGACGCCGCAGTTAAAGGTGCGGTACATCTCATGACGGCTGACGTTGCCCGCCTGCTGCAGCCAGTCAAAGACCGCGGGCCACTCCCAGCTCTTCTCGTCGATCACCGCCTGGGTGTGATCCGGCAGCACGCGCGGGATATTTTCCCAGAAGCCGCCGCCGGTCAGATGGGCAATCGCATGCACATCGACCTGCTCGATCAGGCTAAGAATATTTTTCACATAGATGCGGGTCGGTTCCAGCAGGTGATCCGCCAGCGGGCGGCCATCCAGCTGTTTGGTCAGCGGATCGGTCTGGCTTACCTCCAGGATTTTACGCACCAGCGAATAGCCGTTGGAGTGCGGGCCGCTGGAGCCCAGCGCAATCAGCACGTCGCCGTCCTGCACTTTTGAGCCGTCGATAATGTCAGATTTCTCAACTACGCCGACGCAGAATCCCGCCACGTCGTAATCTTCGCCGTGGTACATGCCCGGCATTTCAGCGGTTTCGCCGCCTACCAGCGCGCAGCCAGACTGCAGACAGCCCTCGGCGATGCCGGTGATAACGGCAGAAGCGGTCTCGACGTCCAGCTTGCCGGTGGCGTAATAGTCGAGGAAAAACAGCGGCTCTGCGCCCTGAACCACCAGATCGTTCACGCACATGGCGACCAGATCGATGCCGATAGCGTCATGGCGCTTCAGATCCATCGCCAGACGCAGCTTAGTGCCGACGCCGTCGGTTCCGGAGACCAGTACCGGCTCGCGATATTTCTGCGGCAGCGCGCAAAGGGCGCCGAAACCGCCCAGCCCACCCATAACTTCCGGGCGGCGGGTCTTTTTCACTACGCCTTTAATACGATCAACCAGAGCATTACCAGCATCGATATCAACGCCGGCGTCTTTGTAGCTGAGAGAGGTCTTGTCGGTCACTGCGGAATCCCCACGCGATTGCGGTTGGTGGTTAACAAAAAGCGCGCCAATTCTAACAGCGCAGGCAAACGTTTGCGAGCCCCATCGCCTGGTCAAATTGCGCGCCGGACGATTTTCATCAATCCTTGAATAACGGATCAAAACTTCGCCTCTTTGCGCAACGACATATGGCGCGCTTGCGAAAAGGCGGTATAATCCCGCGATTTTTTTTAGCTCAACTCATTCCGGGAGAACACCAATGAAGATCGTGGAAGTCAAACACCCGCTGGTCAAACATAAACTGGGCTTGATGCGTGAGCACGATATCAGTACCAAGCGCTTCCGCGAGCTGGCCTCGGAAGTTGGCAGCCTGCTGACCTACGAAGCCACCGCCGACCTGGAAACCGAGCGCGTTACCATCGAAGGCTGGAACGGCCCGGTGGAAATCGATCAAATCAAAGGTAAAAAAATCACCGTGGTGCCGATTCTGCGCGCCGGCCTGGGGATGATGGAAGGGGTGCTGGAGCATGTGCCAAGCGCGCGCATCAGCGTGGTCGGGGTCTACCGCGACGAAGAGACGCTGGAGCCGGTGCCGTACTTCCAGAAGCTGGTCTCCAATATCGAAGAGCGCCTGGCGCTGGTGGTCGATCCGATGCTGGCCACGGGCGGCTCCATGATCGCCACTATCGATCTGCTGAAAAAAGCGGGCTGCAGCAGCATCAAGGTGCTGGTGCTGGTCGCCGCGCCGGAAGGCATCGCCGCGCTGGAGAAGGCGCATCCGGACGTTGAGCTCTACACCGCGTCGGTCGACCACGGACTGAATGAAAAGGGGTATATCATTCCGGGGCTGGGCGATGCCGGCGACAAGATTTTCGGAACCAAGTAACTGAATCAGCCGACCAGAGAGTCGGCTTTTTTTTGGCAAAATAAAACCGCTTTAAGGGGATAAATGATGACTCGTCGCGCCATTGGCGTCAGCGAACGCCCGCCGCTACTGCAAACGATACCGCTCAGCCTGCAACATCTGTTCGCCATGTTCGGCGCAACGGTGCTGGTGCCGATCCTGTTTCATATCAACCCGGCGACGGTGCTGCTGTTCAACGGCGTCGGCACGCTGCTCTATCTTTTTATCTGCAAAGGCAAAATTCCCGCCTACCTCGGCTCCAGCTTCGCCTTTATCTCGCCGGTGCTGCTGCTCTTGCCGCTCGGCTATGAGCTGGCGCTGGGCGGCTTTATCCTGTGCGGCGTGCTGTTCTGCATCGTGGCGCTGATTGTGAAAAAGGCTGGCATCGGCTGGATCGACGTGATGTTTCCGCCGGCGGCGATGGGCGCGATCGTGGCGGTTATCGGTCTGGAGCTGGCGGGCGTGGCGGCCAATATGGCGGGGCTGCTGCCAGCGGAAGGTGCCAGCCCTGACAGCACCACCATCACTATCTCGCTGGTGACGCTGGGCGTGACGGTGTTTGGCTCGGTGCTGTTCCGCGGCTTCCTCGCCATTATCCCTATTCTGGTGGGCGTGGTGGCAGGCTACGCGCTCTCGTTCGCTATGGGCATCGTCGACTGGACGCCGGTCTACAACGCGCCCTGGTTTGCGCTGCCGACTTTCTATACGCCACGCTTCGAGTGGGCGGCGATGCTCACTATTCTGCCCGCCGCGCTGGTGGTGATCGCCGAGCATGTTGGTCATCTGGTGGTGACCGCCAACATTGTGAAAAAAGATCTGATCCGCGATCCCGGCCTGCATCGCTCAATGTTCGCTAACGGCCTTTCCACCGTGATTTCCGGCTTTTTCGGCTCGACGCCCAACACCACCTATGGCGAAAACATCGGCGTAATGGCCATTACCCGCGTCTACAGCACCTGGGTGATCGGGGGCGCGGCGATCATCGCCATCCTGCTGTCGTGCGTCGGCAAGCTGGCGGCGGCGATTCAGGCGATCCCGGTGCCGGTCATGGGCGGCGTGTCGCTGCTGCTCTATGGCGTTATCGGCGCGTCAGGTATCCGCGTGCTGATCGAATCCAAAGTGGATTACAGCAAGGCGCAAAACCTGATCCTCACCTCGGTTATCCTCATCATCGGCGTCAGCGGAGCGAAAGTGCACATCGGCGCCGCGGAGCTGAAGGGCATGGCGCTGGCGACGCTGGTCGGCGTGCTGCTGGCGCTGATCTTCCGTGTTATTTCGCTGTTGCGCCCGGAAGAAGTGGTGCTGGACGCCGAAGAGAAGAGCGGTCACTAAGCTCCGTAAGGGCAGGGATGCCCGTTATCCTCACCTGGCGAAAACTGTGGTAGACTTGCCCCGTTTTTTGCCTGTTCCTTTTGAGGTGCTTCTGAACACGCCGGCACAACTGTCATTGCCACTTTACTTACCGGACGACGAGACGTTCGCCAGCTTCTGGCCGGGGGAGAATCCGTCGCTTATTGCCGCGCTGAAAGGCGCCCTCAGTCAGCAACACGGCAGCTATCTCTATTTCTGGTCGCGCGAAGGCGGTGGCCGCAGCCATCTGTTGCATGCGGCGTGCGCGGAGATGTCGGCGCGCGGCGAAGCGGTTGGCTATGTGCCGCTGGATAAACGCACCTGGTTTGTGCCGGACGTGCTGGACGGCATGGAGCATCTGGCGCTGGTCTGCATCGATAATATTGAGTGCATCGCTGGCGAAGAGGCGTGGGAAATGGCGATCTTCGATCTCTATAATCGCATCCTGGAAACCGGCAAAACCCGGCTCTTTATCACCGGCGATCGGCCGCCGCGCCAGCTCAATCTCAACCTGCCCGATCTGGCGTCGCGTCTCGACTGGGGGCAGATCTATCGTCTGCAGCCGTTGAGCGACGAAGATAAGCTGCAGGCGCTGCAGCTGCGCGCCGGTATGCGGGGCTTTGAGCTGCCGGAAGATGTCGGCCGTTTCCTGCTGAAACGCCTCGATCGCGAGATGCGCACGCTGTTCGATACGCTGGATCGCCTCGATCACGCCTCGATCAGCGCACAGCGCAAGCTCACCATTCCTTTCGTAAAAGAGACGCTCGGGCTTTAATGTATTTTCTCTCTATTTTTGGAAGAACCGCAGAACAGATGCCTCTAACGCATAGCAATGCGTTTTAAAAAACGCTCATATTCCTGCTTCAAATAATCAATTTTGCGCGGCAGCTCTTTCATATATAGCTCTGGCGAACTGTAATCACCAGGATTGTGTTCCAGTTCTACTGTAAGCTGTTCAACGATGCGATATAGCGGGATGTTGTGCTCAGCCTGAAACCGTCTAAAATCTCTTTGCCAGATAAAAGACAAAAAGTAATCGACGTACTTTCTGCTCACGCGTAAGGGCAACGTCTGTAGCTTTTCAAGCAAAAAGTTAAAGGCGGGTAATGCCAGCACGCGAATTCTTTCGGCTTCAGTTAGCCTGTCTTTTCCCATTGGGACTGTTGCATTGGAGAGTCGTGACCGGATGCAGGCGAGGGGATTAAGAACCCTGACAAATTCATGATACATCGCTGCACCGTGCCGATCGGGCATGACCAGGTAAGGTTCGGTATTAAGCCTGAGTTTATTGCCGACAAAATCATCGGCGTCAAAACCCGTCGGTCGGTCGATAATATCGACAATGTTTGCTTCGTTTAGTCGCGCATTCAAAAACTGGCCCTGTTCATCCTCTTTTACCTGGCCGGTGTCCCTGTCTATTAAACTCAATACCGCGATTGAAGGCGGATGAAATATATCCTGAGTTTTGCTTTCTACGTTAAAGATACGCGCAATCACATCCACACCTTCTTTACGCGCCACATAATCGACGTCGATTGAGGTTATAGCCGTCACATCTGGCTGGTCAGGGTAAAGATGCAGATAGGTGAGATACCAGTACATAACTGCTTGTCCGCCTACAGTTATCACTGGCGACGGAAGCTGATAAGCATTGTCAATCAAATAGCGATTGAGTTTAAGAGTCTGTTCTTCGGGCGGAATAGAACGTTCAGTCATAAAAATTCTATCTCAGCGACGGCGCTTTTTTATAGCCTGGGCAGAGGCAGAGGATACAAGAGAGAAAGTGTTTTCAGAAAAACGTCTGGCTGCGGCCCTTTTTAGCCGGAACAACACCGTCAGGGCGCTTTTCAATTATGCGGCCAGTTGCCTCGCCTTTGCGGACGGCTTCAACATGCTGCTGATATTCACGCTGATGCCTGATTTTCGCTTCCTGAGCTGACATAGAATCACCGATTAGATAGGCCAAAACGGACTGTTGCTCAAATATACGCCAGCGGCCTTTTGCTGACAATCGTCTAAAAATTAGCCCTGCAACCGAGGTGAGGAGCAGAAGTCATACTGTGAGCTAAAGGATCTCCAGCACCGCTTCCGGCGGCCGGCCAATGCGCGCCCGATCGCCGTTGATCACCACCGGCCGTTCCAGCAGCGCCGGATGCGCCGTCAGCGCCTCAAGCAGCTGCGCCTCGTCGGCCTCTTCCAGCCGCAGCGTTTTATAAAGCGTCTCTTTGGTGCGCATCAGCTGCCGAACGCTGCGCATGCCGAGTTTTTTCAGCAGAATTTGCAGCGTCTTGCGGTCCGGCGGGGTTTCCAGATAGTGGACGATAGCAGGCTTAACGCCGTTCGCCTCCAGCAGCGCCAGGGTTTCCCGACTCTTGCTGCAGCGCGGATTGTGATAAATGGTGACCATGCTGGGTTATCCTTTTTGATACTGCTTGAAGCGGGTTTGCAGCTGACGAAGCTGGTCGATACGCGCGTCGTAGCGCGCCTGCTTCAGGCTGCCGACCGGCACCTGCGCGCTGGCGCTGCTCAGCGTAGTAATCGCCTGATCCAGCTGGCCGTTAAGCGCCAGCGTTTCGGCACGCGCCGCCATCTCTTCATCGTTCAGTCCCTGCTGCGCCGACGCCTGTGCCAGCAGATCCCAGCCGTTAACATCGTCCGGATGTGACCAGGTGTAGCGATTCAGAATGCGGCTGGCGTTGGCGGGCTGTTTTGCCTCGACGTAGGCGTTCGCCAGATTGAGCTGCACCACCGGGCTGTTTTTGGCCGCGCCCGCGGCATTCAGCCGGGCGATCGCCTGCTGCGGCTGGTTCAGGCCGATATCGATATCGGTCATGATGTCGAGATACCAGACGTTATCGGGCTGCTTCGCCAGCAGCGGCTCGATGATCTTTTTCGCGTTGGCGAAACTCTTCGCCTGTAAAAACTGTACCGCTTTACCATACTGCGCCGCCTGCTGCTCGCGGCTGTTGCCGTGGCTATAGCTGTCCAGCAGCTCGTCGGTCAGCTGGTTGCGACCGGTGGCGTACATGCCAAGCGCGCGCACTTTCGCCATGTAGTAATCCTGTGATGACTGCACCACTACCGGACGCATCTGGTTGGCGCGGTTGCGCGCGTCCGCCAGGCGGCTATCGGGCAGGGGGTGCGTCAGCAGGATCTCTGGCGGTTTCGACGAGAAGCGGCTCTGATCGGCCAGCTTCTGTAAAAAATTGGGCATCGCCTCAGGATCGAATCCGGCGCGCTGCAGCACCTGAATGCCGATGCGATCCGCCTCCTGCTCATTGCCCTGGGTGAAGCTGATAA
Organism: Pantoea phyllosphaerae; assembly: GCF_051025595.1. Lineage (NCBI taxonomy): Bacteria > Pseudomonadati > Pseudomonadota > Gammaproteobacteria > Enterobacterales > Erwiniaceae > Pantoea > Pantoea phyllosphaerae. Next base: position 123,595 of record NZ_JBPFDE010000010.1, read on the forward strand.
TGCCCTGCTGGGTGCCCGCCAGCGTGCCGGTCAGCGCCGCCATGCCCGCCTGAGGACTCGCCATCGCCAGCAGAATCGATCCCAGCGCCCCGACCCAGGTCAGCGGTGCGTTGCGCTTCTGATCTTCCATGGCGCGCGCCAGATGGCGTTGGGTAACGTGCGAGATTTCATGCGCCATCACCGACGCCAGCTGGCTCTCATTTTCGGTAAAGCGGAACAGCGAGGCGTGCAGCACCACGTTGCCGCCGAAGAAGGCGAAGGCGTTGAGCTCGTCGTTCTGGATCAGGAAAAAGTGGAAGGGCGTCTTCACCGAATCGGCATGGGCGACCAGGCGCTGGCCGAGCTGGTTGATGTACTCATTAAGCAGCGGATCGTTGATCAGCGGCGCGCTGGCGCGCAGCTGACGCACGTAAAAATCGCCCATCTGCATCTCCTGACCGATAGAGAGCGTTGAGCCTGCGGTGGTGCCCATATCGGGAAGGGCGTCGCTGACGTCAGCCCAAACGGACGCGTGCGGCATCAGCATCAGCGTGGGAAGCAGCGCGGCGAGTAGCGTTTTCTTTAACCGGTTCAACATGCCTGGATCCTGTAGAGAAACTCTGAGGCCTGGAAAGTACATTGTGCTTTTTCAGGGTAAAAGACGCGTCGCGCCTATCTTAACCAGAGCCTTAAAAGAAAGAAACGGTCTGCTCTGCTATTCCCACACCCCGCCGCGGCGCTTTTGCCGCAAAAAATTGAACGTTAAACGCAGGGGCGCTTTCGTTCAAAAATAAAACGCGCATTTACTCCCTTAGCGGGAAACGACGCTCTGGCAGCGCTGCAGCAGGTGTGGATTTTTTAAACGCCCCGGGCGGGATAGCTGGCAGCGATAGAATATGGGGAGAGGAACCACGCTTTTTGATTAAAGATATGTAAATTTACTCAAAAAAATTGAAGGTGGCATGTTTTTTTCCAGGCTTACTCTGAAAAAAACGCGCCGAAAGGGCTTAGCGAGCGAAAGCGAAAATCAATCATTTTTATTGTGGTGCCTGCTGCGCTTCACCGGGAAGTATAAATAGCTGGTACGTTATTCGGTGCATTGAATTTAATTTAACGCCGTTCTCTTCTTTAATATCGATCCACTTCAATGCTGACCACTACGCCTCTCGCCATCAAAAGTGTTCATCAATTAACTTTGTTAATAGTTCCCTTTGCAATTAACGCGCCTCAGGCGGTCAGCGCTCCGCCCTTTTGCCGCGCCAGCGCTGTGGTATAGATAGCTCACCCAATTCGGGATGTGAACCAGCGCTACGCTGTTGTCCGGAGATAATTTATGCGTTCAGCTGTATCTTACGCGCTCATCGCCATTATTGGCGGTGCTGTTGGCGCGGGCGTTACCCAGAGCGGCGCGCTCTATCAAAAAGTCGTTAACCATTTTGCCGCCAAACCCAGCGATCCTGACGGTTTCTGGAGCACGCCCGCCGTCGACGGCTACGGCAAGATCCATTATGAACCAGACGCCGCCTTTAAACCGGTCGCGGGTCTGAGCAATAAGATTGTGTTCCAGATTACCCGTAGCGACGGCGCGATGACCGACGTCAACCTCGGCCTGGAGCGCGTGGCGCGCGTGGTCAATCTCTATGTCGCCTCTGGCGTGCCGGTCGAAGAGCTAAAATTCGTGGTCTCGGTAACGGGCGACGCAACGCCTGCGATGCTGGATAACGCCCACTTCAAACAGTTCTATGGCGTAGACAATCCCAACCTCAAGCTTATCAACCAGCTTGATAAGTTGGGCGTGAAGGTCTCTGTCTGCGATCAGTCGGTGGCTTTCCACCATTATCCCAACGACTGGATCGATAAATCGGTTGTCCATGCGCTCTCCAGCCCAACTACGGTCTCAACCCTGGAAAATCAGGGTTACGCATGGCTACAGATGTAATCACACTTCAAAAATAACAAGCAGGAGAATAACGATGCGCCCAGCGGCCTATATTGTGGTGGCGGCGATAGCCGGTTTTATTGGCGGCAATGTGTTACAGCTGCCGGAATTATATGACAAGGTGAGCGGCAAATTTGCCGGTAACACCACACAGCCAGCGGATTTCTGGAGTACGCCTGCAATTGAAGGCTTCGGCAAAATTCACTATGTCGATACGCCCGCTTTTAAACCCGGTACCGTGCCGGGCCTGAGCAATAAAATCGTTTTCCAGATTAACCGTAATGAAGGCGATATTCGTCAGCCGAATCTCGGGCTGGAGCGCGTCGCCCGCGTGACCAACCTTTATTATGCTGCAGGCGTGCCGCTGGATCAGCTGAAATTCGTGGTGTCGATCAACAGCGATGCGGTGCCAGCCGCGCTGAATAACGATCAGTTCCATAAAGCCTACGGCGTGGATAACCCCAATCTGAAGCTGATTGACGAGCTGAAAAAGGCTGGCGTGCAGGTTTCGATCTGCGACCAGTCGGTGGCCTTCCACAATCTGCAGCGCGACTGGATCGATCAGCGCGTGACCCATACCATCTCCAGCGGCACCACGGTGGCGACGCTGCAAAACGAAGGCTACGCCTTCCTGATGCTGTAAATCCCCTCCCGACAGCGGCCGCGCGCCGCTGTTATCTTTATTTCGCTGTGGCTGACGTTATCTGCCGCATGGACGTTTGACTCAGGGGCGCACCTTCAATATGCGCGGCGGGTTTTGCATCAGACCGCTTTTGACCTGCAGCCGAACGGGCCGCCCCCCTTGTACGCCACTCCTCTGAATCCTTCACGATCGATACCAACCGATCCCTCAGCACCAGCGTAAATAAAAGGTTTCTGAGAATGTCGCGGCGGGAAAGGTGCTCATGAGGGCGACTGCGTGTACACTTGGCGATTGCCTCACCAGGGCAGATCATCTCCAACAATAACGACATTCTCAGGCCTTTCAGCATGTACTTATCTTTTGCGGCGGGCGCGCTATGCTAATGCGCCTGCGTCCCCGAACCGATCTGCGTACGCTTATTGCGTTGCTCGCTATCGTCAGCATTGTGGTTACGCTGACCAACACGCTCTATGCCACCTGGCGCGTGCAGCGTATGGCGCTGATCGACAGCACGCTGGAGGCGAACCGCGCTTACGCCACCAAGCTCGCCTCCACCACCGAAATCTTTTTCCAGCTGGCGCAGTCGCAGCTGCACTACAGCGCCAGGCTGCTTGGCGAAAACTTTGAGGATCCCGCGCTGCTGCGTCAGGAGGTCGATCGCCTGCGCGAACAGACCAGCAGCTTTAACTCGGTGGCGGTGGTCGACGCCAGCGGCGTGGTAAAAGCTATCTCGCCGGAGTCGCTGATGTTGCAGGGCATGCACCTGACCAGCGATGCGTCACGCGAGGCGCTAAGCGCGCGGCAGCCCGCCATCAGCAAGCCGACCATTTCAGCGGCAAACAACCTGATTATTTTCGTCTCCTGGCCGATCTGGAGCCGCGACGGGCACTATCTCGGCTACGTAGGCGGCACCATCTACCTGAAAAAGAAAAGCATCTTAAATACGCTGCTCGGCGAGCAGTACTATCGTGACGGCACCAGCGTCTATGTGCTCGACAGCAGCAGCCAGGTGCTCTATCACCAGAACGGGCAGCTGATTGGGAAAACCCTGCCCGCGCTGCTGAGCGGCCACGACGAAAACAGCAACGGCTCGCTGCAGCTGCAGTCGGCGGGCGAACCGCCGCGCCTTGCCGGATACGCCGTCGTGCCGACCACCGGCTGGACGGTGGTGGCGCTGAAGCCCACCGCGGTAACGCTGGAGCCGCTCACCGGTCTGCTGATGCAGGTGCTGAAGCACTCGGTGCCTTTCGCGCTGCTGACGCTGCTGGTGGCGGTGGTGCTGGCGCGGCTCATCGCGCTGCCGCTCTGGCAGCTGGCGCGTAAGGCGCGCCAGATGGATGCGCCCGGCGTCTCGCTGGAGCTCGGCATGATTCATGCCTGGTACTTCGAGGCGGCGCAGGTGAAGCGCGCGCTGCTGACCGGCATCGGGCTGGTACAGGATAAAATTGGCCGACTGAAATCAGAGGTGCAGACCGATCCGCTGACGCAGCTCCTCAACCGACGCGGCCTCAGCGCAGTGCTCGACTACTATCAGACAATGCGTCAGCCGTTCGCCGTGCTGGCGCTCGATATCGATCACTTTAAGCGGGTCAACGACAGCTGGGGACACGACGTCGGCGACCGCGTGATCAAGCAGGTGGCAGAGACCTTAAGCGCCAGCGCACGTCAGAGCGACGTGGTGTGCCGCAGCGGCGGAGAGGAGTTTCTGATGCTGCTGCCAGTGACCGATATTGATGAGGCGAGCCGCCTCGCCGAGCGCATACGCGCCAGCATCGCCGCCGCGTCGATAGCCGACGTTGGCGCCATTACCCTTTCCGTCGGCGTTGCGGCCTGGCAGGATGAGGCGATGCCGCTGGAGCAGAGTTTGAAACAGGCTGACGCCGCGCTCTATCAGGCCAAGCATGACGGGCGCAACTGCGTGCGGGTGGCGAAGGCGTCGGAGAGCCTGACGCCGTAAAGAGAAGAGGGGGATGCGGCGCAGGGCCGCATCCGCGCCGCGTTACGCCGACTTCAGATAAGCCATCACGATGTCGTGATGGTTAGAGGTTTTGAAGTCGTCGAACACTTTTTCGATTGTGCCGTCGACGCCCACCAGGAAGCTGATACGGTGGATGCCGTCATAGGTTTTGCCCATAAAGGTCTTCTCGCCCCAGACGCCGAAGGCGGAGCAGACCTCATGATCTTCGTCAGAGAGCAGCGTAAAGTTCAGCAGCTCTTTTTCGGCGAAGCGCGACAGCTTTTCAGGTTTATCAGTGCTGATGCCGAGCACTTCCACGCCCGCTTTCTTCAGCTCATCCATATTGTCGCGCAGGCCGCAGGCCTGCACGGTGCATCCCGGCGTCATCGCTTTCGGGTAGAAATAGACCAGAACGCGCTGTCCCTGGAAGTCGGTTAAATTTACCTGTTCGCCATCCTGGTCGGGCAAGCTAAATTTCGGTGCGGTATCACCGGCTTTCAGTGGATTCATCACTACTCTCCATTTTTTCTTTATGCTGTGGGCGACCTGACATCTGACAAACGGCGTCAGGCGAAAAGCCGCCATCAGGGGATATTGCGCCACATAGCCAGACAACAGTGATGTGGAGAAATAGCCCCGGCTTGTTTACAGCTTAGCGTGAACCCTGCAGCGTTGCCGCATCGTCGTCGGCCAGGCTGTAGAAACGCAGCGTGCCGTCGGCGTTGAGTTCGCGGCACAGGGCGTAAAACGCCTGCTCAAACTGAGAGTCGCCAACGCCTGCCGGGCTGTGCGCGGTAATTTGAATATAGAGCGTCGGCGTCTGATCCGCCTGACCCGGCTTGATGCGCGATCCCAGCTCAGCAATGTTCATCGCATGTTTGTCGAACAGATCGGTAAAGCGTTCGATCAGGTGGGGCGAATCGGGCACCTCGACCTGCACCCACACCGTCGCCGGCATCGGCGGACGCATTCTGGCGCTAGTGCGCTTCATGACGATCAGCAGCTCCAGCTCCGCCCCTTTCAGCGGCAGCGTCGATTCAATCAGCGCGATGGCATTCCAGCTGCCGGAGAGCAGCATAATAAAGGTGAACTCATCCCCGAGCATGGCGAGACGGCTGTCTTCGATATTGCATCCGCAGCTGCTGACGTGACGGGTAATGGTATTGACGATACCCGGACGGTCAACACCCAGTGCGGTGATCACCAAATGGTGGGGCTGAGACTGCGGCAAAGTGGGATTTCCTGTTCATTCGCTAATAACTATAAGGTAAACATAAAAAAAACTGCTGACAAGCGCAGGAGCGGCGTGGCCTGCTTGCTTTTCAGCAGAAGTAAAACGTACCATGAAGCACTTGTTTGTCGAGGGGATCGCCAATGTTCACGGGAAGTATTGTTGCACTCGTTACGCCAATGGATGACAAAGGTAATGTCTGCCGTGCGAGTCTGAAAAAACTAATTGATTATCACGTCGCCAGCGGCACCGCGGCGATCGTCTCCGTCGGCACCACCGGCGAATCCGCGACCCTGAGCCATGAAGAGCATGGCGACGTAGTGATGCTGACGCTCGAGCTGGCAGATGGCCGTATTCCGGTGATCGCCGGCACCGGCGCCAACGCCACCGCAGAAGGCATCTCTCTCACCAAACGCTTCGAAAACAGCGGCGTAGTTGGCTGCCTGACCGTGACGCCTTACTACAACCGTCCGACGCAGGAAGGGCTGTTCCAGCACTTTAAAGCGATCGCGGAAAGCACGGCGCTGCCGCAAATGTTATACAACGTCCCCTCGCGCACCGGCTGCGACATGTTGCCGGAGACCGTCGCGCGCCTGGCTGAAATCAAAAATATTATCGGAATCAAAGAGGCGACCGGGAACTTATCGCGCGTTAGCCAGATCCAAGCACTGGTCGATGAGGCCTTTATCATTGTCAGTGGCGACGACGCCAGCGCGCTGGACCTGATGCAGCTGGGCGGCAAGGGTGTTATCTCGGTCACGGCCAATATCGCGGCGCGTGAAATGGCTGAGCTGTGCGCGCTGGCGCAACAGGGCAACTTCGTCGAGGCGCGTCGCCTGAATCAGCGTCTGATGCATCTGCACCAGACGCTTTTCTGCGAACCCAATCCGATCCCAGTGAAATGGGCGGCGAAACAGTTAGGATTAATCGCCAGTGACACGCTGCGTCTGCCGATGACGCCGCTGAGTTCAGCGGCCATACCAAAAGTTGAGCAGGCGCTGATTAAAGCGGGTTTGCGATAAGTTAGGGAGTTTCAATGAATCATTCTGTAAAGCGCTCAACGGTGGCGACCGTCGTGGCGCTGTCTACTGCGATGCTGTTAACGGCGTGCTCAAGCGATCAGCGCTATAAACGTCAGGTAAGCGGTGACGAGTCCTATTTACAGGCCAGCGAGCTGCACGATCTGCAGGCCCCCGCCGGCATGATCCTGCCGGTGGCGCACGGCGATTACGACGTGCCGCACACCGCCGCCAGCGGCAACGTCGGCAAGCAGCTCGATATTCGTCCGCCAGCTCAGCCGCTGGCGCTGGTCAACGGCGCGCGTGCGCAGTTCACCGGCAACACCGGCGTGCTGATGCTGGAAAACCGTCGCGGCGCGGTCTGGTCGCAGGTGACCAAAGTCGTTGAGTCGAGCAACTTCCCCATTGCGCAGCGCAACGATGCGCGTCAGCAGCTCACCACTGACTGGGTGCAGTGGAACCGCGCCGACGAAGATCATCAATATCGCGGCCGCTATGAGATCAGCGTGCAGTCGCAGAGCTATCAGCAGGTGCTGACGGTGCGCCTGCTGGAGCTGGAGCAGGAAGGCAAAGCGGTCACCGCACCGGTGCAGATCCAGCGTTATACCGCGCAGATGCTCAACGCCATCAGCGCCGGTTTGGATAAAATCGACGTCGCCAGCGAAAACGCGGCGGCGGGCCGCGCCAGCGGCAGCATTGACGTACAGAGCGGCGCGGACGATACCGGCCTGCCGATGCTGGTGCTGCGCACGCCGTTCAGCGTTGCCTGGCAGCGTTTGCCGCAGGCGATGCAGCGCGTCGGCATGGAAGTGACCGACAGCAATCGCTCGCAGGGCAGCATGAATGTGACCTACAAGTCGCCGGGCAGCGGCGCGTGGGATGAGGTCGGCGCGAAAGATCCGGAGCTGCCGAACGGTGACTATAAAGTGCAGGTCGGCGACCTTGATAACCGCAGCAGCCTGCAGTTTATCGATCCGAAAGGGCACGTGCTCACCCAGTCGCAGAACGATGCGCTGGTGGCCGTGTTCCAGGCGGCCCTCAACAAATAAATCGCCTCAGGGCCGGAGATTCTCCGGCCTTTTTTTTTCTTCTCTGGCATAATAGCGCGCGGCGAAGTAAACGATTGCGTCGCGGCAATCCCCCAGCGGCCCGCCGTCGCAGAACACCTGAAATTTTCAAGTCTGGAGTTAACAAGATGCAAAAGCGAGCTGAGTTGTATCGCGGTAAAGCGAAAACCGTATACAGCACCGACAATCCGGATCTGCTGGTACTTGAGTTCCGCAACGATACGTCAGCAGGCGACGGAGCCCGAATCGAGCAGTTCGATCGCAAAGGAATGGTCAACAACAAGTTCAACCATTTCATCATGACCAAACTGCAGGAAGCGGGCATTCCGACCCAGATGGAAGCGCTGCTCTCTGACAACGAAGCGCTGGTGAAAAAGCTGGAGATGGTGCCGGTGGAGTGCGTAGTACGCAACCGCGCGGCTGGCTCGCTGGTTAAACGTCTCGGCGTGGAGGAGGGCATGATCCTCAATCCGCCGCTGTTCGATCTGTTCCTCAAAGACGACGCGAAGCACGACCCGATGGTTAATGAATCCTATTGCGAAACTTTCGGCTGGGTAAGTAAAGCGAACCTGGCGCGTATGCAGGAGCTGACCTTTAAAGCCAACGACGTGCTGAGCAAACTGTTTGACGACGCAGGCCTGATCCTGGTCGATTTCAAACTGGAGTTCGGCCTGTTTAAAGGGGAAGTAGTACTGGGCGACGAATTTTCGCCAGACGGCGCGCGCCTGTGGGACAAGCAGACCATGGACAAAATGGACAAAGATCGTTTTCGCCAGAGTTTGGGCGGTCTGATCGAGGCCTATGAAGAGGTGGCGCAGCGTCTGGGCGTTAAGCTCGACTAGGCTCATCGCCTGCCAGACAGAAAAAGGAGAGCCGCGACTCTCCTTTTTTCATTTGGCCGCAAGGCTGGTAGTTGTCTCCTCGCGCAACTAAAATCACGGGAAACTATCTTAATCAGGAGCAGTGTATGCGCTGGCAAGGACGTCGCGAGAGCGACAATGTAGAAGACCGTCGAGATCAGAGCCCAGCTTACGGTGGCGGCGGACGTCAGATTCGTATTCCACGCGGAAAGGGCGGCATTATTCTGTTAGTCGTGGTCGCGGTTGCTGGCTATTACGGTTATGACCTGACGGGACTGCTGACCGGCGGCGACGTTGCTCCCACCAGCCAGCAGCAGCGCGTCAGCGCCAATGATGACGAAGCGGCGAAATTCACCCGCGTTATCCTGGCCTCCACGGAAGATACCTGGAGCAAACTGTTCCAGCAGATGGGCAAAGAGTACACCGCGCCAACGCTGGTGATGTATCGCGGCGCAACCCAGACCCGCTGCGGCACCGGCCAGACGGCGATGGGTCCCTTCTACTGCCCGGCGGATCGTCGCGTCTATATCGACCTCTCCTTCTACGATGAGATGAAAAACAAGCTCGGTGCGGGCGGCGAATTTGCGCAGGGCTACGTAGTGGCGCATGAGGTGGGACACCACGTGCAGAATCTGCTCGGCATTGAACCGAAAGTGCGTGAAATGCAGCAGGGCGCAAGCCAGACGCAAATCAACCATCTGTCGGTAAAAATGGAGTTGCAGGCGGACTGCTTTGCCGGCGTCTGGGGCCACTATGTCAGCAAAGATAACTGGCTGGAAACCGGCGACCTGCAGCAGGCGCTGGATGCGGCGCGGGCGATCGGCGATGACCGTCTGCAGCAGCGCAGTCAGGGACGCGTGGTGCCCGACAGCTTTACCCACGGCACCTCGGAGCAGCGCTACACCTGGTTTAAACGCGGATTCGACAGCGGCGATCCGGGACAGTGCAACACCTTCGCCGCTAACTGATGTCGCCTGAACAGCTCAGCCGTCAGATGCAGCAGGCAGGCATCAGGCGGCTTTGCGTCATCAGCGGCGAGGCAGAATGGTCTCTGGCGCGCGCCGCCGAGTGGCGCGCCGCCTTGCCTGGCGACTGGCTGGTCGTGGGCGACGCGCCAGTTGAGGGGCTGCCGCACTGCGCGCCGTCGGCGCTGCGCACGCTGCTTGGCCGCGAATTCACCCATGCTATTTTCGACGCGCGCCGCGGTTTCCACGCCGAGGCGTTCGCCGCCCTGGCGGGCACGCTGCGCGCCGGAAGCTGGCTGCTGCTGCTGACGCCAACGTGGCCGCGCTGGGCGCAACAGCCTGACGAGGACAGCCTGCGCTGGGCCGACGTCGCCGAACCGCTTCCGACGCCGCACTTTGTGCGTCATCTGCAGGCGAGTTTGCTCGCCGATCCCGCCGTGGCGCTGCTGCGTCAGGAGGCGCCGCCGCGTATCTTGCCGCTGGCGCCGCTGCCGCGCTGGCAGTGCCGGGCACCGGAGCAGCAGCAGGCGATTGTTCATCAGCTGCTGACGATGACGTCAGGCGTCGCGGTGCTGACCGCGCCGCGCGGACGCGGCAAATCGGCGCTGGCGGGCATGCTGGCGCGGCAGATCCCGCGCGCGCTGATCACCGCCCCGGCGAAAGCCGCCACCGACGTGCTGACGCGCTTCGCGCAGCACCACTTTCACTTTATGGCGCCCGACGCCATTCTCGCCCAGCCGGATCTGCCCGCTGTCGACTGGCTAATCGTCGACGAGGCCGCGGCGATCCCGGCGCCTATCCTGACGCAGCTGGTCGCGCGCTTCCCGCGCGTGCTGCTGACCACCACGGTGCAGGGCTACGAAGGCACCGGCCGCGGCTTTATCCTGAAGTTTTGCGCCGCGCTGGAGCAGGTGCGTTACTTTACGCTGGATGAGCCGCTGCGCTGGTCGCGGCACGATCCGCTGGAGGCCTGGCTTAATCAGGCGCTGCTGTTTGAGGATGCCGCGCCCGCGCCGCGCGCTTCGGTCGGCGCGCCGCGTCGGATGCCTGACGACGCCTGGCGGCGCGATCCCGCGCTGCCGGCGGCCGCGTATCGCCTGCTGGCCAGCGCTCACTACCGCACCTCGCCGCTCGATCTGCGACGCTTAATGGATGCGCCTGGCATGACCCTGTGGCTGAGCGGCGAAGCGCCCGCGCTGCAGGGCGCGCTCTGGCTGGTTGAGGAGGGCGGTTTGACGCCCGAGCTGGCGCAGGCGGTCTGGGCGGGCAGACGCCGTCCGCGCGGCAATCTGGTGGCGCAGTCGCTGGCGGCGCACGCCGGATTGGTCGAGGCGGCGACGCTGCGCTCCAGACGTATCAGCCGTATCGCGGTGGCGGCGGAGCAGCGCAGGCAGGGGGTCGGCCTGGGGTTAGTCGCTGCCGCCCGGCGTCAGCGGGACGTGGATTTTCTTTCGGTCAGCTTCGGCTACACCGAGGCGCTGTGGGCCTTCTGGCGCGCCTGCGGCTTTAGCCTGGCGCGTATCGGCACCCAGCGCGAAGCAAGCAGCGGCTGCTATGCGGCGATGGCGATTCTGGCGCTGACGCCCGCAGGCCGGGCGCTACAGCAGCGCGCCGCGACGCAGCTGGCGCGCGACTGGCCGCAGCTGCGCCTGCAGGTTGCCGAGTCGATCGCGCTGCCGGAGGCACCGCTGACCTTTACTGATGAAGATGCCCGGCTGGCGGCGGGATTCGCCTGGGCGCAGCGGCCGCTGGAGGCGAGCCTGCCGGTGCTATCCCGGCTCGCCGCCAGCGTCGCTGTGCCGCCGCTGCTGCAGGCTGTGCTGCGGCCGGAAGCGGAGCCCGGCGCGCTGGCGCGGCAGGCCGGGTTGACCGGACGCAAGGCGCTAATCGCCCGGCTGCGCCTTGAAACCGGCGCCGTCCTGATGACGGTGGACGCGGCGCGCGCTGAACAGCTGCGTCGGCAAGTAGAATAAATCCACCAACTTGTTCAAATTTTCCCAATAGCGCTCTGCGCAGGGCGGCGTATAGTGATTAAAGGAGGTCACTATGACACTGCAATACGTTATTGTTCAGCAGCCGAGCGCGGAAGCGCAACAGCTGTTCCTGCTCTATCACGGCGTCGGCGACAATCCTCACTCTATGGCGCAGCTGGGCAGCTGGTTCGCGCGCGAGTTCCCGCAGGCGCAGGTGGTGGCAGTAGGCGCCCCGTCGCCGGGCCACTACTGGTTCAGCGAAACCGTCCAGCACGATCAGAGCGAGCAGCAGCGGGTTAACGCCGTGCTGCCGCAGTTCGTCGATTCAGTGCGGCACTGGCAGGCGCAAAGCGGCGTGCGCGCCAACGCGACCGCACTGGTGGGCTTTTCGCAGGGCAGCACCATGGTGCTGGAGGGCATAAAGGCGCAGCCAGATCTGGCGGGCCGGGTCGTGGCGTTTAGCGGCCGCTATGCGACGCTGCCGGAGCACGCCTCGACGCGCACCACTATCCATCTGATCCACGGCGAGTATGACGAACAGATACCGGTGCAGCACGCCGAACAGGCGGCGCAACGGCTGACCGCGCTGGGCGGCGACGTGACGCTCGATATCGTTGAAGATCTGCCGCACGCGGTCGATGACCGCAGCATGGCGCTGGCGCTGAAGCATCTGCACTACACCGTGCCGAAGCGCTACTTCGATGAGGCGCTGAGCGGCGCGAAACCTGGCGACGACGACGTCATCATGATGATGTAAAAACGCCCTCGCGCAGGCGAGGGCGTTGCAGGACGGTGACGCGACGAAAAGGGCCGGTTACTTCTTCTTAGGCCAGTTGTCGTCATCGTCCCATTTATCGTTAAAGTCGCGATGCGGCGGCAGGTCGGGCTTGTTCGCCATAAATTTTTTATGATCGATGCGCTTCAGATCTTTGTAAACGTTCATCAACACGCCGACCAGCAACAGGATCACAAGGATCCACCAGTAATCTTTAATAAATTCCATTTGCCTGCTCCTCTCGATCGCGATCAGGCGACCAGCTGTTCCATAATGCGCTGATACATGCGGCTCAGCGTCTGCAGATCGGCTGCCTTCACGCACTCATTGATTTTGTGAATGGTGGCATTCACCGGGCCAAGCTCCACCACCTGCGCGCCCATTCGCGCGATAAACCGCCCGTCTGAGGTGCCGCCAGTGGTCAATAGCTGCGGCTTAATTTCATTATAGTGCGAGACTGCCCTGATAACGGCGTCGACCAGCCTGCCGCGCGAGGTCAGAAAGGGCTGACCGGAAACGTTCCACTCCAGCGTATAGCGCAGCTGGTAGCTGTCGAGCAGCGCCGCCACGCGATCTTTAATCATCTGATCGGTGAGTTCGGTGCTGAAGCGGAAATTAAACTGCACGAAGAATTCGCCCGGGATGACGTTGTTGCTGCCGGTGCCCGCCTGCACGTTAGCAATCTGCATGCTGGTGGGCGGGAAAAAGGCGTTACCGCTGTCCCACTCGGTGGCGACCAGCGCGTTGAGCGCCGGCATGGCGCGATGTACCGGATTATCCGCCAGATGCGGATAGGCGACATGACCCTGCACGCCGTGGATGGTCAGGTTCGCGGTCATCGAGCCGCGACGGCCGTTTTTCACCACGTCGCCGACCACTTCGGTACTGGACGGCTCGCCTACCAGGCAGTAATCCACGCGCTCATTACGCGCCATCAGACGCTCGACCACTTTTACCGTACCGTTTTTGGCGCTCGCCTCTTCGTCAGAGGTGATCAAAAACGCCAGGCGGCCTTTATGGTTAGGGTGCGCGGCGACAAAGCGCTCCGCCGCCACCACCATCGCCGCCAGCGAACCTTTCATGTCCGCCGCACCGCGGCCAAACAGCATGCCGTCGCGAATCGTGGGTTCGAAAGGAGGGTTGATCCAGCGGCTGGCGTCGCCCGGCGGCACCACGTCGGTATGGCCCGCGAAGGCCAGGGTTTCGCCCTGACCGCGCGTCGCCCAGAAATTGAGCGTGTCGTCGATAAGCATCGGCTCGACCTGAAAGCCAATCGCCTGCAGACGCGCAATCAGCAGCGCCTGACAGCCCGCGTCATCCGGGCTGAGCGAAGGGCGGCGGATAAGCTGCTGCGCCAGTTCGATTACAGGACAGAACATATTATGACTTCTCCTGGATAAACGCCTGGTAAGCGGCTTCGCTGAAGCCGACAAGCTGCGCGCCGTCCGGCGCGCGCAGTACGGGCCGCTTGATGACCGCGGGGTGCGCCAGCATGAGCGCTTTAGCGCTCTCAGCATCGATAACGGCGTCGCGTTCGGCGTCCGTCAGCTTGCGCCAGGTGGTACCGCGCATGTTAAGCAGCGTCTGATAGCCGGACCGATCGATAAGCTGTGACAGCAGCGCATCGCACAGCCCGCTGGCGCGGTAGTCATGGAATTCAACCTTGATGTCGGCGGCTTCTAAATAGCGGCGCGCTTTTTTTATGGTGTCGCAATTTTTTATGCCGTACATCACCCACTGCGCTGTCATCAGGATTCCTCGTCTGAAAATGAGGCGGCCAGTTTAACACAGAGAGCCGGGGCGCTGAGCAGTGTAAACAGAAAAGCGAATAAATAACTGGAATAAAATCATTAGGATTTGTCTTAGTAACCGCTTTCATTTTAATGGTTACTGTCACGCGGTTTATCATGATCACGTTAAGAATTATCTTAGTGCGCATCCAGACCGGCTGGTCCAGATATTTCCCCCTTTCTTTCGCATTTATAACAGGTTGCTGAAATATGCGTCAGCTAGCAGAAAGAAAAATTACAGTAATTAATCGACGCTGCCGATAATGAAAACAGGTGTAACCGTATTCACATGGCGAAAATTTATGCGTAAAATCGTCAGCACAATAAGAGAGGGTTTATATGATTGACACCGAAATGGGGAACTGGAAAGAATTTATCGCGGCGATGTTACGCAACAAGTAACGCGCGGCGGAAAAGGCAGGACATCTCCCCCTTGCTCTGATTCTGACCACACATAGCAATAAGGCAGCCACTTCGGTGGCTGCCTTTACTTTTTCACTCAGTCATGCGGCTTAGCCTTGAGCGGGAAGCGGCGGCGCACCAGTACGAAGAACAGCGGCACAAAGAAGATCGCCAGCAGGGTAGCGGAGATCATGCCGCCCATCACGCCGGTGCCGACCGCGTGCTGGCTGCCGGAACCGGCGCCCGCGCTGATGGCCATCGGCAGCACGCCGAAGATAAAGGCCAGCGAGGTCATCAGGATCGGGCGCAGACGCTGACGCGAGGCGGCGAGCGTCGCCCCGACCAGTTCGCCGCCTTTGCTGTTGATCTCGTTGGCGAACTCCACAATCAGAATGGCGTTCTTCGCCGACAGGCCCACCACCGTTAGCAGCCCCACCTGGAAGTAGACGTCGTTCTCCAGCCCGCGCAGCCAGGTGGCGACCAGCGCACCGACCACGCCGAGCGGCACTACCAGCATCACCGAGAAGGGAATCGACCAGCTCTCATAGAGCGCCGCCAGGCAGAGAAACACCACCAGCAGCGAAATCGCATAAAGCGCGGGCGCCTGCGAGCCCGACAGCCGCTCCTGATAAGAGGCGCCGGTCCACTGGAAGCCGACGCCGAGCGGCAGCTGCGCCACCAGGCGCTCCATGGCGTCCATCGCCGCGCCGCTGCTGACGCCCTGCGCCGCCTCGCCGACAATCTCAATCGACGAGTAGCCGTTATAGCGCTCCAGGCGCGGCGAGCCGGTCTCCCAGCGGCTGGTGGCGAAGGCGGAGAAGGGCACCATGCCGCCGCTGCTGTTGCGTACGTACCACTTATTGATGTCGTCCGGCAGCATGCGGAAAGCGGGCGCGGCCTGAACGTAGACCTTTTTCACCCGTCCCCGGTCAAGGAAGTCGTTAACGTAGGTCGAGCCCCACGCGGTGGTAAGAGTATCGTTGATGGTGTCGATCGAGACGCCCAGCGCCTGCGCTTTACGCTGATCGACATCGATCTGCAGCTGCGGGCTGTCGTCCAGGCCGTTGTGGCGCACACGCGATAGCGCCGGATCCGCCTCTGCCATCTCCAGCAGCTTATCGCGCATCGCCATCAGCTGGGTATGGCCGATGCCGGCGTGATCCTGCAGCTCCAGATCAAAACCAGAGGAGCTGCCCATGCCGGTAATCGCGGGTGGGCTGCTGGCGATAACGCGTCCCTCTTTAATATCGCGAAAGGCTTTGGTGGCGCGTTCGATAATGGCGAAAGAGGTGCGATCGGCGCCGGGGCGCGCCTCCCAGTCTTTCAGGCGCACGAACAGGCGCGCCACGTTCTGACCGTTGCCGCCCGGTCCCGCGCCGATAGTAGAGAACACCGACAGCACGTTCTCTTTCTCCTGGGTCATATAGTAGCGCTCAACCTTCGCCACCACGTCGGAGGTTTGCTGCAGCGTTGCGCCCGGCGGCAGCTGCACCTGCGTCAGAAAAACGCCGCGATCCTCAAGCGGCAGAAACGAGGTGGGCAGACGGATAAACAGAAATGCCATCAGGCCGATAATCGCAAGGTAGAGCAGCAGCCAGCGACCGCCTTTGCGCAGAATGCGCGCGACGCCGCGCTCGTAGCGGTCGGCGTTGCGGTTGAAGTGGCGGTTGAACCAGCCGAAAAAGCCGCGGCGGCCGTGATGTTCTCCCTGCGCCAGCGGCTTCAGCAGCGTGGCGCACAGGGCAGGCGTCAGGATCATCGCCACCAGCACCGACAGCACCATCGCCGAGACGATGGTAATGGAAAACTGACGGTAGATCGCGCCGACCGTGCCGCCGAAGAAGGCCATCGGCACGAAAACCGCCGACAGCACCAGCGCGATCCCCACCAGCGCGCCCTGAATTTGCCCCATCGACTTACGCGTCGCCGCGCGCGGCGAGAGGCCTTCCTCGCTCATAATTCGCTCGACGTTCTCCACCACCACGATGGCGTCGTCCACCAGCAGGCCGATAGCAAGCACCATAGCGAACATGGTAAGGGTATTGATGCTGAAGCCGCAGGCGTAGAGCACGGAAAAGGTGCCGAGCAGCACCACCGGCACGGCGATAGTCGGGATCAGCGTGGCGCGAAAATTCTGCATAAACAGATACATTACGCCGAATACCAGCACGATCGCTTCCAGCAGGGTTTTCACCACGTCGGTAATCGAGGCTTTGACAAAGGGCGTGGTTTCATAGGCGATTTTGGCCTCCAGCCCGTGCGGGAAAAAGTGCGACAGCTCTTCCACGCGCTGACGCACCAGCTTATCGGTGTTCATTTCGTTGGCGCCGGAGGCGAGCTTGATGCCCAGGCCCGACGCTGGCTGGCCGTTATAGCGGCTCAGGTAATCATATTTCTCCGCGCCCAGCGCCACCTGCGCCACGTCGCTCAGCGTCACCACCGAGCCGTCGGGATTGGTCTTCAGGGTAATGGCCTTGAACTGTTCCGGCGTCTGCAGCAGCGACTGCGCATTGACCGTGGCGTTCAGCGCCTGCTTGTCCACCGAGGGCAGGCCGCCGACCTGACCGACGGCGACCTGCGCGTTTTGCGCCTCAATGGCGCTTACCACGTCGTCGGTGGTCAGCGAGTAAGCAATAAGCCTGGCGGGATCGAGCCAGATACGCATCGCATACTGCGAGCCGTAAGCGTCGACCTGGCCGACACCGTCGATGCGGCTCAGCGGATCCTGAATATTACTGGCGACGTAGTCGGCAATATCCTGTTTATCCATGCTGCCGTCGGTAGAGACGAAGGCGATCATCAGGATATTGCTGTCGCCGGTTTTATTGACCGTCACGCCCTGCGACTGCACCGCCTGCGGCAGCTTGCGCAGCGCCGACTGCAGCTGGTTCTGCACCTGCTGGCGCGCTTCGTCGGGGTTGGTGCCAGCCGAGAAGGTGAGGGTGATCTGCGCCTGGCCGGTATTGCTGCTGTTGGACGACATATACATCAGATTGTCGATACCGGTCATGTTCTGCTCGATAACCTGCGTGACGGTGTTTTCCAGCGTTTCGGCCGAGGCGCCCGGATAATTGGCGGTGATGCGCACGTTTGGGGGCGCCAGGTCGGGATACTGCTCAATGGGCAGGGAAATAATCGCCAGCGTGCCGCACAGGCTGATTAAAATCGCCAGCACCCAGGCAAAAACGGGACGGTCGATGAAAAAATTCGACATCGAATCGACACTCCTCAGCAGCGTTTCACGTTTATTATCTGAATGCGGCCCGCGCTTTGCGCGGGCCGTGCGGGCAGGGAAAAGTCACTCTTTCGCTGAAACTTACTCTACGTGCTGCAAATTAGGAAATCGTGGAGAAAATGTGGAGAAAGTGTAAAACCCCTGTCAGGTCAGCTATGGCGGTTTTCCAGCCACATGACGGTTGCGGCAACGCGCGAGCGCACGTCGAGTTTTTTCAGCAGATTGCGGATATGCACTTTTACCGTCTCTTCCGAGATATGCAGCGCGGCGGCGATCTCTTTATTCGACAGGCCGCGCGCTACCTCCTGCAGCACATCGCGCTCGCGCTCGGTGAGCTGGCGAAACGGACTGGCGCTGTGCTGGCGCGTGGCTAGATAATCGCGCACCGCGTCGCTGAAAATTTTCTCGCCGCTTGCCGCCTGCAGAATTTGACCGGGCAGCAGTTCCGGATCGCTGTCTTTGAGCAGATAGCCGTCCGCGCCGGCATCGACCATCGCATCGATATCGCTGCGCGCATCGGACACGGTAAAGATCAAAATGCGCGAACTGATCCCTTCATGGCGCAGCGCCTTCAGCGTATCGAGTCCCGACATGCCCTTCATATTGAGATCGAGCAGGATGATATCTGGCGCCAGGCGACGCGCCTCGGCCAGCGCTTCGGTGCCGTTGTTCGCTTCGGCAATGACCTCCAGCCGAGGCTCCAGCGCCAGCAGCTGGCGAATACCGCGGCGCATTAGCGGATGGTCGTCGACAATCATGACCGTCAGCGTAGATTGTTGCATATTGACTCCCGGCGAAAACGCGAAAACGCGCGTCTGAAAAGGTTGATAAGAAGCGTTGCGCCTCAACGCGATGCTCGTTACGTCAGCGGCGCGGCGGGCCGCGGCGGAAAACGCAGCGTGACCTGCGTGCCGCGCGCCTGCGCCTGAATTTTAAGCTCGCCCGCCAGCCGCGCGGCGCGCTCCGACATAGTGGTCAGGCCGTAGTGGCCCTGCGGCTCCTCGGTGCTGGCGATGCCAACGCCGTCATCCGTCACTGTAAGTAAATGCTCACCTTCCGCATTGCGTTCATAGCGTACGCTGATGGTGGCGGCATCGGCGTGGCGAATGGCGTTCAACACCGCCTCACGGGCAATCTGCAGCAGATGAACCTGCTGCTGCGCCTCCAGCGTTTCCAGCCCAGGCTGGAAGCTGAAGCTAATTTTAGCCGTAACCTGCTCCTGCAACGAAGCGATCATCGCCTGCATCGCCGCCACCAGATCGGCCTGCTCAATGGTCAGGCGGAAGGTCGCCAGCAGTTCGCGCAGCTGGCGATAGGCGTCGGAAAGCGTGCGGTCGATGTCGGCGATAATGCTTTGCGCCTCCGCGCTGGCGGGGCCGAGCGTACGGCGCAGCAGCGTAAACTGAATACGCATAAAAGAGAGCGCCTGCGCCAGGGAGTCGTGCAGCTCGCGGGCGATAGTGGCGCGCTCTTCGATTAACAGCATCTGCTGAACCTGCTTTTGCGTCTGCCAGATCCAGACGGCGCGCGACAGCATATTGCCCAGGCTCTGCATTAACGCCTGACGCGGCCGCGGCCGATCGCTTTGCCAGCGCAGCGCGCCGGCCTGTTCGTCATCCTGCTGCAGCGTGACGCCATGCCAGCTTAGCGCCGCGTCGCTTTCCCCGACGCTGAAGCGGCCATGCTCGCTCTCCAGCACCAGCGCGCGCAGGTTTTCGCGCTCGCGCACCTGCGCCATCACGCTTTCAAACAGCGCCGCATTGAGCGGTCGGGCGGTCAGCATCTGCGAGCTTTCATACAGCAGCGACAGCGTGCGGTTTGCCTCCTGTAAATCGCGCGTCTTCTCTTCTACCGCGCTGGCCAGCGCCTGATGGTGCGAATGCAGACGCGCCGCCATGGCGCTAAAGGTCTGCGCCAGCACCCCCAGTTCGTTATTCTGCTCCACCACCAGCGGCGGAAAGGCGAAGTTGCCGCTTTCAACGTAGCGGCTGGCGGTGACCAGCGCGTTGAGCGGACGCACTACCTGACGACGGCTGAAGCGAATCGTGCCCAGCGCCAGCGCCACAATCAATACCACGCCCAGCAGGCTGCTGGCCGCCACCAGCTCCATTTTTCTTTCGCTGTAGCGCTGTAGCCCCATGACAAAACGATCGATCTCGCCGACGTAGTTCGCCACCTGCTGTTGATAAAGCGCTGCCTCGCCGCGCTGAAGCTGCTGTTGCAGCACGGGCCAGGCGGTACGCAGATGGCGATAGCGGTTAACGACCTCCTGCGGTACCCAGGGACGATCGAGGTCGCGCAGCGCAGGTTTATTGAGCGTCTCTTCATATTCCAGCAGATGCAGTCCAAGCTGCTGCGGTGCGCTGGCGCTGTCCCAGGCCAGCCGGTAACTCTGCATGCGTAGCGAACCTGCCAGGTTGATCGCCTCGGCGTCGCGCAGGCTGCTGGAGAGGGTCATCAGCGCCAGCCCGGTGGTCAGCAGCGCCAGCAGCACAATAGCGCTTAGCGCCTGGGCGATACTGCGGGTCACGGAACGTTTTACAATCACGGCAATATCCCTGTTTTTGGTGCGGGCATTATAAAGGAGAGGAGAAAAAGCTGCCAGGGTCATACAGGAATCGACACGCTGGGTTACAGACTGCACAAAAAATGAACTCTGCTGACATAACCCAAGAGAGCATGCGAAGCAGCGTTTTAAAAAGCAGACAGGTTTACATCGGCCAGATGTAGATTTTCATTACGGCGCTAATAATTCTAAACAGAATTAAACGAGCTACCTGCAACCCCCCTCGAAGGAGCATGCTATGAAAAAAGGTATTGTTATTCTGGCTGGCGCCCTGTTGGCAACCGCTTCGTTCACTACGCTGGCGGCCACGCCGGTCGATCAGGACCAGGCGCAGGGTCTGCAAAGCCTCGGCAGCGTTTCCGTTTCCAACGCGCGCGGCTCGCTGGATGACGCCACGCGTCAGCTGTCGCAAAAAGCGGAAGAGATGGGCGCCAGCCATTACCGAGTTATCGGCGTCGAAAACCCGGGCGACTCCAGCCTGTGGCGCGGCACCGCAGAGATTTATCGCTAACCCTCAGCCATACCCTTCCATCCCTGTAGCTTTCACCGGCCTGCCAGTGGCCGGTTTTTTTGTGCAATAAACCCGATTATTACAAAACACTTTGTGCGCCTCGCCGGTATCTTTTGCTTCGTTCACGCAGAACGGGTAGGATTCATCGCCGTAATTTCCCCTGCCTTTTTACTAATAACTCACAGGCAGATAACAGGGTGATTACCCCATTTCGCATGGCGTACGCAATCGTTTGTGATCGCCGTGATTGATGGTCAGGACAAACAGGAAGGCTATGAAATCTACTAAGAAAACCGCAGCCGAAATGCGTGCTGCGAAAAGACGCTGGCTGAACTCACATGACACCGGCTACCACAAGGCGATGGGCAATCGTCACGTGCAGATGATTGCCATCGGTGGCGCCATCGGCACCGGCCTGTTCCTCGGCGCAGGCGGACGGCTGCAGGCGGCGGGACCGGCGCTGGCGTTAATCTATCTGGTGTGCGGCATCTTCTCGTTCTTTATTCTGCGGGCGCTGGGCGAACTGGTGCTGCACCGCCCCTCCAGCGGCAGCTTTGTTTCTTACGCGCGCGAATTCCTTGGAGAAAAAGCGGCCTACGTTGCGGGCTGGATGTACTTCGTCAACTGGGCGATGACCGGCATTGTCGACATCACCGCCGTCGCGCTCTATATGCACTACTGGGGCGCGTTCGGCGATGTACCGCAGTGGGTCTTCGCGCTCGGCGCGCTGGCCATTGTCGGCACCATGAACATGATCGGCGTGAAGTGGTTTGCTGAGATGGAGTTCTGGTTCGCACTGGTGAAAGTGCTGGCGATCGTCATCTTTCTGGTCGTGGGCGTGGTGTTTCTCGGCACCGGCAAACCGCTGGACGGCAACGCCACTGGCTTTCACTTAGTGACCGACAACGGCGGCCTGTTCCCGCACGGTCTGCTGCCGGCGCTGGTGCTGGTGCAGGGCGTGGTGTTCGCCTTCGCGTCTATCGAACTGGTGGGCACCGCCGCAGGCGAGTGTAAAGATCCGGAAACCATGCTGCCGAAAGCGATCAACAGCGTGATCTGGCGAATCGGCCTGTTTTACGTCGGTTCGGTGGTGCTGCTGGTGCTGCTGCTGCCGTGGAACGCCTATCAGGCGGGCCAGAGCCCGTTCGTGACCTTCTTCTCGAAGCTGGGCGTGCCTTACGTCGGCAGCATCATGAACATCGTGGTGCTCAGCGCGGCGCTCTCCAGTCTGAATTCCGGCCTCTACTCTACCGGCCGTATTCTGCGTTCAATGGCGATGGGCGGTTCGGCACCGAAGTTCATGGCGAAAATGAACGGCCAGCAGGTGCCTTACGCCGGTATTCTGGTCACCATCGCGGTCTATGTCATCGGCGTGGTGCTTAACTACTACGTGCCTTCGCAGGTCTTCGAGATCGTGCTGAACGTCGCATCGCTGGGCATTATCGCCTCATGGGGCTTTATTGTGATCTGCCAGATGCGTCTGCGCAAAGCGATCAAGGAAGGCAAAGCAGACGACGTCAGCTTTAAGCTGCCGGGCGCGCCGGTCACCTCCTGGCTGACGCTGCTGTTCCTGCTGAGCGTGCTGGTGCTGATGGCGTTCGATTACCCGAACGGCACCTACACCATCGCTGCTATCCCGGTTCTGGCGGTGATTCTGGTGCTGGGCTGGTTCGGCGTGCGCAAGCGCGTGGCCGCGGTCGCGCAGACCGAGCACGATGACCTGCACGACGAAAAGCCGCACGCGCTGGCGGATGACGCCGCGCGCTAAGCGCAGACGTCCGTGCTGAAAAGCCTGCCGGCTAGCGGCAGGCTTTTTTATTCCCGCCGCTTATAGTTTTCCCGCGCGCTTCCCCCTATGATGGCAGGCTCCCCTAAATCGGCAGTGGAGCCATCATGTCGTTCAAGATCAATATCATCAAAGACAAACTTCTCTCCGAAAACTACTTTATCCTGCGCAACTTCACCTACGAGCTCGCCACTAAAAGCGGCGAGGTGGTGCGCCACAAGCGCGAAGTGTATGACCGTGGCAACGGCGCCACTATCCTGCTCTATAACCGCGAGAAAAACAGCGTCGTGCTGATCCGCCAGTTTCGTATCGCCACTTACGTCAACGGCAACGCCAGCGGCATGCTGATTGAGGCCTGCGCCGGGCTGCTGGATAACGACACGCCGGAAGTCTGCATTCGCAAAGAGGCGATTGAAGAGACGGGCTATGCGGTGGGCGAGGTAGAAAAACTCTATGAAGCCTATATGTCGCCGGGTGGCGTTACCGAGCTGATTCACTTTTTCGCCGCTGAATATAACGAGTCGCTGCGCGATAACGCCGGCGGCGGCGTAGAGGATGAGGATATCGACGTGCTGGAAATCCCCTTCCCGGAGGCGCTGGCGATGGTGAAGGATGGCCGTATCCGGGATGGCAAAACCATTATGCTGCTGCAGCATGCCCAGCTGGCGGGCTGGCTCAGGGCCTGAGGAGGGAGATGACGCGTGGGGCAGGGCGACGCGCATTGTCCGATAAATCCGATTGAGATAAATCCGTGCGCTCTTGATGATGAAAATGGTGATTTCTGTGGCGCCGTATCGCATTATCGTATGGTTTTTCAGCAGTTAAGTGCGCTTTCCGGAGGTGGTCACAGTTTAGGTCCACCTGATGTCCGGCCGTTGCGCTATCATCTCCACTCTGAGATTTTGGGGACCGTTTTTCCTGATGCCGACCTGGACGAAGTCACTGCTGGTATTGCCATTCTTTTTCATTGCCTGCGTTAAAGCCGATCCACTGCAAAAGTCATTTTCCGACTGGCAGGTGACCTGCAATAACGCCGCGTTCTGCGTGGCGCGTAATATACCCGGCGACAAAGGACTGGTCATGACTATCGCGCGCCATGCTGGCGTCAACGATCGCCCGCTGCTGCGTATCGACTACGGTAGCGCCTACAGCGGCGAGCTGCCCGGCGGGCCGCTGCAGGATAATTTACTGCTCGATCAGCGCCGTCTCCGTCCCGACTTCAAACACTGGACGGTCGAGCCGCACCACCTCGCCACCAGCAACGCTATCGCCATTGACGAATTTCTTGCGCAAATTCTCGACGCGGACGCGATCCAGCTCACCTATAACGGACAGGCGGCTATTTCGCTGCATGGTCTGAAAGCGGCGCTGCTGCTGGTGGACGACGTGCAGGGCAGGGTCAACGGCATGAGCGCATGGATAAAACGCGGTTCGCGCGCGCTGTGGGATGTGCCGCCCCAGCCGCCGCTGCCGCAGCTGCCCGAGATGGGCGCGCCGCCTGCCGCACTGACGCGCGAGGAAACCAGCGGGCTGCTCGATTACGGTACCTGGCGGCTTAACAGCGACGCCTGCTCGCTCGACCCGATGCGGCGCGAAGTCAACGTTGCGCCGCTGACCGACAGCAAAGCGCTGCTGATGGTGAGCTGCGAGATGGGCGCCTATAACGTGATCGATCTGGCGTTCGAAGTGACGCGCGCCGCACCCTATGTCGCACGCGGCATCACCCTGACGCTGCCGTTTACGCCGCCGCGCGGCGAACGTCAGCTGGAGCTGATCAACGCCGACTATGACGCCAGTACCGGCCAGCTCTACACCTTCAGCAAAGGACGCGGGCTGGGCGACTGCGGTGCCGCCACGCGCTGGCGCTTTAACGGCACCGACTTCACGCTGGCGGAATATGCCGAAGAGTCTACCTGCGATGCCTGGCACAGCAGCGACGACTGGCCAACCCTGTGGGTCTCTCAGCCGCCGCCTGCGCCTTAGCGAATCGCCTGCACCATCATCGGCGAGCCGTTCTGGTTGCCGACCAGCTCCGCCAGCATATCGTTAACGCCGTCGCTCATGGCGGTAAAGCGCGTCAGCGGCGAGCGGGTGACCACCACAAAGACCCCGACGTTATTCTGCGGCACCATCGCCATGTAGGTGATGAAGCCGCCGCCGCCGCCGGTTTTCTGAATAATGCCGGGGCGACCGTTTTTCGGCCCCATATAGACCCAGCCCATGCCAATCGCGTCGGCTCTGCCCGGCACGTCCATGCCTTCTACCTTCGCCAGCTGATCGCGGCGATAGATCAGCGTCTGCATACGATCCACCTGCGGCGAACGCGGGCTGATGGCGGAGTCGAGGAACTGCTGCATCCAGCGGCCCATATCGTCCGGCGTCGAGTAGACGCCGCCGCTGCCGATCGCCGCCAGCGTATTGTTGCAGGGGCTGGCGCCTTTCTCCGCCACCATCAGGCGATCGCACTGTTCAGGCGACGGCGTAAAGGTGGTGTCTTTCATGCCGAGCGGGCGGGTGATCAGCTGCTGGAGCAGTGCCGGGTAGGGCATGCCGGCGGCGCGCGCCAGCGCATCGCCCAGCAGGTCGTAGCCCAGATTTGAATAGGAGGCGTCGGTGCCTGGCGCGGCTTTTAGCTTCGCGCCGGCCAGCCACTGCCAGCGGTCGCTGCGCGTCGGCCAGACAAACACCGGGCGATGCGGCTTGCCGCCGGGCTGCTCGCGCGGCAGGCCGCTGGTGTGGGTGGACAGGTTGATCAGGCGAATCGGCTGTCCGGCGTAGCTCGGCACGCGCGCGCCCGCCGGTGCATATTTGCTCAGCGGATCGTCAAGGCGAATTTGCCCGCGCTCCGCCATCTTCACCATCACTTCGCTGGTTAGCAGCTTACTGAGCGAGGCGATGCGGATCAGAGAATCTTTCTGCGGCCGCACGTTATTACCAGGGCGCGTTTCGCCAAAGCTGGCGAAAACCCGCTGGTTGCCATCGATAGCGACCAGCGCCATGCCGGTGGCCCCGCTGCCGTAAAAAATGTGTTCAGCGTAGCGATCGACGATCTGGGACGAGAGCAGCGGATCGGGCGCGATCTGCGCCTTGCCTGCGAATGGCATCAGCGAAACCATTAAGGCGAGTAACCAGGGTGTACGTTTTTTCAACGGAAAAGCATCCAGCGAAAGGGATAAAGGAAAGATCCTATAGTAATGGGTTTATGCAAGCGGTGAAGGGGGCGAAAGGGATTTTTTTCTGTTTCAGGCTGTGAGAGAGCGGCCCTTCCCGCAGAGGAGGAAGGGCCTGAAGCATTACGCTGGCTTGAGTAACGACTCCGCCTGCGCCACCACATTTTCCACGGTGAAGCCGAAGGCAGGGAAGAGTTTGCCTGCCGGCGCGGATTCGCCAAAGGTGGTCATGCCGACGATTTTGCCGTCGATGCCGACATATTTGTACCAGTAGTCGGCGATGCCCGCCTCAACCGCGACGCGCGCGCGCACCGTCGACGGCAGCACCGATTCGCGATAAGCGATATCCTGCTTGTCGAACACGTCGGTGCTCGGCAGCGACACCACGCGCACTTTATGGCCGTCGGCCGTCAGCTTCTCCGCCGCGCCCAGCGTGATCTCCACTTCGGAGCCGGTGGCAATCAGGATAATATCCGGCGTGCCGTCGCACTCCTTCAGCACGTAGCCGCCGCGCGCGATATTCTCAACCTGCGCCGCACTGCGTTCCGGCTGCAGCAGGTTCTGGCGCGACAGGATCAGCGCGGTTGGGCCGTGATGGCGTTCAATGGCGGCTTTCCACGCCACCGCCGTCTCAACCTGGTCGCAGGGACGCCAGGTGCTAAAGTTCGGCGTCAGGCGCAGGCTGGCGAGCTGTTCCACCGGCTGGTGCGTCGGACCATCTTCGCCCAGGCCGATGGAGTCATGGGTATAGACCATAATCTGCCGCGCTTTCATCAGCGCCGCCATACGCGCGGCGTTGCGCGCATACTCCACAAACATCAGGAAGGTGGCGGTGTAGGGCACAAAGCCGCCGTGATGGGCGATGCCGTTGGCGATGGCGGTCATACCGAACTCGCGCACGCCGTAGTGAATATAGTTGCCCGCCGCATCTTCTTTAATCGGCTTCGACCCTGACCAGATGGTAAGGTTGCTCGGCGCGAGGTCCGCCGATCCACCCAGCAGCTCGGGCAGCAGCGAGCCGATATGCTCCAGCGTATTTTGCGACGCTTTACGGCTGGCGATTTTCTGCGAGTTAGCCTGCAGGTCGGTAATGAACTTGTGGGTTTCGCTCTCCCACGTTGACGGCATTTCGCCGTTCATGCGGCGCTGGTACTCTTCAGCCAGCTCGGGATGCGCCTGCTTATAGGCGGCCAGCTTGTCGTTCCAGGCGCGCTCGCGCTCGGCACCGGCCTCTTTGGCGTCCCACTGCTGATAAATCTCCTGCGGGATTTCAAACGGCGGCGAGGTCCAGCCCAGCTCTTTACGCGCCAGCGCCACTTCCGCGTCGCCCAGCGCCGCGCCGTGCGACTCCTCTTTACCGGCTTTGTTCGGCGAACCGAAACCGATAACGGTGCGGCAGATAATCAGCGACGGCTTGTCGGTGACGCTCTGCGCCTCTTTAATCGCGCGGCTCACCGCCTCGGCGTCGTGGCCGTCGATCTCGCCGACAACGTGCCAGTTGTAGGCTTCAAAACGCTTATGGGTATCGTCGGTAAACCAGCCTTCGGTTTCGCCGTCGATAGAGATGCCGTTATGATCATAGAAGCCGATCAGCTTGCCGAGGCCGAGCGTGCCCGCCAGCGAGCAGACTTCGTGGGAGATCCCCTCCATCAGGCAGCCGTCGCCCATAAACACATAGGTGAAGTGGTCGACGATATCGTGACCCGGACGGTTAAACTGCGCGCCCAGCGTGCGTTCGGCGATCGCCAGCCCCACGGCGTTGGCCAGCCCCTGTCCCAGCGGACCTGTGGTGGTTTCGACGCCCGGCGTATAGCCGATTTCCGGGTGGCCCGGCGTTTTAGAGTGCAGCTGACGGAAGTTCTTCAGCTCTTCCATCGGCAAATCGTAGCCGGTGAGGTGCAGCAGGCTATAGAGCAGCATCGAGCCGTGACCGTTGGAGAGAATAAAACGGTCGCGGTCTGCCCATGCAGGGTTAGTCGGGTTATGTTTCAGGTAGTCGCGCCACAGCACTTCGGCGATATCCGCCATGCCCATCGGCATGCCCGGGTGACCTGAGTTCGCTTTTTGTACCGCATCCATACTTAACGCACGAATCGCGTTCGCCAGCTCTCTGCGTGGTGACATAGGGTTCTCCCTTCGTTGAGCAGAAGTGCGGGCGGGAGACCCGCCCGACAATATTAAACAGGCAAAAACTACAGGCGCGCGGCCAGCACGTCTTCGAGTTTCTGCTGATCGACGGCAAACTGACGGATGCCGTCGGAAAGTTTTTCGACCGCCATCGGATCCTGGTTATGCTCCCAGCGGAACTCCGCTTCGGAGAGCGGCGCAGGCTGATGGAAACCTTCGGTTGACGGTTCCAGCTTGCGCTCAACCGGCGCGTCGCTGTTCTGCAGCTCTTCCAGCAGGTTCGGAGAGATGGTCAGGCGGTCGCAGCCCGCCAGCGCGATGATCTGCTCAACTTTACGGAAGCTTGCGCCCATGATGATGGTGCTGTAACGGTGCTTTTTGTAGTAGTCGTAGATGCGACGCACCGATTTCACGCCGGGATCTTCGTCAACCACATACGGGTCAAGCGGCTTGCGGCTGTTGTACCAGTCGTAGATACGGCCAACGAACGGCGAAATCAGGAAGACGCCCGCTTCGGCGCAGGCGCGTGCCTGGGCGAAAGAGAAGAGCAGCGTCAGGTTGCAGTGGATGCCGTTTTTCTCCAGCTCCTCGGCCGCCTTGATGCCTTCCCAGGTGGAGGCCAGCTTGATCAGAATGCGCGAGCGGTCGATGCCGTGCTCTTCATACAGGCGAACCAGTTTTTCCGCTTTGGTCACGCAC
This sequence comes from Pantoea phyllosphaerae, assembly GCF_051025595.1. NCBI lineage: Bacteria > Pseudomonadati > Pseudomonadota > Gammaproteobacteria > Enterobacterales > Erwiniaceae > Pantoea > Pantoea phyllosphaerae. The sequence goes on from NZ_JBPFDE010000010.1 coordinate 152,289, forward strand.
ATGCCACGATCGAAAGAGAGGCGCGCATCTACTTCGGTCGAAACACGGCCCGGTACGCTTTTCAGGATCTCCATACCGAGGTTAATGGCGACTTTATCGCTGGCGTTGATAATCTGCGTCTCTTTGCTGCCGCCCTGCTTTTTCGCATAGTCGATAGCGTCGTCGATCAGGTGCTTGTAGCCTTCGAGGCCGGCCGCTTTCAGGATCAGGGAAGGGTTGGTGGTCGCATCTTCAGGATGGTAGTTGCGAATGGATTCGATATCGCCGCTGTCCGCCACGACGGTGGTGAACTGTTTTAGTGCCTCTAGCTGGTTCATCTTTTAACTCCTTGATGAGCAATTCTTTATTGCAAATGATTTCACCCTGCAACACAGTGCATCAGGCGTTCGATGATGAAAATACTCTTTTTCTGATTATTGCGATGGGTTGAACTCATCGGGGCCCCGCGCGGCGAAAACAGCGTGATGTCAAACAGGGAGAGCGTGCTGCAACATCCTGTCAGCGAGCCGGGGGGCGAAAATCGCGCATCACAAAGGTTAGCAGAACTGACGAGTTCTGCCGGGTTAACCGCACTTTCCGCCCGGTCAGGTGTTTTAGCGGCAGGCGTTTTGCGCCGTCTGTTCGTAAAAGCCGATCTTTTCCACTTTTTCCGTCGATCCGCCGCCTTCAAACTCCGACGCCAGCCAGGCGTTGACGATCGATTTCGCCAGTTCCGGCCCGACGACGCGCGCGCCCAGCGTCATCACCTGCGCATTATTGCTTTTGCGCGCGCGTTCGGCGGAGTAGGTGTCGTGGCACTGCGCCGCGCGAATGCCCGGCACCTTGTTGGCGACGATCGCCATACCGATACCGGTGCCGCACACCAGAATGCCGCGGGCGAACTTGCCGTCGCTGATGGCGTTCGCCAGGCTCCAGGCGATATCGGGATAAATTGGCAGGTCCTGGCGCGCATCGTTGCTGTAATCCACCACTTCGTAGTGCAGCGATTCAAGGTGGCGTTTGATCAGGTTTTTCAGTTCCAGCGCCGCGTCATCGGCGCCAATCGCAATGGTGCTCATCCGGTTTTCTCCAGGTATTTAACAGGGCCCGCAAGCCGGGCAGAAAGTGATGCTCGATTTCAGCCTGCCATACTTTTGTTCATATGTTCAAGTATGTTTCATTTGTTTTTTAGCGGATCAGGCGAGGGTAGCGTGCCGCTAACCGCTGTAAGACGGCAGCCTGTCGGGCATTTTTCTTAAATGTTGTGGAAAAACGTTTCATTTGAGAGCGATCACATTTTTGCAAACTGCGCTTGAGGGATGTTCATTTAATCGTTTAGTGTTCATTTGTTCAGGCAGGCAGCAACAATAAGATCCTTCGAGGTGACTGCCATGACACTTACCGACCCGACTGCGCGCCCTGCGGCGCGCTTACCAGGAAACCAGCGCGCTTTGTCGCGCTGTGGAGGCGCAAAATGACGCAACAGACGCAGGCGCAGATCGAACAGTCCACCATTCGCAAAATCTCCTGGCGACTGGTGCCGTTCGTGGCGCTGATGTTCTTTATCAACTTTCTCGACCGTACCGCCATTTCCTTCGCCGGGCCGAACGGCATGACGCAGGATCTGGGGCTAAGCGCCGCGCAGTTTGGGCTCGCCTCGGGCATCTTTTTTATTGGCTATATCCTGCTGGAGGTGCCGAGCAATCTTGCGCTGCACCGCTTCGGCGCGCGCAAATGGCTGGCACGCATTATGGTGAGCTGGGGCGTGGTGTCGCTGCTGTTCGCTTGGGTAAGCAGCGTCGAGGGCCTCTATACGCTGCGCCTGCTGCTTGGCATTGCGGAGGCGGGCTTCTTTCCCGGCGCGATCCTCTATCTCAGCCTGTGGGTGCCAGCACGCCATCGCAGCAAAATCCTTTCGCTGTTCTACCTGGCCCAGCCGCTGACTGTGGTATTCGGCGCGCCGCTGGCGGCAGGCATGATCGAGCAGCATGGCCTGTTTGGCATGGAGGGCTGGCGTCTGATGTTTATCGGCGTATCGGTGCCCGCCATCCTGATCGGCTTCGTGACGTTATTTTGGCTGGTGGATGCGCCGCGCGACGCGCGCTGGCTTACTGGGGAAGAGAAACAGTGGCTGACACGCGAGCTGGAGAGCGAGCACGCCGCCAAGCAAAACGCGCATCCTGGCGTGCGCACCGTGCTGGGCAACGGTCGCGTCTGGCTGCTCTGCCTGATCTACTTCGGCTTTATCTATGGCCTTTACGCGCTCGCCTTTTTCCTGCCGACCATTATCGGCGGCTTTCAGCAGCAGTTCGGCACCACCTTTAACGTGATGCAAAAAGGGCTGATCACCGGCGCGCCCTATCTGGTGGCGGCCGTAGTGATGTTTTTCTGGTCGCGCGACGCCTCGCGCCGCGGCTGTAAAACCTGGCATATCGCGCTGCCTGCGCTAGCGGGCGGCATCAGCGTGCCGCTGGCGCTCTTTATGAACTCGCCGCTCAGCACCATGCTGGTTATCGCCGTTACCGCCAGCTCTATCTTTGCCGCGCTGCCCAACTTCTGGACCCTACCGACGCAGTTTCTCTCCGGCGCCTCGGCCGCCGCCGCCATCGCCCTGATCAATACGCTCGGCAACGTGGCGGGCTTTTCGGCGGGCTACATCACCGGCGCGCTGCACGACGCCACGCAAAGTTACACGCTGCCGATGATGGTGGTGGGCGGCTTTATGCTGCTGTCAGCCCTGCTGATGCTGCTGCTGAACCGCCGCCGCGCTGAACCGCTGGCCTCCTCACTTGCTCAGGAGCATTAATCATGACGTATCTCTATAACCAGCCCTCTGCCTTTGCGGCGGAGCTGATCGAAGGTTTTGTCGCGGCCAACGCGGATAAAGTCCGTCAGGTGCCCGGCGGCGTGGTGCGCAGCACGCGCAGCCAGCCCGGCACGGTGGCGGTGGTGGTGGGCGGCGGCTCTGGCCACTATCCTGCTTTCGCCGGACTGGTAGGCCAGGGCATGGCGCACGGCGCCGCCATGGGCAATCTGTTCGCTTCGCCCTCGGCGCAGCAAATCGTTAATGTGGCGCGCGCGGCGCACAACGGCGGCGGCGTGCTGCTCACCTTTGGCAACTACGCCGGTGACGTGCTGCATTTCGGTCAGGCGTGCGAGCGCCTGAGGGCAGAAGGCATCGCCTGCGAAGTGGTGACGGTCACCGACGATATCTCCAGCGCCAGTCTGGAAGAGATTGAAAAGCGCCGCGGCGTCGCAGGCGATTTAACCGTATTCAAAGTCGCCAGCGCCGCGGCCGAAGCGGGCCACAATCTGGCGCAGGTGGCTGCGCTGGCGCGTCATGCCAACCAGCGCACGCGTTCTTTTGGCGTCGCATTTTCCGGCTGTACCTTGCCTGGGGCGACGCAGCCGCTGTTCCGCATCGACGCCGGACGCATGGCGCTCGGCATGGGTATTCACGGCGAGCCAGGCATCAGCGAAAGCGACGTGCCGCGCGCCGACGTGCTGGCGGAAATTTTCGTCGACAACCTGCTGAGCGAGTTGCCGCCGGGCGTCAAACTGCAGCCAGGCACGCGCGTGGCGGCGATCCTCAACGGGCTAGGATCGGTGAAATATGAAGAGCTGTTCGTGGTCTATCGCCGCGTGGCGCAGCTGCTGCGCGAACAGCAGCTGGAGATTGTCGAGCCCGAAGTGGGCGAATTCGTCACCAGCTTCAATATGGCAGGCGCATCGCTGACGCTGATGTGGCTGGATGAAGCGCTGGAAGAGTGCTGGCGCGCGCCGGCTAACGCACCGGCTTTTCGCAAAGGCAGCGTGATCGTCGCCGAACCGCTGGAGGCCAGCGAGTGTCAGCAGGCGACGCAGAACGCCATACCCGCCGCCAGCGTCGCGTCGCAGCAGAGCGCGCAGCGCGTGCTGGCGATACTCGACGCCATTGCTGCCGTGATACAGCGCAATGCTGAACAGCTGGGGCGCATCGACGCCGTTGCCGGCGACGGTGATCACGGCATCGGCATGGAGCGCGGCGTGCTGGGCGCGCTGGCGCAGGCGCGTGACGCTGCGGCGCAGGGCGCGGGGGCGGGCACGCTGCTGTGTCAGGCCGCCGACGCCTGGGCGGATAAGGCGGGCGGCACCTCGGGCGCGCTGTGGGGCGTGGCGCTGACCGCCATCGGCACTGCGCTCGGCGATGAAAGCAAACCCGACGCGCAGCGTGTCGCCGAAGGGGTGAAGCAGGCCAAAGAGGGGATTATGCACTTTGGCAAAGCCCAACCCGGCGACAAAACCATGGTCGATGTGCTGGTGCCGTTCAGCGACAGCCTGAGCGCGGCGGTCGCGCGCGGGGAGGCGCTGCCTGACGCCTGGCAGCTGGCGGCGGAAACAGCGCAGGCCGCCGCGCAGGCTACCGCACAGCTGCTGCCGAAGATGGGCCGCGCCCGTCCGCTGGCGGAGAAAAGCCTGGGCACGCCGGACGCCGGCGCGGTGTCGCTGGCGCTGATTGTCGCCACGGTGGCAGAGCGTCTGCGTGCAATCCAGCCGCAGGGAGCCTCGGTATGACGCAGCCCGCTATCTGGCTGGGAACCAGCCTGAAAATGTATTTCAGCTACGCGCAGACGCTGGCATGGTGCCGCGCGGTTGCGCAGATTGCGCGCCAGCATCCTGCGGTGCGCGACGGGCGCGTCGGCCTGTTTGTGCTGCCCGCTTTTCCGACGCTGCCGGCGGTAAAAGCGCTGTTTGCCGATACACCGGTGCGCGTCGGCGCGCAAAATATCGCGCCCGCCGCCAGCGGCGCCTGGACCGGCGAGGTGAGTGCCAGCATGGTGCAGGAGCTGGGCGGAACGCTGGCGGAGATTGGCCATGCGGAACGCCGACGTCACTTTGCGGAAAGCGATGCGCAGGTCTCTGCGAAAGTCGCGCTGGCGTTGCAGTCCCAGCTGACGCCTGTGTTGTGCATCGGCGAGGCGCAGCAGGATACGCCCGACGCGGCGGCAGAGGCGTGCGCCATCCAGCTCAGGCGCGCGCTGGCCGAGGCGCAGTCGCTGCACGGTAGCCTGCTGCTCGCCTACGAGCCGCAGTGGGCGATCGGCGCGCCGCAGCCCGCGCCGGAAAGCCATATTCGCGCGGTGTGCCGCGCCTTGCGCCAGCAGCCGCTGCCGCCAGGCATCACGCTGCAGGTGATCTACGGCGGCAGCGCCGGCCCTGGCCTGCTGAGCCGGCTGGAAGAGAGCGTCGACGGCTTGTTTCTCGGCCGCTTCGCCCACGATCCCGCCGCGCTGGCGCAGATCGTTGACGAAGCCGACGCGCTGCTGGCGAGGGAGAGCGTATGAGCCGGATTGGATTAAGCACCTACGCCTTTTTCTGGCGCCTGTCGGATCGCGCCCCGCAGCCGCTGACGCTGGCGCAAATGCTGCAGCAGACTGCCGACCTCGACGTGCCGGTATTTCAGATTTGCGACTACCCGGCGATAGAAAGCTGGAGCGACGCGCAATTGTGTGCCCTGAAGCAGCAGGCCGACACCCTCGGCATCACGCTGGAGCTGGGCACGCGCGGCCTCGCCACTGCCCATCTGCAGCGCTATCTGCATATGGCGGCGCTGCTGGAGGCAAAAGTCATCCGCTCGATGTGTTTTACCGCCAGCCATCGTCCGTCGCCTGACGAGGCGCAGCAGCTTATCGCCGATGTGCTGCCCGCTTTCGAACGTCAGCAGGTCAAACTCTGCCTTGAAACCTATGAGCAAATCTCTAGCGCCGATCTGATGGCGCTGATCGATCTTTTCCCTTCGCCCTGGCTGGCGGTCTGCCTCGATCCGGCCAACTGCGTGGCGGGACTGGAGCTGCCGCAGCAGGTCATCGCCAACACCGCCGCGCGCGTCGGCAATCTGCACATCAAAGATTTCGCCTTTTCGCGCCGCGACGGCTGGGTCGGCTTTACCCTGGCGGGCGTGCCGCTGGGCGAAGGCTTGCTGGACTACGATGCGCTGATTGCCAGCGTGCGGCCAGCCGAAAAAGGCATTAACCAGATTATCGAGCACTGGCTGCCGTGGCAGGAGAGCGCAGAGCACACCTGCCAGCTAGAAGCGCAGTGGACGCAGCGCTGTGTCGAATTCTTACGTCGTAAACAAGATCAGGAGTAACACCATGAGCAATCAACTGAAAACCATTACTGTTATCGGCGCAGGCGGCAAAATGGGCATGCGCATCTCTGCCAACCTGCAGCGCAGCGACTATCAGGTCTTCTACTGCGAAAACTCGCCGCAGGCGCAGGCGCAGATCGGCGCTCAGGGCCGCGAAATTTCTGATGCGCAGTCGGTGGTGCCGCTGAGCGATGTGGTGATCCTCGCGGTGCCGGATATTGTCCTGGGCAAGGTCTCAGAAACGGTGGTCCCGCAGATGAAGCCCGGCGCCGTGCTGCTGACGCTCGATCCGGCGGCGGCCTACGCCAACCTGATCGCCCAGCGTGACGATATCGAGTATGCGGTGGCGCACCCCTGCCATCCGTCGGTATTCCTGCAGCGCTACACCAAAGAGGAGCATGAGGATGCCTTTGGCGGCGTGGCGGCGATACAGCATATCGCGGCAGCGTGGGAGAACGGCAGCGACGCGCAGAGGGCGGAGCTGGCGAAGGTGATCAACGTGATGTATGGCCCGGTGGATCAGGTGCACTGGGTGACGGTGACGCAGCTTGCCTATCTGGAGCCGACGCTGGTGGAAACCGTCGCCTGCATGGTCGGCGCCTTTATGAAAGAGGCGCTGGACGAGACGGTGAAACATAGCGGCGTGCCGGAAGAGGCGGCGAAAGCGATGCTTTACGGCCATATCCAGATCGCGCTGGCGGTCGCCTTCCGCGCCACCAACCCCTTCTCGGACGCCTGCATGATCGCCATGGAGTATGGCCGCGAGAAGATCGTCAAGCCGGACTGGAAGCAAATCTTCGATCAAAAAGAGCTGGATATCGTGATTGCGCGCATGCTGAAAATTGACGCCATCCGCCGCTGATCTGTGACGACGAAAGCGGCTCATGGGCGCTTGCCTGGCTAAGTGAGCCGCATCAGTGTTATAAATCCCGGCAGTTAACGGCAACGCTCAATCAGGTCACGATGGAAAAACATACCCTCGCTCCGGACACGGAACTGCTGACGGAAATCGCCGTCGCTTACTATCAGGATGAGATCACACAGGAAGAGATCGCGCGCAAGTTCGGCATCTCGCGCATCAAAGTCGGACGACTGCTGAAACGGGCGAAAGAAGAGGGCATTGTCGAGATCAATGTTCGCTACCATCCGGTATTCAGCACCCGACTGGAGCAGCAGCTGCTGGATCGCTTTCCGCAGCTGCAGCGCGCGCTGATCGCGCTTGACCAGCAGGATGGCGACGAGCAGCGTCGTCAGGTAGCGGCGCTGGTTTCGGCGCATCTGGCGCAAAATCTCAAAGAGAACACCGTGGTGGCGGTAGGCCAGGGGCGCAACGTCGCGGCGGTGGCCGATCATCCCGGCGCGGTGCCGCTGCGCAACTGTCACTTTATCTGCGGTATCGGCGGCACCCATCGCCCGGGCGACGCCATCAACGCCGATCATATCAGCCGTCGGCTGGCGAAAAAGTTCGGCGGCTTTAGCGAAACGCTTTATGCGCCCGCCTATGTGGAAAACCGTGCGCTGAAAGAGGCGTTTATGCAGAACGGCACCATTAAAGAGACGCTGGATCGCGCGCGCAAAGCGGATATCGCGCTGGTGGGCATCGGCGATATGAATGAAAACAGCTATATGGTCAAACTCGGCTGGTTTACGCCGCATGAAATTATCGACGCCAGCGTCAATCAGGGCGTCACCGGCGACGTGGCGGGCTACGACTTTTTCAACGCTCAGGGCCAGCACGTGGACACGGTGATGAACGATCGCGTCATCGGTCTGAGCATTGACGAGCTGCGTAAAATTCCCTGCGTTATCGCCATCGCTGCGGAAAACACCAAAGCGATGGCGCTGCTCGGCGCGCTGCGCACCGGCGCTATCGATATCGTCGCCACCTCGGCGCAGAACATCCGCACCATCCTCAGTATGACGCAGTAGCGTGCAAAACGGTGTCGCCAGCGGCACCGAACGCCCCGATCGCGATCGCTCCGAGGTTTTCCCTGTCGTCAGCCTTTTATACTGCCAGCGCACCGAAGCTGAAAAAGGAACCGACAATGGACGACCAACTCAAGCAGAGCGCGCTGGATTTTCATCAGTTTCCCACCCCGGGCAAAATCCAGGTTTCCCCTACCAAACCTCTCGCCACCCAGCGCGATCTGGCGCTGGCCTATTCTCCCGGCGTCGCGGCGCCCTGTCTGGAAATTGCGCAGGATCCGCTGGCGGCGCATAAATACACCGCGCGCGGCAATCTGGTGGCGGTAATCTCCAACGGCACCGCGGTGCTGGGGCTCGGCAATATCGGCGCGCTGGCGGGCAAGCCGGTGATGGAGGGCAAAGGGGTGCTGTTCAAGAAGTTTGCCGGCATCGACGTCTTTGATATTGAGATCGACGAGCAGGATCCCGATCGGCTAATCGAGGTTATCGCCGCGCTGGAGCCCACCTTCGGCGGCATCAACCTGGAGGATATCAAAGCGCCGGAGTGCTTCTATATCGAGCAGCAGCTGCGCCAGCGTATGAAGATTCCGGTATTTCACGACGACCAGCACGGCACGGCGATTATCTGCACCGCCGCCGTGCTCAACGGGCTGCGCATTGTCGGGAAAGCGATTGGCGAGGTGCGGCTGGTGGTTTCTGGCGCGGGCGCCTCGGCTATCGCCTGCCTGAACCTGCTGGTGGCGCTCGGCATGCAGAAGCGCAACATCGTGGTGTGCGATTCAAAAGGGGTAATCTACCGCGATCGCGAATCGGATATGACGCCCACCAAGTCCGCCTACGCCATTGAAGATAACGGTGCGCGCAGGCTGGAAGAGGTGATGGAAAACGCCGATATCTTTCTCGGCTGCTCGGGGCCGCGCGTGCTGACGCCGGAAATGGTGCAAAAGATGGCGCGCGATCCGCTGATCCTGGCGCTGGCCAACCCTGAGCCGGAAATTATGCCGCCGCTGGCGAAGGCGGTGCGCCCCGACGCCATCATCTGCACCGGCCGCTCCGACTTCCCTAATCAGGTCAACAACGTGCTCTGCTTCCCGTTTATTTTTCGCGGCGCGCTCGACGTCGGGGCGACTACTATTAACGAAGAGATGAAGCTGGCGGCGGTGCACGCCATTGCCGCGCTGGCGCAGGCGGAGCAGAGCGACGTGGTCGCTTCCGCCTATGACGACCAGGATCTTAGCTTCGGGCCGGACTATCTAATACCTAAACCTTTCGATCCGCGCCTGATTGTGCAGATCGCGCCGGCGGTGGCGCGCGCCGCCATGGCGTCGGGCGTGGCGACCCGGCCCGTTGAGGATTTCGACGCCTACCGCGAGAAGCTGGCCGAATTCGTCTATAAAACCAACCTGTTTATGAAGCCGATCTTCTCCCAGGCGCGCAAGGCGCCAAAGCGCGTGGTGCTGGCGGAGGGCGAGGAGGTGCGGGTGCTGCACGCCACGCAGGAGCTGGTGACGCTGGGCCTGGCGCGGCCGATCCTGATAGGGCGTCCCAATGTTATCGCGATGCGTTTGCAGAAGCAGGGGCTGAAGATCGAGGCGGGCAAGGATTTCGACGTGGTCAACAACGAATCGGATCCGCGCTTCAAGGCGTACTGGAACGAGTATTACCAGATGATGAAGCGGCGCGGCGTGACGCCGGAGCAGGCGCAGCGCGCGGTGATCGGCAATCCAACGCTGATCGGTGCCATCATGGTGCATCGCGGCGAGGCGGACGCGCTAATCTGCGGCACCATCGGCGACTACCATGAGCACTATGACGTGGTGGAGAAGGTGTTTGGCCTGCGGGACGACGTTAAGGTCGCGGGCGCGATGAACGCGCTGCTGCTGCCCAGCGGCAACACCTTTATTACCGACACCTACGTCAACGACGATCCCACGCCGGAACAGCTGGCCGATCTGACGCTGCTGGCGGCGGAAACGGTGCGTCGCTTCGGCATCGAGCCGCGCGTCGCGCTGCTGTCACACTCCAGCTTCGGTACTTCAAATGCGCCAGGGGCGCGCAAGATGCGCGAGGCGCTGGCGATTATTCAGCGCCGCGCGCCGGAACTGGAAGTGGATGGCGAGATGCACGGCGACGCGGCGCTGGTAGAGAGCGTCCGCCGCGAACTGATGCCGGACAGCCCGCTAAAAGGGGCGGCTAACCTGCTGATCATGCCCAATGTCGAAGCGGCGCGCATTAGTTACAACCTGCTGCGCGTCTCCAGCTCTGAAGGCGTTACCGTCGGCCCGGTGCTGATGGGCATCAGCAAGCCGGTGCATGTGCTGACGCGTATTGCCTCGGTCAGGCGCATTGTCAATATGGTGGCGCTGGCGGTGGTGGAGGCGCAAACCGCGCCGCTATAGCCAGTCGCGCACCGGTAAAAAGTCGCGCGTCAGCGCGGCTTCCGGCGAGTCGGGCGCGGGCTGGTAGTCATACTCCCAGCGCACCAGCGGCGGCATCGACATCAGGATCGATTCGGTGCGGCCGCCGGTCTGCAGGCCGAACAGGGTGCCGCGATCCCACACCAGATTGAACTCGACGTAGCGTCCGCGACGATAGAGCTGAAACTGACGCTCGCGCTCGCCCCAGGGCAGCGTTTTGCGGCGCTCGACGATAGGCAGATAGCCGTCAAGGAAGCCGTTGCCCACCGCCTGCATAAAGGCGAAGCTGGTGTCGAAGTCCGGCGCGTTGAGATCGTCAAAGAAAAGGCCGCCGATGCCGCGCTGCTCGTCGCGGTGCTTCAGATAGAAGTAGTCGTCGCACCATTTTTTGTAGCGTGGATAGACCTCGTCGCCAAACGGCTGGCAGAGATCGAAGGCGGTCTGATGCCAGTGCACCGCATCCTCCTCGAAGCCGTAGTAGGGGGTCAGATCGAAACCGCCGCCGAACCACCATACCGGATCGGCGCCCGGCTTTTCGGCGATAAAAAAGCGCACGTTGGCGTGACTGGTCGGCACATAGGGACTGTGCGGATGGATCACCAGCGACACGCCCATCGCCTCAAAGCTGCGGCCCGCCAGCTCGGGACGGTGCGCCGTCGCCGACGCGGGCATTTGATCGCCGTGCACGTGGGAAAAGTTCACGCCTGCCTGCTCAAACACCGCACCATCGCGCAGCACGCGGCTGCGTCCGCCGCCGCCCCCCGGACGCTGCCAGCTGTCTTCAATAAACTGCGCGCCGCCGTCAGCGGCCGCCAGTTGACTACAGATTGTCTCCTGCAGGTGCAGCAGAAAGGCTTTAACGCGGGAAATATCGGGCATGGCTTCGGACTCATTGCAAAAAAGTGGCGCGATTATACCTGACCATTGCGGCGATCGTACTCATCAAAGTAGCGCGTAATGCCGCTGGCGATCGCCGTCGCGATTTTATGGCGGAAGGCGTCAGTGCCAAGCAGCTGCTCTTCGCGCGGGTTGGTAATAAAAGAGGTCTCTACCAGCACCGAGGGAATGGACGGCGATTTCAGCACGGCGAACGCCGCCTGCTCAGTGTGTTCGCTGTGCAGTCGATGCACCGGGCGGATCTGATCCAGTACATGTTTGCCCAGCGTCAGACTGTTGCGGATGGTGTCGGTCTGCACCAGATCGAACAGGATCTGGTTAAGGTAGTGATCCTGCTCCTCGACTTTCGCGCCGCCCACTTTGTCCGCCGCGTTCTCTTTATCGGAGAGGTAGCGCGCCATGGCGCTGCTGGCGCCGCGATTCGAGAGGGCGAACACCGAGGCGCCGCTGGCTTCCGGGCTGGTAAAGCCGTCGGCGTGAATCGACATAAACAGGTTCGCGCCGTGCTGGTGGGCAATCTCAACGCGCTGGTAGAGCGGAATAAAATGGTCGCTGTCGCGCGTCAGTCGCACCTCGATGCGTGGATGCGCCTGCAGCAGCGCGCGCACCTGATTCGCAATCGCCAGCACGACATGCTTCTCTTCCGAGCCTTCGCTGCCGACGGCGCCGGAATCGATGCCGCCGTGACCGGGATCGATCATCACAATACGTTTGCCGTTTTTCTGCGGCGGGGCAGGCTGCGCGTGACGCGGGCTGGCACGCAGCGGTGCAGTCTCCTCTTTCGCCTGAATTGCGCGTGGGGAGAGCACGGCCAGTGCCAGGCCGGAGAGCAGCAGCTGGCGCCGGTTGGTTAGACGCTTAAGCAGAGAGAGTGTAGGCATGGGCTGGTCCATTAGCGAAATGTGTGCCCAGTGTTATATCGTAACAGTTTGCCTGCCGCGAGGGCGGAACCCTTTCAGCTCTTTACTTTGTATGTCAGGTTGCTAACAGAAAAAATGCCGGTTTTTGTTCAGGGCGGCGCTAACCGGGGTTGCACGCGGCGGCGAATGCGTGATAATCAGCGAATTGTGCTTATTTGCAAGGTAAAGAAGATGGAAATCCGCGCCTTCCGCCAGGAAGATTTTGAAGAGGTGATCACGCTTTGGGAGCGTTGCGATTTGTTACGTCCGTGGAACGACCCGGAGCTGGATATCGAACGCAAGATGAACCATGACGCAGACCTCTTTCTGGTTGCGGAAGTGGGCGGCGAAGTAGTCGGCACGCTGATGGGCGGCTACGACGGCCATCGCGGCTCCGCCTACTATCTGGCGGTGCATCCCGACTACCAGGGGCGTGGTTTCGCCAACGCGCTGATGAACCGGCTGGAGAAAAAGCTGATCGCGCGCGGCTGTCCCAAGATCAACCTGATGGTACGCGAAGAGAACGATCAGGTGGTGGCGTTCTACGAGAAGCTGGAGTACGAACCGGTGGATTCGGTGCTGCTCGGCAAACGGCTGATTGAAGACCGGGAGTATTGATGCGGTGAAATATCTGCCGGATGAATATGATGCGAAAGGGCAGCTGCGGCTGCCGTTTCTTTTTTGGCTGACGCTACTGCTGCTGGCGCGCACCTGGATCCTGCTGGTGATGGCGGGTGCGTCGCGCCAGCAGGGCAGCGATCTGCTGGGGCTGTTCTATCCCGATCGCCAGGCGTTCGGGCTCGGTCTGGCGCTCGGCGCGCCCGCGCTGATCGGCTTGCTGCTGACCGGCTATCGCGCGCGCTGGCCGCGGCTATGGCAGGCGTGGCGCTGGGTGCTGGCGCTGTCGCTGGCCGTCAATCTGGCCTGGCAGGGCGCTACGTTCGCGTCTGGCGATCTGCTCGCCTCGCCCTGGCCGCTGCTGCTGACGCTGTTCGACGGTCTGGCGCTGCTGTGGTTGCTGGTCAACGTCAGGCTGCGCGACTGCTTTCTGCCGGAACAGCAGCTGGCGGAATAAACTTTTTTGCCGCTGGCGACTCCAATGAGTTCTGCCGTTTGGCACAGTGTTAACAGGAGTTTTCATGAAAGCTTTCCCCATTTCGCTGCTGGTTGCCGCCGCGCTGCTAAGCGGCTGCGCCAGTTCTGGTTCCGGTTCCGCCTCTGCATCCGACGTAAGCTGGTATAACCCGCTGAGCTATCACTGGTCGTCGGCGCTGCCGTGGAACTGGTTTGGTTCATCGCTGACCGCCACTGAGCAGGGCGTCGGTGGCGTTGGCAGCGCCACCGCGATGAGCGAAAGCGCCATTAGCGAGGGCCTGAAAGGCAACTATACGCTGCGTCAGGGCATGCGCAGCGAAAACGGCGACGTTATTGCGTTCTGGCAGGCGCTGGACGACGGCAAAGTGAAATTACAGATCAGCGGATCCCGCAGCGTAGAGCGTATTGAGGTGATGGACAGCGATATCGCCGCGCAGGACGGCGCGAAAATTGGCGAGGCCTTTAGCGACAGGTTCAGCAAGGCCTTTAACAACTGCAGGCTGACGGGCGGGGCGGGCAGTCACGACGTCGAGTGCCGCGCGCCGGGCAGCCAGCATCTCTCCTACGTTTACAGCGGCGACTGGCACGGCCCGGACGGTCTGATGCCGTCGGATGACGTACTGAAAAGCTGGAAGCTCAGCAAAATCATCTGGCAGCGTTAAAGCTCTTAGCGTCAGCGCCTTTCTCGCCTGACGCATAAACTCTTGCGCCCGCTTATGCCATTTTCGACTTTGAAATCATCAAACGATATATAAAACCGCTACAGCTTTTCATGGGGTTATAAATACACTGGGCAAACGGCTGGCATAAGCCGGATCTCTTGTTTCCTCAGGGTGCCCCATGACCAAAAGAACGATGAAAAATATCGTTGGCGGTATCGCCTTGTCGCTTAGCCTGGCGGGCGCGGCCAGTGCCACCGAACTGCTCAACAGCTCGTACGACGTCGCGCGCGAGCTGTTTGTCGCCCTGAATGCGCCGTTCGAAAAAGCGTGGGATGCCAGCCATCCCGATGACAAACTCACCATCAAAATGTCGCACGCCGGTTCCTCAAAGCAGGCGCTGGCGATCCTGCAGGGGCTGCGCGCCGATGTGGTTACCTATAATCAGGTCACCGACGTGCAGGTGCTGCACGACAGAGGCAATCTGGTCGCGGCCGACTGGCAGAGCCGGCTGCCCAACAACAGTTCGCCGTTTTACTCCACCATGGCGTTTCTGGTGCGCAAGGGCAATCCAAAGCAGATCCACGACTGGGCCGATCTCGGCCGTGACGGCGTAAAGCTGGTCTTTCCCAACCCGAAAACCTCCGGCAACGGCCGCTACACCTGGCTGGCGGCCTGGGGCGCCACCAGTAAAGCTAACGGCGGAAACGAGGCGAAAACCCGCGCCTTTATGGCGCAGTTTCTCAGGAACGTCGAGGTGTTCGATACCGGCGGGCGTGGCGCGACCACTACCTTCGCCGAGCGCGGCCTAGGCGATGTGCTGATCAGCTTTGAATCGGAAGTGAACAATATCCGTAACCAGTACGGCAAAGACGAGTATGACGTCGTGGTGCCGAAAACGGATATTCTCGCCGAATTCCCGGTTGCCTGGGTCGATAAAAACGTCGAGCACAACCACACCGCGGACGCAGCGAAAGCCTATCTCAACTATCTCTATACGCCGCAGGCGCAGCAAATCGTGACCGATTTCTACTACCGCGTGAACAACCCGCAGCTAATGGGCGAGCATAAAGATCGCTTCCCGCAGACGCAGCTGTTCCGCGTGGAAGATCAGTTCGGCGGCTGGGATAAAGCGATGAAAACCCACTTCGCCAGCGGCGGCGAGCTGGATCAACTCTTATCAGCGGGGCGTGGATAATGTTTGCCTTAGGTCAGAAACGCGTTCTGCCTGGCTTCGGCCTGAGCCTGGGCACCAGCCTGCTGTTTACCTGTTTGATTCTGCTGCTGCCGATCAGCGCGCTGCTGATGCAGCTGTCGCAGATGACGCTGGCGCAGTACTGGGCGGTGATCAGCAACCCGCAGCTGGTGGCGGCCTATAAGGTGACGCTGCTCTCGGCGGCCGTCGCCTCGCTGTTCAATGCGGTGTTCGGCATGATTATGGCGTGGATCCTGACGCGCTATCGCTTTCCCGGCCGCACGCTGCTGGACGGCCTGGTGGATCTGCCTTTCGCGCTGCCAACGGCGGTGGCGGGTCTGACGCTGGCCGGTCTCTTCTCGCTGAACGGCTGGTACGGCGAGTGGATCTACAACGCTTTCGGCGTCAAAGTTTCCTATACCTGGCTCGGCATCGCCGTCGCCATGGCGTTTACCAGCATTCCCTTTGTGGTGCGTACCGTACAGCCGGTGCTGGAGGAGCTGGGGCCAGAGTATGAAGAGGCGGCGCAGACGCTGGGCGCGACGCCCTGGCAGAGCTTTCGCCGCGTGGTGCTGCCGGAGGTGGCGCCTGCGCTGCTGGCCGGCACCGCGCTCTCTTTTACCCGCAGCATCGGCGAGTTCGGCGCGGTGATCTTTATCGCTGGCAATATCGCCTGGAAAACCGAGGTCACCTCGCTGATGATTTTCGTGCGTTTGCAGGAGTTCGACTACCCGGCCGCCAGTGCTATCGCCTCAGTGATCCTGGCGGCGTCGCTGGTGCTGCTGTTTGCGATTAACACCCTGCAGAGCCGCTTCGGTCGCCGACTGGGAGGTCACTAATGGCGGATATTTCCCACATCAACGCCGCTGACCGTCAGCCGATCAACTGGGGCAAATGGCTGCTGATCGGCATCGGCGTGCTGGTGTCGCTGCTGCTGCTGGTGGTGCCGATGCTCTCCATCTTCTACGAAGCGCTGAAGATGGGGCTGGGCGTCACCTTTCAGAATCTCGCCGACAGCGACATGCTGCACGCCATCTGGCTGACGGTGCTGGTAGCGCTGATCACCGTGCCGGTTAATCTGGTGTTCGGCACGCTGCTCGCCTGGCTGGTCACGCGCTTTAACTTCCCTGGCCGCCAGCTGCTGCTGACCCTGTTTGATATTCCGTTCGCCGTGTCGCCGGTAGTGGCGGGGCTGATGTACCTGCTGTTCTGGGGCATCAACGGCCCGGCGGGCAGCTGGCTGGACGCCCATAATATTCAGGTGATGTTCGCCTGGCCCGGTATGGTGCTGGCCACCGTCTTCGTAACCTGTCCCTTTGTGGTGCGCGAGCTGGTGCCGGTGATGCTGAGCCAGGGCAGCCACGAAGATGAGGCGGCGGTGCTGCTTGGCGCCTCTGGCTGGCAGATGTTTCGCCGCGTCACGCTGCCGAACATTCGCTGGGCGATGCTCTACGGCGTGGTGCTGACCAACGCCCGTACCCTGGGCGAGTTCGGTGCGGTGTCGGTGGTATCGGGATCGATTCGCGGCGAGACCTACACGCTGCCGCTTCAGGTTGAATTACTGCATCAGGATTACAACGTGGTCGGCGCCTTTACCGCCGCCGCGCTGCTGACCCTGATGGCTATTGTGACGCTGTTTCTGAAAAGCATGCTGCAGTGGCGTTTAGAGCAACAGCAGCATCGCCTGCAACAGGAGGAAAACCATGAGCATTGAGATTAACCAGATCAACAAATCTTTCGGCCGCACTCCGGTGTTGAACGATATCTCTCTGGATATTCCTTCTGGCCAGATGGTGGCGCTGCTGGGCCCGTCCGGCTCCGGGAAAACCACGCTGCTGCGTATTATCGCCGGACTGGAGCATCAGAACAGCGGGCAAATTCGCTTTCACAATAAAGATGTCAGCGCGCTGCATGCCCGCGATCGCCAGGTCGGCTTCGTGTTTCAGCACTATGCGCTGTTCCGTCATATGACGGTGTTCGACAATATTGCGTTCGGCCTGACGGTGCTGCCGCGCCGCGAGCGCCCTTCTTCGGCGGAAATCAAGCAGCGCGTGACGCGTCTGCTGGAAATGGTGCAGCTGGCGCATCTGGCAAACCGCTTCCCGGCACAGCTCTCGGGCGGGCAGAAGCAGCGCGTGGCGCTGGCGCGCGCGCTGGCGGTCGAACCGCAGATTCTGCTGCTCGATGAACCTTTCGGCGCGCTGGACGCGCAGGTGCGTAAAGAGCTGCGTCGCTGGCTGCGTCAGCTGCATGAAGAACTGAAATTCACCAGCGTCTTTGTTACCCACGATCAGGAAGAGGCGATGGAAGTGGCCGACCGCGTGGTGGTGATGAGCCAGGGCAATATTGAGCAGGTGGGGACGCCGGATGAGGTATGGCGCGATCCGGCTACGCGCTTCGTGCTGGAGTTCCTCGGCGAAGTGAACCGCTTCGACGGCGAGGTGCATGGCTCGCAGTTTCACGTCGGCGCGCACCACTGGCCGCTGGGCTATACCCCGGCGCATCAGGGCGCGGTCGATCTCTTTTTGCGCCCGTGGGAAATTGACGTTTCCCGTCAGAGCAGCCTGGAGACGCCGCTGCCGGTGCAAATCCTTGAGGTAAGCCCGCGCGGCCACTTCTGGCAGCTGGTGGTTCAGCCCGTCGGCTGGCAGAGCGAGCCGGTTTCGCTGGTGTACGACGGCGGAAGAAGCGCGCCGGTGCGCGGCGAACGCCTGTTCGTCGGCCTGCAGCAGGCGCGCCTTTATCAGGGGGCGACCCCGCTGCGCGCTGTTGCCTTTGCCGAGAGCGCCTGATATTTTTCACGCGACAGCGGGCGGGAGCGATCCCGCCCTTTTTTATGCTCGCTTAGCTTCGCCGGGAAACGCACCTTGACCACTCTGCAAAACACCATCGGCACTACGCCGCTGATCAAACTCCAGCGCCTGACGCCTGCCAACGGCAGCGAAATCTGGCTCAAGCTGGAAGGCAATAATCCTGCCGGCTCCGTGAAGGATCGCGCCGCCTGGTCGATGATTCACCAGGCAGAGCTGCGCGGTGAGATCGCGCCCGGCGACCGCCTGATTGAGGCGACCAGCGGCAATACCGGCATCGCGCTGGCGATGATCGCCGCCATGAAGGGTTATGCGCTGCGCCTGCTGATGCCTGAAAATATGAGCCAGGAGCGACAGGACGCGATGCGCGCCTACGGCGCCGAGCTGGTGCTGGTAAGCCGCGAGCAGGGCATGGAGGGCGCGCGTGATAGGGCGCTGGCGATGATGGCGCGCGGCGAGGGGCATGTGCTCGATCAGTTTAATAATCCCGATAATCCGCTCGGCCACTACCAGACTACAGGTCCGGAAATCTGGCAGCAGAGCGCCGGACGCCTGACCCATTTCGTCTCCAGCATGGGCACTACCGGCACCATTACCGGCGTCGGGCGCTACCTCAAAGAGCAAAGCGACAGCGTGGCTATTATCGGCCTGCAGCCGGAAGAGGGCAGCGCCATACCGGGCATTCGTCGCTGGCCGCAGGCTTATCTGCCGCGCATCTATCGTCCCGAACTGGTGGACGAGGTGATGGATATGGGGCAGGCCGAGGCGGAAGAGACGATGCGGGCGCTGGCGCGCCGCGAAGGCATCTTCTGCGGCGTCAGCTCCGGCGGCGCGGTGGCGGGCGCGTTGCGCATCGCGCAGGCGCAGCCCGGCAGCGTTATCGTCGCTATCGTCTGCGATCGCGGCGACCGCTATCTCTCGACCGGCGTCTACCGCTAATCCTTCTGCCAGGCGGCCCGGCTGTGCCTGTCTGGTACTGCCGGGCCGTTTTTGTCTATAGTCTTCCTGAGCATCGCCTGACGTCGGATCTGTAAGGAACGCGTAAAATCGGCTGCGTCCGGCCTCCGCTCAGGACAAAATAGCGGCAATTCAGGCGAGAGACCCCTATGAAAATTTTGTTAGTTGACGACGATGTGGAGCTGGGCACCATGCTCAGCCAGTACCTTATTGCAGAAGGCTTTGAAACCCAGCTGGTATTAACCGGCAGCGCCGGTATTGAAGGCGCGCTTTCCGGCCACTACACCGCGATGATCCTCGATATTATGCTGTCCGATATGAGCGGCATTGACGTGCTGCGTCAGGTCCGGCAGAACAGCCGCCTGCCGGTAATCATGCTGACCGCCAAAGGTGACAACATCGATCGCGTGATCGGGCTGGAGATGGGGGCGGACGACTATATGCCGAAGCCCTGCTACCCGCGTGAGCTGGTGGCACGCCTGCGCGCCGTGCTGCGCCGCTTCGAAGAGCAGGCGCCGCTGCCGGATAAAAAAGAGCTGCTGCGCTGGGGCGAACTGACGCTCAATCCCGCCACGCGCATAACCGAGTGGCAGGGTAAAGCTTTCGATCTCACCGCTTCGGAATTCAATCTGCTGGATCTGCTGATGCGCTCGCCGGATCGCGTGGTATCGAAAGATGAGCTGTCGGAAAAAGGGCTGGGTCGTCCGCGCGAGGCCTACGATCGCAGCGTCGACGTGCATATCAGCAATATCCGTCAGAAGCTGGCGGCGCTCACCGCTGACAGCGTCAACATCGAAACGGTGCGCAGCATTGGCTACCGCATTCGATGAAGCAGAACTATCGCGGGCGCATGTTCTGGAAGATTTTAATCGGCTTCTGGATCGTATTCGTTATTATCAGCCAGCTGCTCTGGCTCGGCTTCAGCCTCGCCGGTAATCGCCATGAGCCGCCGGAGATTATCGCCACGCGCCGCATCGTCAATTTGCAGATGGCGTCTGCGGTTTCGGTGCTGGAGCGCGGCGGGCTCGGCTCGCTGAACGATATGATGGCGGACTGGGAGCCTAACGACCGTCAGTTCTTTTCCGTGATCCAGCATGCCCGGCCCGTTCATTCCGAGCCGCTGCCGGAAACTTTTAATCCGCCGTTTCAGGGCAAGTTTCCTGACGTGATTGTGCGCTGGGTAAAAGGGGCGGACGGCAAAGAGTATGAGCTGCGCTATAACGTCAAAGGCCTGCGCGAAGACAGCTCAATGGGCATGGACAGGCCGCGCCGCATTCTCAATATACCTGAGCCGATGTTTTTTTTCGCCGGCTCGGTCGGCCTGCTGTTTAGCCTGCTGCTGGCATGGAACCTGACGCGGCCGATGCGCCAGCTGCGCGAGGGCTTTGCGCGCGTGTCGAACGGCGATCTCAGCGTGCGGCTCTATCCCATGATGCGCAAGCGGCATGACGAGCTCTCAAACGTGGCGGAGGCGTTCGACGCCATGGTGGAGCGGCTCGATACCCTGGTGCACGCGCGCGAAGAGCTGCTGCACGATATTTCCCACGAGCTGCGTTCGCCGCTGGCGCGCCTGCAGCTCGCCACAGGCTTAGCGCGTCAGACGCCGGCCAGCGTTAACGCCTCCCTGGATCGTATCGACGAAGAGGCGCGGCGGCTGGATAAGATGATTGGCGAGCTGCTGACGCTGTCGCGCGCCGAGCATGAGAGCATGCCTGACGAGCAATATTTCGATCTCACCGGCCTGGTGCACGCGGTGGTCACCGATGTGCGCTACGAGGCGCAAATCCCCGGCGTGCAGGTTGACTTCCTGGTTGATGAAAACGCCGATTACACCGTGCGCGGCAACGCCGAGCTGATTCGTCGCGGCATCGAGAACGTGCTGCGCAACGCGCTGCGTTTCTCGCTGCCCGGTCAGCATATTGAGGTCAGGCTGAAGGCGGAGCAGGAGTGGCTGGCGATTCGCGTACGCGATCAGGGGCCGGGCGTGGACGATGAGAAGCTCTCCAGCATCTTCGATCCCTTTGTTCGGGTTAATTCGCCGCTGCTGGGCAAAGGTTACGGCCTGGGGCTGGCTATCGTGCGTAAGGTGGTGCTGGCGCATCATGGCGAAGTGCAGGCGGTGAATCGCCCTGAGGGCGGGCTGGAGCTGACGATTCGTCTGCCGCGCTGGCAGGCGCAGGATAAGGGCGTCTGATTAACGTTTTTCATCCGCGTAGACACCGGAGAGAACAGAAAAAAAACGGCACCCAGTGGGTGCCGTTTTTCTTAGCTGAATCCGTTACTTCTTGATGCGGATCACCGGCGTCTCGCCAACGGTAACCTGACCAGAGAGCTTAACCAGCTCTTTGATCTCATCCATGTTGGAGATCACCACAGGCGTCAGGGTAGATTTCGCTTTCTCTTCCAGCAGCGGCAGATCAAACTCGATCACCACATCGCCTTTCTTGACCTTCTGGCCCTCTTCCGCGATGCGCCTGAAGCCTTCACCTTTCAGCTCGACGGTGTCGATACCGAAGTGCACAAACAGCTCGATGCCGTTGTCAGACTCGATTGAAAACGCGTGGTTGGTTTCGAAAATCTTACCGATGGTGCCATCGACCGGCGCAACCATTTTGTTGCCGGTTGGTTTGATAGCGATACCGTCGCCAACGATCTTCTCGGCAAACACCACATCCGGTACGTCTTCAATGTTTACGATTTCGCCTGACAGAGGCGCAACAATATCAATCGTCCCAGATGTGCTTTCTGATTTATTGCCAAAAAGCTTGTCAAGAAAACCCATATTCCTCTCCTAAACAGTATTGTTGGGCCAGCGTCTCGTGGATCAGCAGAGTGTTTTCTCTTTGATGAACTTATTAACCAGGTTCATCAGATCTTCTGCGGTAGGTTGAGCCAGAGCCTGCTCCGCCAGAGCCTTCGCATCTTCGAAATTAGTATTGCGAATGATTTTCTTAATGCCTGGGATTGAAATGGCACTCATGCTGAATTCGTCCAGCCCCATACCCAGTAACAGTAGTGTAGCACGTTCATCACCGGCCAGCTCACCGCACATGCCGGTCCACTTGCCTTCGGCATGAGAGGCGTCAATCACCTGCTTGATTAAATTCAGCACCGACGGGGTCATCGGGTTATACAGGTGAGAAATCAAATCATTACCACGATCAACGGCCAGAGTATACTGCGTCAGGTCGTTTGTCCCAATACTGAAGAAGTCGACTTCTTTCGCCAGATGACGCGCAATCACCGCCGACGCCGGTGTTTCCACCATAATACCGACTTCGATGGTTTCATCGAACGCTTTGCCTTCTTCGCGCAGCTGCGCCTTCAGGGTTTCCAGTTCCGCTTTCAGGATGCGCACCTCTTCAACAGAGATAATCATCGGGAACATAATGCGCAGCTTGCCGAAGGCAGAGGCGCGTAAAATTGCGCGCAGCTGGGCATGGAGGATCTCTTTACGATCCATGGCGATACGGATTGCGCGCCAGCCGAGGAACGGGTTCTCTTCTTTCGGCAGATTCATGTAAGGCAGATCTTTGTCGCCGCCGATATCCATGGTGCGCACAATTACTGCCTGTGAACCGACCGCTTCAGCTACCGCTTTATAAGCCTGGAACTGCTCTTCTTCGGTCGGCAGCGAGTCGCGATCCATAAACAGGAACTCGGTGCGGTAGAGGCCGACGCCTTCCGCGCCGTTACGCTCTGCGCCAGCCACGTCGCGCACGGTGCCGATGTTGGCGCATACTTCCACCTGGTGACCATCCAGCGTGATCGCAGGCAGATCTTTCAGCTTGGCCAGCTCATGTTTTTCGCCCAGATACTGGGCCTGCACCGCTTTCAGCTCTTCCAGTTCGCTCTCTGACGGATTGACGTAAACTTTGTTGTTCACGCCGTCCAGAATCAGGAAATCACCGTTCTTCACCGTGGCGGTGACGTTGCCGGTGCCGACGATAGCTGGCAGCTCCAGCGAGCGCGCCATAATCGAGGTGTGTGAAGTGCGGCCGCCGAGGTCGGTAATAAAGCCCAGCACCTTTTTCAGGTTCAGCTGTGCAGTTTCCGAGGGCGTTAAATCTTTGGCTACCAGAATCGATTCGTCCTGGATAGCACTCAGGTCCACGATATGCAGGCCGAGAATATTCTGCAGCAGACGTTTACCGATATCACGAACGTCAGCGGCGCGTTCTTTAAGGTATTCGTCGTCCAGCTCTTCCAGCGCCTTCGCCTGACCGTCAATTACGGAGTAGGCGGCAGCGTCGGCCGAAGCGTGATCTTTTTTGATCAGGTCGATGATTTCCTGCTCCAGCTCTTCGTCTTCCAGCAACATGATGTGGCCTTCGAAGATGGCTGCTTTCTCTTCACCAAACGTTTCACCCGCTTTCACTCTGATCGCTTCCAGCTGCTGCCCAGCCTGAGCGCGGCCGTCAAGGAAGCGTTTTACTTCCTGGTCAACCTGGTCATCAGAAATCTTCTTGCGGTTGATGACGATCTCATCCTCAATCAACAGCAGAGCTTTGCCGAAAGCGATACCTGGTGATGCTAAAATGCCTGAAATCATAACCCTACCTTTTAATCACGATGGCTCTTGGACCCAATGCGTTGCCATTGTCGCGGGAGCTGTACTCTACGGATGTGATAACGCGGACAAGTTGTCCGCGATCAAGATGTTTGCACTCAATGGGGCAAAGGAGTCGGTGTAAAGCAAAAGCTGACTGGATTACTCCAGTTCAGCCATCAGTTTAACCAGATGCTCCACGGCCTGCTGCTCATCTTCGCCTTCTGCGGAGAGCGTCACAACCGTGCCCTGGGTCAGGCCGAGCGTCTGCAGTTTGAACAGGCTCTTGGCGCTGGCGGATTTGCCGTTAGAGGTAACGGTGATTTCTGACTGGAACGCTTTCGCTTCTTTAACAAACTGCGCAGCAGGGCGGGTATGAAGACCATTAGGCGCGGT
Source organism: Pantoea phyllosphaerae (assembly GCF_051025595.1). Lineage (NCBI taxonomy): Bacteria > Pseudomonadati > Pseudomonadota > Gammaproteobacteria > Enterobacterales > Erwiniaceae > Pantoea > Pantoea phyllosphaerae. The sequence continues at coordinate 176,198 of NZ_JBPFDE010000010.1, forward strand.
GATAGTAACTTCTTGCTGGAACATTCTGTTTCCCCAACGTTATCAGGTTTGGTGTTATGGACTTAAAGTCTAGCCTGGAGCCGTAACTTTAGCCTGTGTAGGTGCGCGGGTATAGCGTTACGCTGACCATTAAATGCGCTTGAATGAGTACGTCATTCCAGTTGAAGGGTCAAAATCCCTGTCGAGCGCTTCAGCTGCTAATTATGCCGTGATTCGCCATTTCGCCAAACGCGTAAATCGATTCAGCTTGATCCACTTCAAAGGCTGATTAATTTCAGGCACCGAAATAATTGGCAGCTTAAATACCAGAGCCGAGTCACTGAAATCAATCTGGGCGGTGGTGAAAGTGAGATCTGCACCACAAAAAAGCACCCATTCGGGTGCTTTTTTCGGCGTTTTCGGAATCTGCCGTTACTGCTGTAGCTCTTTCTCAGTGAACAGGTCGGCAAAGAGCGCAGTACTTAAATAGCGCTCGCCGGAAGAGGGGAGAATAACCACGATATTCTTATTGGCGAATGCTTCGTCCTCCTGCAGCTTGAGCGCCGCTGCGACCGCTGCGCCGGAGGAGATGCCCGCCAGAATGCCTTCCTCTTCCATCAGCTGACGCGCCGTACTGATCGCCTCTTCGTTGGTGATCGCCACAACGCGGTCCACCAGATTGAGATCGAGATTACCGGGAATAAAGCCGGCACCGATACCCTGAATCTTATGCGGGCCGGGCTTGATCTCTTCGCCAGCGATCGCCTGAGCGATAACCGGCGAGTCGGTGGGCTCCACCGCAACGGTGATCAGCTCTTTCTTGCCTTTGGTGTTCTTGATATAGCGAGAGACGCCGGTCAGGGTGCCGCCGGTGCCGACGCCTGCAATAAATACATCCACGGCGCCGTCGGTATCTTCCCAGATTTCAGGACCGGTGGTCTTCTCATGGATTTCCGGGTTTGCCGGGTTGCTGAACTGCTGCAGCAGCACATATTTGTCCGGATCGCTGGCGACAATCTCTTCCGCTTTGGCGATAGCGCCTTTCATGCCTTTCGGCCCTTCGGTCAGCACCAGGTTGGCGCCCAGCGCTTTTAGCAGCTTACGACGTTCGACGGACATGGTTTCCGGCATGGTCAGCGTCAGCTTGTAGCCGCGCGCGGCGGCGACGTAGGCCAGCGCGATGCCGGTATTGCCGCTGGTCGGTTCGACCAGTTCGACGCCAGGTTTCAGAATACCGCGTTTCTCTGCGTCCCAAATCATATTGGCACCGATACGGCATTTTACGCTGAAGCTCGGGTTACGGGATTCTACCTTCGCCAGAATGCGGCCGTTACCGATGCGGTTCAGTCGAACCAGTGGCGTATGACCAATTGTCAACGAGTTATCTTCATAGATCTTACTCATAGCCTGTCCTTAACTGTATGAATTATTGGGAACCCACTGAGCATACCCTTTCTGTCTACGCGCGGAAGGAAAGAAAACGCATATCTATATGTCCCCACGCAATAAGCCTTGTCAAAAAATGCATAAGGCGTTCTGATAGGTACTAGCGTAGCTCAGTGCGGCCCAGCTGCGCGCGATAGCGATCGACCCACATCGCCGTCGCGCCGCATACCGCAACCGGCATAATCGCCAGGTTAAGAATCGGAATCATGGTGAACAGGCTAACCAGCGCGCCAAACTGCATATTGGCGCTTTTATGGCGGCGCAGAGCGCTGCGCATCTGCTGAAAGCTCACCTTATGGTTATCGAACGGATAGTCGCAATACTGCACCGACAGCATCCAGGCGCTAAACAGGAACCACAGCACCGGCGCCACCGTCTGGCCAAAGCCGGGAATAAAGTAGAGCAGCAACAGGCCGAGCGCGCGCGGCAAATAGTAGCCGAGCTTTTGCAGCTCGCGCTTCATAATGCGCGGCACATCCTTCAGCATCGCTATCCAGCCGCTGTCCGGCAGCGGTTTGCCCGTCAGGCGGCCTTCCAGCTGCTCCGCCAGCAGGCCGCAAAACGGCGCGGCGATCCAGTTGGCAATAGTAGAGAAGAAGTAGCTGAACACCAGCACGATCGAAATCACCGACAGCGGCCAGAGCAGGTAGCTTAGCCACTGCAGCCAGTCGGGAATATGCGCCATCAGCTGTGGAATCCAGCTGCCCAGCCGGTAAAACAGCCAGACGAACGCCCCGCCCAGCAGCAGGATATTGACCAGCAGGGGAATGATAACGAAACGCCGGATACCCGGCAGACGAACCAGTCTCCAGCCTTCGCTAAAATAGTGCACGCCGTTGAAACTTGAGACAGTGTTCTCGTGGGCCATACAGGCAACTCTCCAGGAAATAATCAGGCGAGACCATGATAACCTGGCTTTTTCTCCTGACCATGAGGCGATTGTGTGAAAAATCAGCAAAAAAACGTGGGGTGACTATCTTATTTGTCAGAAAATACTGCACGAGCTTGCACTTGTTTAGCTGGGCAAATACAGTTAGAGGATAAAGTTTGCCGCGGTGGCAAGGTATTGGAACAACAGAGAATACAATGATGCAGGATTTGCGTCTGATATTAATCGTTGTTGGCGCGATCGCCATTATAGCGCTCCTTCTTCACGGGCTGTGGACCAGCCGTAAAGAGCGCTCGTCAGTGTTTCGCGATCGCCCGCACAAACGGCTCAAACAGCGCGACCAGCGCGATGATGAAGATAGCCTGACCGATGACGAAGAGAGCGTCGGCGAAGTTCGCGTGCGCCATGAGCGGCCGCATCAGGAGCCGCGCATCGATAATTTCCGTGACGAGCAGCAGGATGACGCGCCGGTCTTCAGCGCCGCGCCGGAGAAGCCGCGTCAGCCCGCCGCACGCCCGCAGCCTCAGCAGGAAGCCGATCCGCTGCTGACGCCGCAGCCGCCGCGCACTCAGCATCAACAGCCGCGTCCGCAACCTCAGCCTGTTCAAACGCCGTCGCAGGAACCTGCGCCGCGTTTCGCGCCAGCGCAGCCAGTCCAGGCCGATCCGCTGCTCGATTTAGATCCGCTGGATACTGTACAGCCCGAGCCGCTTTACGAGGCGGAGCCGGAGCCGCAGCAGCCTGTGCGTCACCAGCCGGAACAGCATCAGCCGCAGCCAGTTGAGCCGGTTCGCCAGGAGGCACCAAAAGCGCCAGGCAAGCCAAAAGAGACGGTGCTGGTGCTGCACGTCGCCGCGCATACCGGCGGCACGCTGAATGGCGAAGCGCTGCTGCAGGGCATTCTGCAGGCGGGCTTCCAGTTTGGCGAAATGAACATTTTCCATCGCCATCTCAGCCCAGCGGGCAGCGGTCCGGTGCTGTTTAGCCTGGCGAACATGGTGAAACCTGGTTCGTTCAATCCAGACGAGATGTCTGACTTCTCCACGCCTGGCATCTCAATCTTTATGATGGTGCCTTCTTACGGCGACGCGAACCAAAACTTCAAGCTGATGCTGCAGTCTGCGCAGCGTATCGCCGATGATGTTGGCGGCGTTGTGCTGGATGACGAGCGTCGCATGATGACGCCGCAGAAGCTGGAAACCTACAAGAACCGCATACGCGAAGTCATTGAATCCAGAGAATAGGGCAGACCGTTAATTCTGATTCACCAAACCCCCGCCTGTCGGGGGTTTTTTATCTGATGGGGCAATATGAAATCCGTTCAGGACCAGATCACCGAACTGCGCACCACGCTGCGCCATCACGAGTACCTCTACCATGTCATGGACGCGCCCGAAATTCCGGACGCCGAATATGACCGCCTGATGCGCGAGCTGCGCGCGCTGGAAGAGCAGCATCCCGAACTCATCACGCCCGACTCGCCGACCCAGCGTGTTGGCGCCGCGCCGCTAACGGTGTTTGAGCAGGTGCGCCATGAGGTGCCAATGCTGTCGCTGGACAATACCTTCGACGAAGCTGGCTTTCTCGCTTTCAACAAGCGCGTACAGGATCGCCTGAAAAACAGCGACGATATCGCCTACTGTTGCGAACTGAAGCTGGATGGCCTGGCGGTGAGCCTGCTTTACGAGAACGGCCTGCTGACGCGCGCCGCCACGCGCGGCGACGGCACCACGGGCGAGAATATCACCGCCAACGTCCGCACCATCGGCGCGATTCCGCTGCGCCTGAAGGGCGACGATTTTCCCGCTCGGCTGGAAGTGCGCGGCGAAGTCTTTATGACGCAGCGCGGCTTTGAGAAGCTGAATGCTGACGCGCGCCGCACCGACGGCAAAATCTTCGCTAACCCGCGCAACGCCGCTGCGGGATCGCTGCGCCAGCTCGATCCGCGCATCACCGCGAAGCGTCCGCTCACCTTTTTCTGTTACGGCTTCGGGCTGCTGGAAGGCGGCGAACTGCCGGGCAGCCACTATGCGCGTTTACAGCAGTTTAAAGCCTGGGGGCTGCCCGTCAGCGATCGCGTTCAGCTGGTGCACAGTGCGGAAGAGGCGCTGGCGTTCTACCGTCAGGTAGAGGAGACGCGTCCTGAACTGGGATTCGATATCGACGGTGTCGTCATCAAAGTCGACTCACAGGCGTTACAGGAGCGCCTCGGCTTTGTGGCGCGTGCGCCGCGCTGGGCGGTGGCCTTTAAGTTTCCCGCGCAGGAGCAGATGACGTTTGTGCGCGACGTTGAATTTCAGGTGGGCCGCACCGGCGCAGTCACGCCGGTGGCGCGGCTTGAGCCGGTGCTGGTTGCAGGCGCGATGGTCAGCAACGCCACCCTGCACAATGCAGATGAAATCGAACGTCTCGGCCTGCGCATCGGTGACAGAGTGGTGATCCGCCGCGCTGGCGACGTGATCCCGCAGGTCGTCAACGTGGTGCTCTCTGAACGGCCGGCAGAGACGCGTGAAGTGGTATTCCCTACCCATTGCCCGGTGTGCGGCTCCGACGTCGAACGCGTCGAAGGCGAGGTGGTTACGCGCTGTACCGGCGGGCTAATCTGCGGCGCGCAGCGCAAAGAGGCGCTGAAGCATTTCGTTTCGCGTCGCGCCATGGACGTCGACGGTCTGGGCGATAAGATTATCGATCAGCTGGTAGAGACTGAATATGTCAAAACGCCTGCGGATCTCTTCAGGCTGACACCGGAGAAGCTGCTCGGTCTGGATCGCATGGGGCCGAAATCGGCGCAAAACGTGATCAATGCGTTGGAGAAGGCGAAATCAACCACCCTGGCGCGTTTCCTTTACGCGCTTGGCATTCGCGAAGTCGGCGAGGCGACCGCTGCCAACCTGGCGAACCACTTTGGCGAACTGCAAAACGTGATGGATGCCGATCTGGAGGCGCTGATCGCGGTGCAGGACGTCGGCACCGTCGTCGCCACCCACGTGCGCAACTTTATGGATGAAGAGAGCAACCGCGAGATCATTCGCCAACTGGTGGATGAGATCGGTGTCCACTGGCCGAAGATTGAGGTGGTTAAGGCGGAAGAGATCGACAGCCCGTTTGCCGGCAAAACTGTCGTGCTGACCGGCTCGCTGACCCAGCTCACGCGCGACGAGGCGAAAGATCGCCTGACCGCGCTCGGTGCAAAAGTCAGCGGCAGCGTCTCAAAGAAAACCGATCTGGTTATCGCGGGCGAAGCGGCGGGTTCCAAGCTGGTTAAAGCGCAGGAGCTGGGGATTGAGGTGATCGACGAAGCTGAAATGATCCGGCTGCTGGATGCCTGATATGGACAAGGCATGTCTGGTTGAAATCGCCAATACTGCGATGCCGTTTGGCAAGTATAAAGGCTGTCTGCTTATCGATCTGCCTGAGCCTTATCTGCTGTGGTTTGCGCGTAAAGCGGAGTTCCCGTCAGGTCATCTCGGCGAGCTGATGCAGATGACGCTCGCTATCAAGATCGAAGGCCTGGAGGGCCTGGTCAAACCGCTTAAACGCAGCGCATAAAAAAGCCCGCTTCGGCGGGCTTTTTGTTACTTCTGCGATTCAACGACGGTCGGTTTCACCTGCTGCGCCAGCTTTCTTTCATTGCTGGCTTTATAGCGCTGGGCGATCCAGGAGCAGACCATGAGCTGCACCTGGTGGAAGATCATCAGCGGCAGCACGATAATCCCCACAGAACTGGCCGGGAACAGGATATTCGCCATCGGCACGCCGTTTGCCAGGCTCTTTTTCGAACCGCAAAACAGCACCACAATTTCATCGGCGCGGTTAAAGCCAAACAGGCGCGAGGCGCAGATATTGATTGCCAGCACCAGCGCCAGCAGCAGCACGCAGCCCGCCAGGATCCACAGCAGAGTATCAATGCCGACTCGGTGCCAGATGCCATTGACTACCGCTTCGCTAAAGGCGGAGTAGACCACCAGCAGAATGGAGGTCTGGTCAGTTTTGCCAATCAGGCTGCGATGTTTTTCCACCCAGCCTGCAATCCAGCGGCGCGACAGGTGGCCCAGAATAAAAGGCACCAGCAGCTGCAGCATAATTTTGCCGACCTGTTCGAATCCATCGGTCGGCGCGCTGCTGTGTACGTCCATGACCAGGTTCACCAGCAACGGGGAGATAAAGACCCCCAGCAGGCTCGACGCCGAGGCGCTGCATACTGCGGCCGCAACGTTACCGCCCGCCATCGAGGTAAAAGCGATCGCGGACTGCACCGTGGCGGGCAGAATACAGAGATAGATAAAGCCGGTGTAGATCTCGGCGCTGACATTAACCGGGTGCCACCAGACGATCAGCAGGCCGATAACTGGAAAGAGCACGAAGGTGCTGAACATAATCCACAGATGCAGCCGCCAGTGGCTACTGCCTGCGATAATCTTTTCGCGTGACAGTTTGGCACCATGCATAAAAAAGAGCAGGGCGATAGCCGCGGTGGTCAGATAGTCGAAAATATCGACAAAGATGCCTTTAGCGGGCAAAAAGGTGGCCAGCAGCACCGTGATGATCAGTTTGACCATCATTGGATCGAGTCGCAGAAATCGCATTGTTAATACCCGGTTAAAAATAACATGGGATGATTGTGCGCGATGCAGGTTTAGAAATAAAATTGATTTATTGCATCAATCTATGAGCCCATTCGATGAATTACACGTTACGCCAGCTACGCACCTTCGTTGCCGTTGCTCACTATGGCGGGTTTAGCCAGGCCGGACAGGCGATCGGTCTGAGTCAGTCGGCCGTCAGCCACAGTATTAAAGAGCTGGAGGCGGTGATCGGCGTGCGTCTGCTGGATCGCACCACGCGCGAAGTGATGCTGACGGAAGCGGGGCAGCAGCTGGCGTCGCGAATGGCGAGCCTGCTGGAGGAGTTAAACTCAACGCTGCTGGATATTCGCAGCTATGGCGTACAGCGCAGCGGCACCGTGCGTATTGGCGCCAGTCAAACTATCTCTGCGCATCTGATGCCGCAGTGCCTCGCTGCCAGCCAGAAAAGCTATCCCGACATCAACGTCATTCTGCATGACCGAATGCAGCAGGTGGTGTTACAGAGCGTACGCAATGCCGAGGTCGATTTCGGCATCGTGATTGGGCCTCTCGGCGACAGCGATCTCGACTGCCAGCCAATTCTGGAAGAGCCTTTTTTGCTGCTGTGCCGCAGTGACGATCCCCTTGCCGCGGTAGATGAGGTGCAGTGGCGCATGCTGGCGGGCCGCGACGTGGTACTGCAGGATTACGCGTCCGGCAGTCGCGTATTAATAGATGCGGCGCTGCGTCAGCAGCAGACGGAGATTAAGGTGGTGCAGGATATCGGCCATCCTGCGACGCTGTTTCCCATGGTCGATGCAGGTATCGGCATCAGTATCTTGCCTGCACTGGCGCTGCCGCTGCCTGCGGGCAGGGCGCTGACGGTGCGTCGACTCTATCCTGAAATCAACCGCAGCCTGATGCTGGTCAAGCGCAAAAACCGCTCGCTGACGCCGGCGGCGCAGGCTATCTGGCAGGAAGCGCGTCAGCAGGCGGCCCTGCTGACGCAACAACGCGCGATCAATCCGGCGTTTTAGATATAAACGTTTAGCTGGTTGGTCGCCGTCGGGCGATTGACGCCGTCGGCGGCCTGCGTGGCGCTAGCCTGCTGCACCGGTTCGCTGTTCTGCTGCGCCTGCTCAGTTTGCTTCTGCTCGAGCTGGGCAATCTGCGCTTCGAGCATGGCGATTTGCGACTGATACATCTGCTCCATTTCCGATTTCTGCTCGTCGGTCAGCTCCTGATTATCCGACAGCTCTTTGACCTGCTTCGTGATGTTCTGGATCTGCTTGTTCAGTGCAGAAATCTGCGATGAAACGCTGACGTTGCTGCCGGCGCCGCTGCCTGTACTGCCTGATAAAGCGCTTATTGATGACATCGGTTTTCTCCTTGTAAATAGACATAATCGTTATCGGTTAAGGAGAAAAAGGCTTGAAGCAAGAATGCGTTAAGGTTTGGAAAAGATAAGGAAAGCCTACGCTGTTTTTTCTGAAACGCAGCACGATGCTTCATAAAGGCGCGCAGGATAAGCCGTGAAGTAAAGCGTCCGCCGCGGGGACGCGGCGGTCGAGGCCACACGGACGTGTTCACGCCGACTTTACGTAACGGCTTATCCTGCGCGCCTGAAAGGCACTATCAGGATGTGCAGAAACGAAAAAAGCGCCCATAAGGCGCTTTTCTCTGAATTGGTGGGTCGTGCAGGATTTGCCTCGGCCCCTCCAGGGCCTCGCCCTGCGGGTGATGCGTTGCATCAGCCTGAATCGCTCCCGGCGATTCAGTCGAACCTGCGCAGGTTCTCATCCTGCACGTTCAGCGGCGTGCACAGAAACGAAAAAAGCGCCCATAAGGCGCTTTTCTCTGAATTGGTGGGTCGTGCAGGATTCGAACCTGCGACCAATTGATTAAAAGTCAACTGCTCTACCAACTGAGCTAACGACCCGAAGTGGTGGGTGATGACGGGCTCGAACCGCCGACCCCCTCCTTGTAAGGGAGATGCTCTACCAACTGAGCTAATCACCCATATCTTATCTCTTGTTCACTGCGGGCCACCTTTAGAGTGGTGGGTGATGACGGGCTCGAACCGCCGACCCCCTCCTTGTAAGGGAGATGCTCTACCAACTGAGCTAATCACC
>NZ_JBPFDE010000011.1:0-169088 GCF_051025595.1 Pantoea phyllosphaerae
TGGCGAGCCCCTTAACACGCACGCCAGCAGCGGAGCGGCTGAAACTCCCTGCCGTCTGGCGGGCGGAACCCGCTCAGCGCCCTGCCTGCGCAGCAGGCTAACCCGCCTGGCGGGCGGAACCCGCTCAGAGCACGTTCGCGCAGCGAACCTGAACCGTCTGGCGGGCGGAACCCGTTCAGCGCCCGCCTGCGCAGCAGGCCAACCCGGAACCCGCTCAGAGCCCGTTCGCGCAGCGAACCAGAGCCTCTGCGCAGCAGCCACCCTGTCAATAACGCCGATAGCTGCGCTGCGCCGTGCTCACCTTATACAGATAGCGCCGTGACTCCGCCGACGGATGCCGCGTCGTCAGCGTGTTATAAACCTCCCCAGGCGACATATTATTTATGGCGTTAAAAGCGCGATCCTTATCGCTGGAGAAGACGCGCAGCACGCTGCCCGCGCCGCCGTTATAGGCGGTGATCACCGCATAGCGACGCGATACCGGATCCTGGATCCCGCCCAGATAGCTCTTCTGCAACAGCGAAAGATAGGCGGTGCCCGCATCGATATTGTTCTCGGGATCGAGCAGATAGCTGCGGCTCGGCTTGCCCCACTTGCCCTTCATGCGGAACACATCGACGCCTGCGGTATGCTGCACCACCTGCATCAGCCCCAGCGCGTCGGAATGGCTGACCGCATAGGGGTTGAAGCTCGACTCGGTCTGCATAATCGCCAGAATCAGCGACGCGTCGACGCCGTACTCCTCGGCGGCCTTACGCACCATCGGCAGATATTTGTGCGCACGTTTGTCGAGGTGGTTAGGCACCATTGGAATGGTGACCGAGTAGATAACATGCAGGCCGGAAACGCGGCGCTGCAGTTTATTTTGCAGCAGGTAGTCGGCGAAGTTGCCCGCGCGGCCCTGCCAGCGAATCGGCTGGCCGGTGTTGTCCAGCACCTGGCCGTAGAGCAGCGGCTCTTTGCTGATAACAATATCGTTGGCGTCAGAATAGAGATCGACATTGCCTGGATCGTCGCCGATCAGCAGCGTGGTCACGATCGCCTGGCGCAGGCTGGCCATCGGATCGGTACCGGAAATGGTTTCGATAGTGATGTTGCCGCTTTCGAAGTTGATATGGCTGCGGGTGTAATAGTTGTCGCTGTATTTGACGTAATCTTTTGGTCCGGCGATCAGGACTTCGTTGATACCCCAAATGTTCTCAATGTTATGCGCAAACTGGCCCATTAAAATATCGAAGCCGTTGGTGTCCTTTACCCACTCTTCGTGATACTGCGAAGACTTCTTTCCTGAGCAGGAGACCAAAAGAGGGGCGATCACCAGCAGTGCGAGTAATTTCTTATTCATTGTAAATACGTGCCTGACCCGGAAAAGAGAGGGGCCTCAACGCTGAGGCCCTAAATTTATGCTTCTGGCGGCGTATAGCCTTCGATATGGACCTCTTTGCCTTCAAACAGGAAATTCACCATCTCCTTTTCCAGCACTTTGCGGTCTTCTGGATTCATCATGTTGAGCTTTTTCTCGTTGATCAACATGGTCTGTTTGGCCATCCACTTCTGCCAGGCTTCTTTGGAAATCTCATTGTAGATGCGCTTGCCCAGTTCGCCCGGATAGAGCTGGAAATCCTGCCCTTCGGCGTCGCGCTGTAGAAACGTACAAAAAATCGTGCGGCTCATTACTTTTCCTCTCTTATCTCATGCCGGTGCAGGGCCAGCTGTTGCGGGTGACGTAGCTCGTGCAGAAGCCGCTCAACCGGCGCCGCCAGCCCCACTGACGGCGGCTGGGCTAAGTTATACCAGAGACCGCCTGGTTCATCCATTGCCGCCCCGACAGATGACCACGATAGCCACATTGGGACAATATCCAGGTGGAAATGGCTAAAGGTGTGGCGAAACGCGGTGAGCTGCTGCGGCTTTGCATCAATGCCGCGCGCCTGCAGCCAGCTGTGCAGCGCATCCTCAGTAGGAAACTGTGGGAAACAGAACAGGCCGCCCCATAACCCCACCGGCGGGCGCTGCTCAAGCCAGACGTCGTCGCCATCCTGCAGCAGCAAAAACCAGCCGCTGCGCTCCGGCAGGATCTGCTTCGGCTTTTTGCCGGGATAGCTCCCCTGGCTATTACTGGCGTAGGCGATACAGCCGCTGTTAAGCGGGCAGATGTCGCATTTGGGCTTCGAGCGGGTGCAGACCAGCGCGCCGAGATCCATCATCGCCTGATTGAACTGGCTGACGCCCTCCGCTGGCGTGACCGTTTCGCTGATCTCCCACAGCCGCTTTTCGACCTCTTTTTTACCTGGCCAGCCTTCAACCGCGTAACAACGAGCCAGCACGCGCTTTACGTTACCGTCAAGGATGGGGAAGTGCTGGCCAAGCGACAGCGACAGCACTGCGCCTGCGGTGGAGCGCCCCACGCCAGGCAACGCCGCAACGTCATGGAAGTTGCGCGGGAACTCGCCCTGATGCCGATCGGCTATCTGCTTCGCCGCCTTATGCAGGTTGCGCGCGCGGGCGTAGTAGCCGAGTCCGGTCCAGAGGTGCAGCACCTCGTCGAGCGGTGCGGCGGCCAGATCGGTGACGGTGGGAAAGCGCGCCATAAAGCGTTCGAAATAGGGAATAACGGTGGCGACCTGGGTCTGCTGCAGCATCACTTCAGAGAGCCACACCTTATAGGGCGTTTTCTCCTGCTGCCACGGCAGGGTCTTGCGGCCAAAGCGCTGATACCAGTCCAGCACCTGTTGCGCGAACTGCGGCGCTTGCATCATAAGAAGGAAATTTTCCGTGATTACTCTACACTCAGGCAGGCATTCCAGCACAGGCGCGGCCCCGGTGTAAACCTGAAGATCGCAAGGGCTTGCTTCTGCTAATTAACTTTGCATAATGCGCCTTTCCCCAAACAGGCTACTCAGCAGGCTACAACATGATTAATGACGTCATCACTCCGGAATTTGATGAGAACGGGCGGCCGCTGCGCCGTATACGCAGTTTTGTGCGCCGCCAGGGGCGTCTGACCAAAGGGCAGCAGCTGGCGCTCGACCAATACTGGCCGGAGATGGGCGTTGAGTTTCAACCCGAGCCGCTGGATCTGACGCACCTGTTTGGCCGCGACGCGCCGGTGGTGCTGGAGATCGGCTTCGGCATGGGCGCCTCGCTGGTCACCATGGCGCAGAATAATCCGCAGCAGAACTTCCTCGGTATTGAAGTGCACGCACCGGGTGTAGGCGCCTGTCTCGCCTCCGCGAAAGAGGCGAACGTCGAGAACCTGCGCGTAATGTGCCACGATGCGGTGGAAGTGCTGGAGAAGATGATCCCGGATAATTCGCTGCGCATGGTACAGCTTTTCTTCCCCGATCCCTGGCATAAAGCGCGCCATAACAAGCGCCGCATCGTGCAGACGCCTTTCGCCGAGCTGGTGATGCGCAAGCTGAAGCTGGGCGGGGTATTCCATATGGCGACCGACTGGGAAGCCTACGCCGAACATATGCTGGAGGTGATGAACAGCATTGATGGCTACAAGAACCAGTCGGAAACGCAGGATTACGTGCCGCGTCCGGAGACGCGTCCACTGACCAAATTCGAGCAGCGCGGGCAGCGACTGGGCCACGGCGTTTGGGACTTAATGTTTGAGAGGATTAAATAATGGCCACACATCGCAGCCGCCGTTTACGTAAAAAACTGCATATCGACGAATTTCAGGAGCTGGGCTTTTCGGTCGCCTGGCGCTTCGCCGAGGGCACCACGGAACAGCAGATTGATAAAACCGTCGATGACTTTATCAACGAAGTGATTGCGCCAAACGGCCTCGCCTATGACGGCAGCGGCTATCTGGTGTGGGAGGGCTTGATCTGCCTGCAGAAGACCGGCAAGTGCACCGACGAGCACCGCGAGCTGGTGCGCAAGTGGCTGGAAGATCGTCAGCTGAGCGATGTGCAGGTTACCGAACTTTTCGACGTCTGGTGGGACTAATATTTTTATCCGGCGTTGAGTCCGCTTCAGGCTGGCTTACTTGCGCTACCGACGCCGGGCAGTGCTCGCCTTCCTCACGTACTTCAGTACGCTCCGGAGGCTGTGCGCTGGCCGTCGCCAGTATCGCTGCGCCGCCGACGCCTGACCCTTCAACAGCGGAAAGGCGATTACACGGAATAAGTTTCGTTGGGAGAGATTATGGTTCGTAAAACGCTTATCGCCGCGCTGCTGCTGGCAGCGACGCAGGCGCAGGCTGCCTGGGAGTGCAGCGTTAAACCGCAGGATGACGTGGTGATTAAGCCGCAAAGCGTGCAGGTGGTTGGCGCGAACGGCAACCTGGAGATCTCTCCGCAGGGCGATGTGCAGTTTAACGGCCGGAAGGTGGCGGTGAACAATGCGCAGCGCCAGCAGGCTATCGACTACCAGAATGCACTGCGTCGCGATCTGCCCTGGATCGATACCGGCGCCTCGTCGCGTCTGGAAAAAAGCCGCATCGCGCTGGATAAGGTGATTGTCGAGAAGCTCGGCGCCGACAGCAACGTACGTAACCGCCTCACCACGCTCAACGGTCAGCTGAAGCAGCAGATGAACCGTATTATCGAACATCGCGACGACGGCCTGACCTTCCATCATCAGGCGATCGACCAGGTGCGCGCCGACGGCGAGCGTCTGGTACAGAGCACCATGGGCGGCGTATTGCAGGACAGCCTGAACGAGATGGGCAGCAAGCAGGCGAGCGGCAACAATCCGCTGCAGGCGATCATGGGCAACCTGGGCGGGCTACAGCAGTCGATTCAGGCGGAGTGGAGCAATCAGGAGCAGGATTTCAAAAACTTCGGGCAGGAAGTCTGTCATCGCGTGATTAGCCTGGAAGATCAGCGCAAGAAGCTGGTCGGCAGCGTGAAGTCGTAAAAAAGGCGGCGCGCCTGTCAGTGACAGGCGCGTCTCACCAGGTTACTCGTTGCCCCACTGGTTAAGAAACTCAGCGATCTCATCAATACGCTGCGCGTCGATGCCCGCTTCGACAGCCATCTCCTGCTGCGCTTCTTCGCTGATCTCCTCATTATTCATCAGGCGCTCAATCAGCAGCTGGAAATAGCGCGCCAGTGAATCGCGTTCCGATTCCTCTACCGGCTTGTCGCTCTCTGTCGCATACTCATCGGCAACGTCGTAGTATTTGATTGGTATTTCATCGTTCATGAAGGATCTCCAGGTAACGCCTGTTCGGTTTTTGGGACAGTCTGCGGTATCTCAGACCTTGAGCATTTTTGCCGTGGCATCGACGTCGATCTCATCTTCCGAGAAGATCAGCGTCGTTCCCTGGAAAGTCGTGATCGCCAGCTTTCTCACCGTGCGCATTTCGCCAGGCTTAGCGTCACTTTTCGGCCGGATGTTATTCAACAGTGAACCGACAGAGAGTACGGTGTTCTCTTTATCGATACGCGTATCTGCAGGAACCTCTTCGCTGAAGACCACGAAAGATTTGATTGCGGTGAGCTTGATGCGCTCGCCAGCGATAAAGATATATTTGCTCTCCGGGAGCACCTTCACCGCATAGGCTGACAGCCCTTTGCTGTTGGTGGTGGGTTCGAAGGTCACCGCCGCACTCTTTTTGATCAGTTCAGGGTTGGCGACCTTGATCACATGAAAATAGCGGTTGTCGCCGTTCTCATCTTTGATAAATCCAAAACCCTTGTCCTGAAACCAGGTTGTGATCGTTCCGTTCATCGCCGTTACCGCCTGTTTAATCGTTAATCTACTCAGTTTTTGCAGCGCGCAGTGTAATGCACAATGGCAGTGCCGACTACGGCTTTGGGTAAGTGTGGATGATAAATTTAATGGGTGCGAGGAGGGAGCGGGCAGCGTCAGGGAAACAGATATAAAAAAACCCGCACGAGGCGGGTTCATTTTATTATCAGCGGCAGCTTAGCCGCTCAGGCTTGCGCCTTCATCGCTGTTGTAAGCGTCGCTGATAACAGGCGCGTCTTACAGCGCGGTGACGTTGCCGGCAGCAGGGCCTTTAGCACCATTTTCAATGGTGAAAGAGACTTTCTGGCCTTCGTCGAGGGTTTTGTAGCTGTCGCTCTGGATAGCAGAGAAGTGTACGAACACATCTTTGCTGCCGTCGTCCGGAGTGATGAAGCCGAAACCTTTGTCAGCGTTGAACCATTTTACTAAACCAGTCATTTTGTTAGACATCGATATTTCCTTAATTTATGAGCCACTTAACGCGGCGAAGATGGCCTGAGAATTACTTATGGGGCGCTTAGGAGAAGGCTCATGAAGAAGGGTATCTTTGGACAACACTTGAACTGAGGACTGCTTTACTAAAACTGCTTTCATAAGGTCTGTATTCCAAACCGATGGCGCTATTAAGCCACAGGAGATAAGGTCTGGCAACATTTGCATTAATTTATTTTAACCACTTATACACCTGGATGGCTGTATGAGGAGGGCGGTGAGCGCGTTACCGAGATGGTAGCCAGCTCACAACTCTGGAGGTCGCGGCCCGCTGATTGCGCGCGCGCGTGATAGGCTGGCCTGATGCCGCGCACCCATTCTTCTCTGTCACAGGCTGTATGAAACGCAGACTCTCTTTCCAGGTGAAACTCTTCCTTTCGCTGGTGTTATTCTCCTGCCTGCTGCTGGCGCTGCAGGGCGCCATCCTGTTTCACTTTATTGACCGGCAGCTGCATCACGATCTGGGGCAGCGCGCGCGAGTGCAGGCGAGCGAGATTGCGCTGATGCCAGGCCTGGCGGAGAAGGTGGCGAACCGCGATATCGCGGCCATTGCCCGCCTGATCCAGCCGCTGCGCGAGCAAAGCGACGCCAGCTATATCGTGATCGGCGACGCACGCGAGCAGCATCTTTACCACTCTGAATCGCCGGAACGCCTTAACTTGCCGCTGATTGGCGGCGATAACGCCGAGGTGCTGCAGGGGAAAACCATTATTTCGGTGCGTAAGGGCGGCATTGGCATATCACTGCGCAGCAAAGCCCCCATCTTTGATGCCCGCCATCAGGTGATCGGCATCGTTTCGGTCGGTTACCTCACCTCCTGGATCGCCAATCTCAACATCAGCCTGCTGTGGCAGGCGAGCCTGTACGGGCTGGCGCTGCTGCTGCTGCTGTTTATTTTTTCATGGGCTTTTAGCCGCAACCTGAAGAAGCAGATGTTCTGGCTGGAGCCGAAAGATATCGCGCTGCTGGTGCTGCAGCAAAAAGCGCTGCTTGAGGCGATGTATGAAGGCGTCTTTGCCGTCAACGCCGAACGTCAGCTGATTTTAATTAACCGCGCGGCGAGGGAGTTGCTGGAGATCGAGCGCAGCGAGAGCGAACTGCTGGGCAAGCCGCTACAGGAGGTCGTGCAGATCCATCCCGCCTTCCTCAGCCAGAGCGGCCGCCAGCACGATCAGATCACCGTCCTGAACCAGCGCCAGGTGATCGCTAACCGCGTGGCGATTGAACTTGAACCCGGCGTGCCGGGCGGCTGGGTCTGCAGCTTTCGCGATAAAAACGATATCAATACCCTGAGCAGCCAGCTGAGCCAGATAAGGCGCTATGCGGATAATTTGCGCATTATGCGCCATGAACAGCTTAACTGGACCGCCACGCTGGTGGGGCTGCTGCAGATGCAGCGCTACGACGATGCGATGCGCTATATTCAGGCGCAGTCCGCTGGCGCGCAGCAGGTGCTCGATTTCGTCTCGGCGCGCTTCACTTCGCCGGCGCTGTGCGGGCTGCTGCTGGGGAAATATGTCAGCGCGCGGGAAAAAGGGGTTGAGCTACAGTTCGATCCCGCCTGCCAGCTGACCCGTATTCCGACGGCAATCAGTGAAACGGCGCTGATGTCGGTGGTGGGAAATTTACTCGATAACGCCGTGGATGCCACGCTGAACGCCGGGCATCCGGTCGCGCCCGTTGAACTTTATATCTCCGATCGCAACCAGGAGCTGTTAATTGAGGTGGCCGATCGGGGTTGTGGCGTGGACGAGCAGCTGAAGCCGCATCTGTTTGAGCAGGGCGTGAGCAGCAAACCCGCCAGCGGCGATGCGCTGCTGGGGTCGGAACATGGTATTGGCCTCTACCTCGTGGCAGGGTATGTTCATCAGGCGGGCGGCAGCATCGAAATTGAGCACAACTCACCGCGGGGCACCATCTTCTCTGTTTTTATTCCCTATCAGCCCACAGCAATGACAGGACTTTCCCATGAGCAACGTTAAGCCACTTAATGTCGTGATTGTTGAGGATGAGCCGCATCTCGCCGGTTTGCACCGCGAGTTTATTGAGCAGCATTTCCACCTGCGCGTGGCGGGTATTGCGGCCACGCTGGAACAGGCGCGCCAACTGATCGAGCAGCATCAGCCGCGGCTGGTGCTGCTCGACAACTACCTGCCGGACGGGCAGGGCGTCACGCTGATCGACGACCCGCTGCTGAAGCGTTTTGACTGCTCCGTGATCTTTATTACCGCCGCGAGCGACATGCAGACCTGTAGCCATGCGATGCGCAGCGGCGCGCTGGACTATCTGCTCAAGCCGGTCTTTTTTCACCGTCTGCGCGCCTCGCTGGAGCGCTTTATGCTGCTGGTGCAGACGATGCGCCAGATGACCAATGTGGACCAGCATGCGCTGGACAAGCTGTTCAACCTGCCAGCCAGCGACGTCCCGCCCGCGCCGTCGACTAAAGGCATTGAGTCTCTGACCCTGACGCGAGTGAAACGCTTTTTCAGCGATGCGCCTGACCGCAGCTGGTCGGTAGAGCAGGTGGTAGAGAGCGTCGGGATCAGTAAAACCACCGGCCGCCGTTATCTGGAGTATTGCGTGGAGATCGGCTTTATTGGCGTCGAAATGCAGTATGGCAATATTGGCCATCCGCGCCGGCTTTATCGCAAAACTAGCGGCCTGTAATAGTGTGATCGTGCGCAATAAGGGCACGCGTCATCCACGTGGTTTTAATGGTGTTAATTGCCGAAAAAACGCCAATAATCACACTTCATGAAGATAACGCCTGGGCACCTCTTGCCTGACGGACCCGATCGGCTATGTTGACCTTTAGTTCCCAAAGTGTAACTAAAAGGTTAAATATAATGTCGAAAAAATACCCTCTTACTCTGGTTGCCGCTACTCTGTTTCTCTCCTGTTCCGCCTTCTCCGCGCCGCCGCAGGGCTATCCGGCGGACTACCAGGGCGTTATCGACGCCGCCACCAAAGAAGGCAAAGTGGTGATCTATTCCACCACCGACACCAAAGCCGCAGCGCCGCTGATCAAGGGGTTTGAGGCTACCTATCCCGGCATCAAAGTCGAATATAACGACATGAACAGCACCGAGCTGTATAACCGCTTTATCAGCGAGCAGGCTTCTGGCGGCACCAGCGGCGACGTGGTCTGGAGCTCCTCTATGGATACCGGCCTGAAGCTGGCGACCGACTACGCCCTGGAGTATCAGTCGCCCGAGCTCGCTCAGCTACCAAAGTGGGCGGTGTGGAAAAACCGCGCGTACGGTACCACCTATGAACCGGTGGTGATCATCTATAACAAGCGGCTGATCCCGGCTGGCGAGGTGCCCGATTCGCACGCCGCGCTGGCGAAGCTGATCGCCAGTCAGACCGATAAATTCAAGAGCAAAGTCACCACCTACGATATTGAGAAATCGGGGCTGGGCTTTATGCTGTCGGTGCAGGATTCCAAAGCCGATCCGCACTATTTCAAAACCTTGTCAGAAGTGGCGAAGGGCGGCTTAGCGGTGCAGTCCTCTACCGGCACCATGATGGAGAGGGTCTCTTCCGGCGAAAACCTGATTGGCTTCAATATCCTTGGCTCCTACGCCGAAGCCCGCGCCAAAACCGATCCTTCGCTGGGCATCTCTTATCCGAGGGATTACACGCTGGTGCTGTCGCGCGTCTCCTTTATCAGCCAGCAGGCGCAGAACAGCCATGCGGCGAAGCTGTGGCTCGATTACGTCCTCTCTGAAAAAGGGCAAACCATTCTGGCTAACCAGGCTGACATTCCCTCGCTGCGTAACGATATCGAAGGCAAAAGCGATATCGACGGCCTGACCAAAATGTTAGGCAATGCGCTGAAACCTATCCCGGTAGACGAAAGCCTGCTGGAGTACCTGCAGCCGAAAAAACGTCTGGATTACATCAAGCAGTGGCGCGCAGCCGCCGGTAAATAACGGCAGTTCGGAAGCGCGACCTGCTGCGTCGCGCTTCTCTTTCCTAAGATTTCGCCATTCAGGATCCCAATATGAATGCATTGCGCAGAAAGTGGCAAAGCCTGCCGCGCGGCGTCGTGGTGCTGTTAACCGCGCTGGTTATCTATGTTCCGCTGTCGTTTATTGTCATCCAGAGTTTCTTGTCCGCCCCCTTTTTTGCGCCGTCAAAAGCGTGGAGCCTGGAGTCGTTTGAATTTATTTTCACCGACCCCGACTTCTACAAGGCGCTGAAAAGCGGCTTTATTCTCGCCTTTGGGCTGGTGATTATCGCCATTCCGCTGGGCGGTATTCTGGCGTTTCTGATGGTGCGTACCGATCTGCCGGGCAGACGCATTATCGAGCCGCTGATCCTCGTGCCGATCTTTGTCTCGCCAATGGTGCTGGGTTTCGGCTATGTGGTGGCCGCCGGGCCGGTCGGCTTCTTCTCGCTGTGGGCGCAGTCCCTGCTCGGCTTTGTGCCGTGGAATATCTACGACATGTCGAGCATCGTGGTGATTGCGGGGCTGACGCACGTTCCTCATGCCTACCTCTATATCTCCTCGGCGCTGCGCAGCGTGGGCTCGGATGTCGAAGAGGCGGCGCGCATCGCTGGCGCCTCGCCGCTGCAGGTAATGACGGCAGTGAGCCTGCCGATGGTACGCCCCTCGATCCTCTATGCCGTGGTGCTGCTGTTCTTCCTCGGACTTGAGGTGTTTGGCCTGATGCTGGTGCTGGGTGATCCCGAAGGCAATATGGTGCTGGCGACCTATCTCTACCAGCTGACCAATAAGCTCGGCACGCCTTCGTATCACCTGATGGCCGCGGTGGCCGTGGTGCTGATCTGCATCACCATCCCGCTGGTGATGCTGCAGCGCCGCCTGATGCGCACAGCCAACCGCTTCGTGACCGTTAAGGGCAAAGCGTCGCAGGCGCGCGCCTTGCCGCTGGGGAAATGGCGCTGGGTGGCGGGCGCGGTGGTAGCGTTCTGGCTGACCGTGACCATTGGCGTGCCGCTGCTGGGCGTGGTGCTGCGCGCCTTTATCTCTAACTGGGGCGTCGGCGTCTCGCTGTGGGACGAGCTGTCGATCAAAACCTTCCAGACGATCTGGGCGCAGCCAAATCTGCTGCGCGCCATCGTCAACTCCATGGCGATCGGCGTGATCGGCGGCGCACTGGCGGTGGGATGCTACCTGTTCATCGGCATCGCCATGCACCGTAAGCCTGACAACACCACGCGCTTCCTCGACTACAGCGTGCTGGTACCGCGCGCCGTGCCGGGGCTGCTGGCGGGCCTGGCGTTTCTCTGGGTGTTTTTGTTCCTGCCGCTGTGGCTGGACAACGCGCTGAAGTCGGGCTGGCTTTCCGATTTCGCCTGGTCGCAGTGGCTGCGCGATAACCTTATTGTCTGGCTGCGCTCGCTGCGCAGCACCATCTTCAGCGTCTGGCTGGCCTACACCGTGGTGTGGATGGCCTATGGCCTGAGGCTGATCTCGTCGACGCTGCTGCAGGTAGGGCCCGAGCTGGAGGAGGCGGCGCGCAGCACCGGCGCCACACGCGGGCAGATTACGCGCCACGTGACCATTCCGCTCTCACGCTACGGCCTGATCGGCTCCTGGCTGCTGATGTTCCTGATTTTTGAACGCGAATACTCCACCGGCGTTTATCTGCTGTCGCCCGGCACGGAAACTATCGGCTCGATGCTGGTTTCCCTGTGGGCCGCGGGCGCGATCGACATCGTTGCTGCACTCTCCTTTATTAACATCCTGCTGGTGGTGGTAGGCCTGGGTATCGCCCTGCGATTTGGAGTTAAATTACATGATTGAATTATCAGTAGAAAATCTGCATTTAACCTATGGCGACAACCCGGTTCTTAAAGGGGTCTCCATGAATTTACAGCGCGGCGAAGTGGTGTCGCTGCTTGGCCCCTCCGGCAGCGGTAAAACCACGCTGCTGCGCGCCGTCGCCGGGCTGGAAAAGCCGACGCAGGGCAAGATTATCATTGGCAAAAATCAGGTCTATGCCGGGACGCCGCGCAGCGAGATCCCGGCGGAAGAGCGCAACCTCGGGCTGGTGTTTCAGTCCTACGCGCTGTGGCCGCATAAGACGGTATTTGAGAACGTGGCCTATCCGTTAAAGCTGCGTAAGGTCGCCTCTGCGGAGATTAATCAGCGGGTGCAGGACGTACTCAACCAACTGGGGCTAGGCCATCTGGGCAAACGCCATCCACATCAGCTTTCTGGCGGGCAGCAGCAGCGCGTCGCCATCGGCCGTGCGCTGGTCTATAACCCACCGGTGATCCTGCTGGATGAGCCGCTGTCGAACCTCGACGCCAAACTGCGCGAAGAGGCGCGCGTTTTCCTGCGTGAGCTGATTATCAAGCTCGGGCTGTCGGCGCTGATGGTGACGCACGACCAAAACGAGGCGATGGCGATTTCCGATCGCATCCTGCTGCTGAATAACGGCAAGATCGAGCAGCAGGGCACGCCGCAGGAGATGTACGGCTCGCCGAAAACCCTGTTTACCGCTGAGTTTATGGGCAGCAATAATCGCCTGAACGGAAAAATCGCCGAGTTGCGCGACGGTAGAGCGCGTATTGAGGGCAAAGGCTGGAGCCTGTGGGGCAGAGCGGGAGAAGGGGTGCAGCAGGGCCAGGAGGCCACGGCGGTGATCCGCGTGGAGCGTGTGAGGCTGGTAGAGGGGCCAGGCGAGAACCAGCTGGAGCTGCCGCTGGTCACCAGCATGTATCTCGGCGACCGCTGGGAGTACCTGTTCCGCACCGCAGGCGACGATTTTGCTATTCGCGCCTACGGCAATGAGGTGCGCGATCCGCAGCACTGCTATCTGGCGCTGCCGGAAAACCATCTGTGGATTTTCCCGAAGGCGTAACGGTGAGGGCGGCCTGTGCCGCCCTCGGCTTTTCCACTTACTCCTCCGCCAAAAACAGCTCCAGCAGCGAGTTCAAAAACAGCTTACCTTTCTCCGTTATCTGCCAGTGCGTCGCGCTCTCCGCGACGTAGCCTGCAGCGATCGCTGCCTCAATCTGCGGCCGAATGGTCTGCTCGCTCAGGCCGGTGTAGCGCGCAAACTCCTCGCGCGGCGCCGCTTCCAGCAGGCGGAAACGGTTCATAAAGTATTCGAACGGCTTCTCTGCGTCGGCGACCTCATACTGCTTCTCCTGATAGCGGCCCTGCATAAAGCCGCGCGGATGGCGCGTCTTCACGGTGCGCACGATGCGTCCGTCAGGCTGGGTCAGCTTGCCGTGCGCGCCACAGCCGATGCCGAGGTAGTCGCCGAAGCGCCAGTAGTTGAGGTTGTGCTCGCAGCGGTAGCCCGGCTTCGCGTAGGCAGAGGTCTCATACTGCTGATAGCCCGCGGCGGTCAGCAGGCGATCCCCTTGCTCGAAGATATCCCACAGCGCGTCGTCGTCCGGCAGCGTCGGCGGACGCGAGCCGAACAGCGTATTGGGTTCAATGGTCAGCTGATACCAGGAGAGATGCGGCGGATTGAGCGCAATCGCCTGCTTCAGGTCGCTCAGCGCCTCCTCCAGCGACTGATCGGGCAGGCCGTGCATCAGGTCGAGGTTAAAGCTGCGCAGATGCAGCCCCTCGGCCAGCTGCGCGGCGCGCTTCGCCTCGTCCGGGCCGTGAATACGCCCCAGCCGCTCCAGCTTCTGCGGGTCGAAGCTCTGCACGCCGATAGAGATACGGTTAATGCCCGCCCGCTGATAGGCGCTGAAGCGGTCCGCCTCTACGGTGCCGGGATTGGCCTCCATGGTGATCTCCGCATCCGCCGCCAGCGGCAGCCGCGCGCGCACGCCGTCCATCAGCATCTGCATCGCCTCGCCGCTCAGCAGGCTCGGCGTGCCGCCGCCGATAAAAATGGTGCGCACCGCGCGCCCGTGGGTCAGCGGCAGGTCGTTTTCCAGATCGCACAGCAGATGCTGCACATACTCGACGTGCGGCACCTCGCCTTTTAACGCATGGGAGTTGAAGTCGCAGTAGGGGCACTTCTGCACGCACCACGGAATATGGATATAGAGGCTTAACGGCGGTAAATCAGGCATTGCGCATCGCTTCCAGCAGCAGCGTCAATGCTTTGCCTCGGTGAGAAACCGCGCCTTTTTCCGTTTTGCTTAGCTCGGCGGCGGTTTTGCCCAGTTCGGGCACGTAGAAGATCGGATCGTAGCCGAAACCGCCTTCGCCAGCGGCGGAGCGGGTGATTTCGCCCGCCCAGCTGCCGTGGAACACCAGCGGCGTCGGATCTTCCGCATGGCGCAGATAGACCAGCACGCAGTGGAACTGCGCCTGACGTTCGCCGTCCGGCACCGCTTCCAGCGCGTTCAGCAGCTTCTCGAGGTTCTCCCGGTCGCTGGCTGCCTCTCCGGCGTAGCGCGCCGAATAGATGCCGGGCGCGCCGCCCAGCGCATCCACCGCCAGGCCCGAATCGTCGGCGATGGCGGGGAGGCCGGTGATCTGCGCGGCGTGACGCGCTTTCAGAAGGGCGTTTTCGATAAAGGTCAGGCCGGTCTCTTCCGCCGACTCCACGCCCAGATCGGTCTGCGCCACGATATCCAGGCCAAAGGCGGAGAGCAGATCCGCCAGTTCACGTACCTTGCCGGGATTGCCGGTGGCGAGCACAACTTTTTGCATAGCAGTTCCAGTCATATTTACAGCAGAAACCAGAGGCCTGGAAACAGGTCCATTCCGAGGAAGTTCAGGGCGTAAAGCACCAGAATCACAATCATCGCCGAGAAGTCGATGCCGCCCATCGCAGGCAGAATGCGGCGAATCGGCGACATCAGCGGTTCAGTCAGCTGCACCAGCACATAGTCCAGCGGGCCGCGTCCCTGGCTGATCCAGCTCATCAGCGAGCGAATGATGATCACCCAGAACACCAGATAACCGGCAGATTTCAGCAGCGAGAGCAGGCCAACCAGCAGATTGGCCGGATCGACCGAGAAGGCGCCCACCTGGATCAGCAGCAAAATCGGATATTTTAGCGTCGTCAGCACAAACGCCAGCAGCAGCGAGGCGGTGTCGATTGGGCCGATAGCAGGAATAATGCGGCGCAGCGGCTTGATGATCGGCTGGGTAATCTTCACCACAAACTGCGACAGCGGATTATAAAAATCGCAGCGCGACCACTGCATCCAGATGCGCAGCAGCAGCACCATCACGTACAGGTCGATCAGCGTTTTGACTAAAAACGTCAGTGTTAACATGAGGTTCCTCAATTATTGTTGTGGGTTGCGCGCATAATTCCGCGCGCCGAAAATCGCAGTGCCGATGCGCACCATGGTGCTGCCTGCGGCGATAGCCGCTTCCATGTCGTCGCTCATTCCCAGAGAAAGCGTGTCGACGTCGGGGTAGCGCTGCTTCAGCTGACGGAAGGCGTCGGCCATTCGCTGACAGACCGCCAGCTGGCGCGCGTAATCGCTTTCCGGCGCCGGAATCGCCATCAGGCCGCGCAGCCTCAGCCGCGGCAGCGCGGCAACCTGCTGCGCCAGTTCGGATAAAGCCTCCAGCATGATGCCAGATTTGCTGTTTTCGTCACTGATATTTACCTGAATCAACACATTCAGCGGCGGCAGCGAGTCGGGACGCTGATCGTTCAGGCGCTGGGCAATCTTCAGGCGATCCACCGTATGGCACCAGGCGAAATGCTCCGCGACCAGACGGCTTTTATTCGACTGCAGCGGGCCGATGAAGTGCCACTCCACCTCTGGATGTGCGGCCAGCGCCTCAATCTTTTCAACCCCTTCCTGCACGTAATTTTCGCCGAAGGCGAGCTGGCCAGCTTCGATGGCTTCCTCGACCGCGCTCGCAGGTTTGGTTTTACTGACGGCAAGCAGCGTAACTTCTTCTGGATCGCGCCCGCATTGCGTTGCGGCAGCGCGGATCCGCTGACGCAGTTGCTGTAGGTTGTGCTGGATTGAGGTCATCGTCAGGAGGCTATCTATGGAGTTGGAAGAAATGGTGGCGCTTAGTGTAAAGCATAATGCCGCCGATCTGCACCTGTGCAGCGGAGATTCGCCGCGCTGGCGGCGCCACGGCAGGCTGGAGCGCATTCCCGATCTCGCGCCGCTGACGGCTGACTGGCTGGAGCAGGCCATCGGGCGCTATCTCGACTCGCGACAGCGCGAAGAGCTGGCGGCGCAGGGGCAAACCGACTTCGTCTTCTCGCTGGCCGACGGTCAGCGGCTGCGCGCCAGCGTGTTTCGCCAGCGGCAGGGGCTGTCGCTGGCGCTGCGGACGCTGGCGACCCGCTGCCCAGCGCTAGAGAGCCTGCGACTGCCGGCGGTAACGTCGCGCTGGCTGCGGCTGGAGGATGGGCTGCTATTAGTGACCGGCGCGACCGGCAGCGGCAAATCGACTACGCTTGCCGCGATGGTCGACGCCATTAACCGCCAGCAGGCGAAGCACATTATTACGCTGGAAGATCCCATCGAGTTCATTCACCAGAGCCGGCAGTCGCTGATCCAGCAGCGCGAAATCGGCACGCACTGCGCCTCGTTCAGCCTCGGGCTGCGCGCCGCGCTGCGTGAAGATCCCGACGTCATCCTGCTGGGCGAGCTGCGCGACGGCGACACTATCCGCCAGGCGCTCACCGCCGCCGAAACTGGCCACCTGGTGCTCGCCACGCTGCATACGCGCGGCGCGGCGCAGGCGATCGATCGTCTGGTGGATGTCTTTCCGGCGGAGGAGAAAAACCTGGTGCGCGCCCAGCTGGCAGGCAGCCTGAAAGCGGTACTGGCGCAGAAGCTGACGGCGGCGCGCGACGGCGGGCGCATCGGGCTGTTTGAGGTGTTGATCGCCACGCCTGCTATCGTCAACCTGATCCGCGACGGCAAGATGCATCAGATTGGCGCACTGCTGCAAACCGGCGCGCAGGCTGGCATGCAAACCTTCGAGCAGAGCCTGCTGGCGCGGCAGCGGGAAGGGCTGCTCGCCCCTGAACCAGGTGCGAGCGAGGCGGGCCCTAGTGGGTTTCGAACCAGTCCTGCAGAATAATCGCCGCCGACTGCGAGTCCACCGAGCCTTTATTCAGCGCGCGATAGCCGCCGCGCTCGAACAGGCCAGCACGCGCTTCTACCGTGCTGAGGCGCTCGTCCTGCAGCTCGACACGCACGCCGAAGCGGCCGTGAAGGCGGTTGGCAAACTTGCGCGCGCGCGCGGTCAACGGCTGCTCGGTGCCGTCCATATTCAGCGGCAGGCCGACCACCACAAAATCGGGCTGCCACTCTTTCAGCAGGCGCTCGATCTGCAGCCAGTCCGGCGTGCCGTCCTGCGCTTTCAGCGCGGCGAGCGGGCGGGCACTGCCGGTCAGCTGCTGGCCGACCGCGACGCCGATGCTTTTGGTGCCGAAGTCGAAACCGAGCAGCGTTTGCGTCGTCATCAGGCGTGTCCCGCATCGCTGGCGATGCTGTGAATATCGATGCCAATGCTGCGCGCCGCTTCGCGCCAGCGCTCGGCGATTGGCGTCTGAAACAGAATATTGCTGTTGGCGGGCGTGGTGAGCCAGGCGTTCTCCATCAGCTCATTTTCCAGCTGATCTTTCTCCCAGGCGCAGTAGCCCAGCGCCACCAGCACATGCTCCGGCTGCGAAGCGGTGCCGAGCGACTCCAGCACATCGCGCGAGGTGGTGATCACCGTGGTGTCGGAAATGCGGATGCTGGATGAGAAGATGCGCTGCGCGGAGTGAAGAATAAAGCCGCGATCCTCGGCCAGCGGCCCGCCGCTGAATACCGGTTTGTCCAGGCGAATTGCGGGGTCGCGCTCGCCTGACGTGATTTTCAGCTTCTTTAAAATGCCTTCGACCGTCAGGTTCTCCATCGGCTTGTTAATAATCAAACCCATCGCGCCTTCTTCATTATGCTCGCAGATATAGACCACAGAGCGTTTGAAAAAGGGATCCTGTAGGGAAGGCATGGCAATCAAAAAATGATGCTGTAAATTCATTCTCACTCGATGTACCAAAAATAGCCGGCGCGGGTGTGCGCCGGTTTGGGTTGATCACGGAGCCTGGCTCCAGGGTCATGCTCAGCCCAGACGCTTCTCGATAGCGTCCATCAACATGCCGGTGATGGAGATCGGGAATGCGGCTTCGATTTCACGCACGCAGGTCGGGCTGGTGACGTTCACTTCAGTGAGTTTATCACCAATGATATCCAGGCCGACAAAAATCAATCCTTTTGCTTTCAGCGTCGGGCCAACGCGGCGGGCAATTTCCCAGTCGCTTTCGCTCAGCGGACGCGCTTCGCCGCGGCCGCCGGCCGCCAGGTTGCCGCGCGTTTCGCCGCCCTGCGGGATGCGCGCCAGGCAGTAAGGCACCGGCTCGCCGTCCACCACCAGCACGCGCTTGTCGCCTTCTTTAATGGCGGGCAGATAGTTCTGCGCCATGCAGAAGAACTGGCCGTGGTTGGTCAGCGTCTCGGTGATCACGCCGAAGTTTGGATCGTCCTGCTTGACGCGGAAAATCGACGCGCCGCCCATGCCGTCCAGCGGCTTCATGATAATGTCGCCGTGCTCCTGCCAGAAGGCGCGCAGTTTCTCTTTGCTGCGCGTCACCAGCGTATCCGGCGTGAACTCCGAGAACCAGGCGGTGTAGAGCTTCTCGTTACAGTCGCGCAGGCTCTGCGGCTTGTTAACGATCAGCGTGCCTTGCTCTTCGGCGCGCTCCAGAATATAGGTGGCGTAGATAAACTCGGTGTCGAACGGCGGATCCTTACGCATCAGGACCACGTTGAGATCGGCCAGCTTGATCTCCTGCTCGCTGCCGAATTCATACCATTTATCATAGTTCTGATCGACGCTCAGCAGGCGGGTGCGGGCGTAAGAGACGCCGCCGCGCAGCGAGAGGTCGGCCATTTCCATATAGTGAATTTCGTAACCGCGGCGCTGTGCTTCCAGCAACATGGCGAAGCTGGTGTCTTTTTTAATGTTGATGGACGCGATAGGGTCCATAACGATGCCAAGTTTAATCATTATTCTCTCCTCAGAGAGGCGGTCTTTTCCGCCTCGTTCTGTGCGGTCAGCGCAGGCTGACCAGTCAGGACGCCAGTAAGTGCTGCGCGCGTCTTAATATAATCCCTGATTATTCCCTAGCCGAGATCGCCAAACCTCACCTGAAGTGCCGTAATCGCGGTCAGCGCGGTGGTTTCCGTGCGTAACACGCGCGGGCCGAGCAAAATATCGGTAAAACCGCGCTCGCCGGTCATGGCGATCTCCTCGGCGCTAAGCCCGCCTTCCGGGCCGATCAGCAGGCGAACCCGCTCGACCGGCTGCGGCAGCGTGTTGATGCTCTGCTGCGCGCGCGGATGCAGGTTGAGCTTCAGACCGTCGTCGGCCTCGGCGCACCAGGCCTCCAGCGTCATGGCCGGACGGATTTCCGGCACGCGGTTGCGGCCGCACTGTTCGCAGGCGGCAATCGCGATCTTTTGCCACTGCTGGCGTTTTTTCGCCAGCCGTTCCGCATCCAGCTTAACGCCGCAGCGTTCGGAAAAGAGAGGGGTAATCACGCTCACACCCAGCTCAATCGATTTCTGGATGGTGAACTCCATCTTTTCGCCGCGCGACATCACCTGGCCAAGATGCAGAAACAGGGGAGACTCACGATCGTCAGGCTGGCCTTCAAGGACCCTTACTTTTACACGCTTTTTATCGACAAGAGTGATCTCTGCCGCAAAAGTCAGATTAGTGCCATCAAAGAGTTCCAGACGCTGGCCGCTGGTCATACGCAGCACGCGTCCAACGTGGTTAGACGCGTCTTCGTCCAGCGCGATCTCGCTGCCGCTGGTTAAAGGTTCGGAATGATAAATGCGAGGTATGCGCATACGGGCCCTGAAAGCTGAACGCCGCGCACCCGGCGCGGCAATATCGAGAAGACGTTAGTGTAGGGCAGTGATTTTAATGCTGGCAAGCCTGCTGCACATAAGGATTGTGATTGCCCTGCACGCGCGCGATGCGCTGGTCGCGTTCGCACTCCCAGCTGGAGACCGGATAGAGCTTGTTCCAGACGGTGAAAAGCTGAGTCTGCTGGCGCGACAGGCGCAGGTGGTACTGGTCACGCATATAGAAATAGGTGCGCGCGATAGCGCCGCGGGCGCGGGCGGGCGGCTCGGCCTGCTTGTTCTTGAAGTCCACCTTCATGGCGCACTGGCCATACTGCTGTTCGCCGCCGTTCCACTGGCTGTAGGCGAAGTTGCCTCGGTCGCCGTTGACCTCGCCGACGGCGGGCTGCAGGTTATGCAGATCGCTTTCGATGCGGCGGTAGTCGGCGTCTTTGCTGCAGTTTTTGCGGCCGCCGTTCTGCCAGCACTGACGCTGGTGGCCGAATTCCCAGGCGGGCATCACATGTTCCCACTCGATGCGTCCGGCGCGGTTGGCGTTTTTACGCGCCTGATAGCCGCAGCTATTGAGATCGGGTATGCCTTTTTTACCCTGCCAGCTGATTTTACAGCCGCAGTAGAAGGAGCCGGGCGCGTCGGCGTTAATCGCCACAGCGAAGGTTTTCGCCTGCTGAAAGTTATTTTGATGGTAGTTATTGAGTGCGATCGCCTGGGCGGCGAGAGGAGAGAGCAGCAGCGCGACGGCGCAGATCATTTTGCGAGACATGTTGCGGAATTATTCTCAGTCGGTAAAAAAGTGCGGCAGGGTAGCAGAATGGCGCCGCAAGCGGAATGAGAATTGCGCTCAGGCTGGGGAGTAGTCGCCCGGTTTTAACAGGCTTTTGCAGCGCACGCAGCGGTATTCGCTTTCGCCGCGCAGCACGCGGTTATGGCGGCGTACCGTGAGGTGATGCTGCTGGCATCCGCAGCGGTAGGGGAAGGTGGCGGCGCGCACCGAGGCGATTTCGAACTGATGGGTGCGGCGCGCGGGCACGCCAAGCACCTCCTGCATCATCCACTTCCACTCTTTGCCGTGCGGCGGCACGCGGCCAAAGACTTTCCATACCAGCAGATGCGCCAGCTCGTGCGGCACCACCTCATCAATGAACGCCTGCTGGTTTTCCAGCAGCAGCACTGGATTAAGGCGAATTTCCCACTTTTCCAGCCAGGCGGTGCCTGCCGCCGTGCCGCGCTGCTGATAGACCAGCGCCGGTTCGGCAAACGGGCGCTCCAGCTTCTCGCTGGCAAGCTGTAAGAAATGGCGCAGCGAGCGCATAACCGCCTGCTGGAGGGCGATGGGGAGTCGGGGCGTTTTCATGCCGGAAGCATAGGCGGGGCGGGCGAAGAACTCAATCAAATAAAAAAGGCGGGCCATAAGGCCCACCTTCAGGCGGCGAACAAACTCAAAACACGGGTGACAAGGACCGAAGAGCAAAGCGTCCCGCGCAAGGGACTGCGCGGGCCGAGCCGCCATGGATGGCGCTTTTGCGTCTTTGCGATCGGGCCTTGTCACCCGTGTCCGCACATTGCTAACCGCTTCAGGCGGGCCTTTTGGCCCGCCAGGGTAACTTAGTTGTTTGAACCGATATCGCGCAGTTTCTTGCCGGACATCAGGTTGCGCTCAATGTGCTCCAGCGAGACGTTTTTGGTCTCTGGAATCAGCATCAGCGTCAGCACAATAAAGAAGACGTTCAGCAGCGCATAGACCCAGAAGGTATTGGCGTTGCCCAGCGTATTCAGCATGGTGAGGAAGGTCGCGCCGACAATCATGTTGGCGATCCAGTTGGTCGCGGTCGAAACGGTAATGCCGAAGTCGCGGCCTTTCAGCGGCTGGATCTCTGAACAGAGCACCCAAATCAGCGGACCGGCGCTCATCGCGAAGCCAACGATAAACATCAGCAGCATGGCGATAGCAAAGTACTGCGCGCCCTGCGAATGGATGCCCATATGCAGCATGGTGCCCAGCACGCCCATCCCTGCCGCCATCACCAGGAAGCCCAGGATCAGCGTCGGTTTACGGCCCCAGCGGTCCACCAGACCGATAGCGATAAAGGTCGCCAGCACGTTGACCAGGCCAACGATAACGGTGCCCCACATCTGCTCGGTGGTATTGGTGAAGCCGGCGATTTCAAAAATCTTCGGCGCGTAGTACATGATGACGTTCATACCGGTGAACTGCTGCATCACCTGCAGCAGCACGCCGAGGAATACCGCGCGGCGGAAGTTGCTGTTGCTCTGGAACAGCTGCCAGCCAGACTGCTTGATCTTCAGGCTCTCGCGGATCTCTTCCAGCTCGCGTTTCGCCTGCTCGCTGGTGTCGCGCAGACGATCCAGCACGCGCTGGGCGTCGCGGAAGTCGCCTTTGGCCGCCAGCCAGCGAGGGCTGTTAGGCAGGAAAATGACGCCCACCAGCAGCAGCACCGCCGGAATGGTGATGATGCCCAGCATCCAGCGCCAGTCGCCAGACGCGCTGAAGGCGGTGTCGGAGAGGTAGGCGCCGAGAATACCGATGGTAATCATCAGCTGATAGAGCGAAATCATCGAGCCGCGAATTTTTTCCGGCGCGATTTCAGACAGGTAGAGCGGCGCGGTGTAGGAGGCCACGCCGACGGCGAGACCCAGCACGACGCGTGCCACGATCAGCATCTCCGGGTTCGGCGCCATGGCGGACCAGAGCGAACCGATCACAAACAGAACAGCGCCAGCCATCAGGCTTTTTTTACGACCAAGACGCGACGACATCCAGCCGGAGCCGACCGCGCCGACCGCTGCGCCAAACATCATGGAGCTAACGATCCACTCCTGCTGGTGTGCGGTAACGTTAAAGTCTTTGGCGATAAACGGCAGCGCACCTGCGATAACACCGATATCCAGTCCAAATAACAGCCCTGCGAGAGCTGCAAGAAAGCAGACAAACAAGGTCATCGCCTTGTTTGAGGTTCTGCTTTTGTGAGTGTTGCCAGGCATATTGCCTCCGAGTTTATCCATCATTGTTGTTATCTAATGTTAAAAAACCTTTCTCGGGTAAAAAGTGAGGACGATCACGCTAATGTAATCGCTTACACAAGCTGAAACCCTGAAATTCAGCATATTCAGCCCGAAAAGACTCATTAACCAGTAAGGTATAGCACTTGTTAAGTTTCCGACACGGCGTCAATTATCGGCTATCAGAGGACGCTGAAAATAACGCATTTTCAGTCGAATAACCACGCAGGTTAAATCCTAAATAACAGATTAATAAAGCGTTTCAATTTGTAATCGGTAACACGCCGGGGCTTGACGAGTGTGAAAAGTGTAGTTGAGAAAAGAAATTGTGCTGAGCAGGGCGGAAGGCTGAGGAAAAAGAGCACAAAAAACAAGGCTCTCCCCTGTTACAGGGGAGAGCCTTTAGCGGGAAATCTTACAGGCCAGCCGCGTCGCGTAGCTGAGCAGCCTTGTCAGTTTTTTCCCACGGGAAGTGCTCGCGACCAAAGTGACCATAAGCGGCGGTCTCTTTGTAGATCGGCTGCAGCAGGTCCAGCATCTGAATCAGGCCGTAAGGACGCAGGTCAAAGAACTCACGCACCAGCAGCGTCAGCTGTTCGGTTGAGATCTTCTCGGTGCCGAAGGTTTCCACCATGATGGAGGTCGGCTCCGCCACGCCGATAGCGTAGGAGACCTGAATCTCGCAGCGGTCGGCCAGGCCGGCGGCAACGATGTTTTTCGCCACGTAGCGCGCCGCGTAGGCTGCAGAACGGTCAACCTTCGACGGATCCTTGCCGGAGAACGCGCCGCCGCCGTGACGTGCCATACCGCCGTAGGTGTCGACGATGATTTTACGGCCGGTCAGGCCGCAGTCGCCCATCGGGCCGCCGATAACGAAGCGGCCGGTCGGGTTAATGTGGTATTTGGTGCTGGCGTTGATCCACTCGCTCGGCAGCACCGGCTTGATGATCTCTTCCATCACCGCTTCGCGCAGGGTTGCCTGGTCGATATCTTCAGAGTGCTGAGTTGACAGCACCACCGCGTCGATACCTACGATTTTGCCGCCGTCGTACTGGAAAGTGATCTGGCTTTTCGCATCCGGGCGCAGCCACGGCAGCGCGCCGTTTTTACGTACTTCAGACTGGCGCTGCACCAGACGGTGCGCGTAGGTCACCGGTGCTGGCATCAGCACGTCGGTTTCATTGGTGGCGTAGCCAAACATCAGGCCTTGGTCGCCCGCGCCTTGCTCCAGCGGGTCGGTGCGGTCAACGCCCTGGTTAATGTCAGGAGACTGCTTGCCGATGGCGCTCAGAACGGCACAGGAGTTGGCGTCAAAGCCCATATCAGAATGGACATAACCGATTTCACGTACGGTATTGCGGGTGATCTCTTCGATATCGACCCATGCGCTGGTGGTGATCTCACCGCCGACCAGCACCATACCGGTTTTAACGTAGGTTTCGCAGGCCACGCGTGCTTTGGGATCCTGCTCGAGGATGGCGTCCAGCACGGCATCAGAAATCTGGTCGGCGATTTTATCAGGATGTCCTTCTGATACGGACTCGGACGTAAAAAGGTGTTTAGCCATTCTGTTCTTTACCTTACAAATGGTTTGAATTCGACTGCATAGCGTAAGTGAGATGAACTTACTTGACGCCCCTTCAGGCAAAGCCGCGAGCAGTGTTAGAAGTGTCAGTATGTCAGACGTGAAACGCCTGGATGTTAACCAGTTTAGATGGAAAACCATCTGGACGGCTATTTTAGGTTAAGGGATGAGCCAAATGCCAGCCCTTTTTCTGTTTCCGCATTTTTCAGAAAAGCGTCTGCTGGCAAAAAATCGTGACGCGGAACGGCGGCGAGCCAGCAAAACGCTTTGCAATTTAGGCCGTCAGACGGTATAAAACGCCGCTGCTGCCTGCAGCTATAAGGATGACGCCGCTGCGCGTAAGCCACTGTCAGAGCTTCTCTGACGTTCGCCCAGATTGTTTCCACATGCGAAAACATGTGTGGAGGTGACAGAAGTAATGAACCACGCTCTCTTCTCTTGCGGTTCTCTGCGCTTATCGGGCGCGCTGGCGTACTCCTTTCCTGCCTTTTCTCCTCTTTTCCGACGTATCGCCTGTTGCGGTCATTCTCCCGACACGCGCGCCGGTTAACCTGTTTTTCCTTATTTACGCTACTGGCGCTCGCACGTCGGTGAACGTCGTGATGCATTCGGGGTCCATTTACACGTAACGGGCCAGGGTGTTTTACACTTAGTTTTGTGCTTTTTTCACATTCCAACAGAAATTCGAGGTTCGTGATGTCTGGCGACATGAAGACTATCAAGGGTTCGTCAGCTGGCGAACAGGGTGTGCTCCGCTCAATGCAGGAGGTTGCAATGAACGACCAGGATGCCAGCAAAATGCTGCGTACCTATAACGTTGCCTGGTGGGGCAATAACTACTACGACGTTAACGAACTCGGTCACGTCAGCGTCTGTCCGAACCCGGACGAGCCGACGCTGCGCGTCGATCTGGCAAATCTGGTGAAAGAGCGCGAGGCCCAGGGCCAGCGTCTGCCTGCGCTGTTCTGCTTTCCACAAATCCTGCAGCATCGTCTGCGCTCGATTAACGCGGCGTTTAAGCGCGCGCGCGAATCCTACGGCTACCGCGGCGACTACTTCCTGGTCTACCCAATCAAGGTCAACCAGCATAAGCGCGTTATTGAATCGCTGGTCAACTCCGGCGAACCGCTGGGGCTGGAAGCGGGCTCCAAAGCGGAGCTGATGGCGGTGCTGGCTCACGCCGGCAAAACCCGCACGGTGATCGTCTGTAACGGCTACAAAGATCGCGAATATATCCGTCTGGCGCTGATTGGCGAAAAGCTCGGGCACAAAGTCTATCTGGTCATCGAAAAGATGACGGAAGTGCGCCTGGTGCTGGAAGAGGCCGAGCGTCTGAATGTGGTGCCGCGCCTTGGCATCCGCGCGCGTCTGGCGTCGCAGGGCTCGGGTAAATGGCAGTCGAGCGGCGGCGAAAAATCGAAGTTCGGCCTCTCGGCGTCGCAGGTGCTGCAGCTGGTGGAGATAATGCGTAACGCGGGCCGTCTCGACAGCCTGCAGCTGCTGCACTTCCATCTCGGTTCGCAGATGGCCAATATTCGCGACATCGCCACCGGCGTGCGCGAGTCGGCGCGCTTCTATGTGGAACTGGCGAAGCTGGGCGTCAACATCAAATGCTTCGACGTCGGCGGCGGTCTGGGCGTCGACTATGAAGGCACCCGCTCGCAGTCCGACTGCTCGGTCAACTATGGCCTGAACGAATACGCTAATAACGTTATCTGGGCGATCGGCGATGCCTGTGAAGAGCATGGGCTGGATCACCCGACGGTCATCACCGAGTCGGGCCGCGCCGTCACCGCGCACCATACCGTGCTGGTCTCCAACATTATTGGCGTGGAGCGTAACGAGTTCATTACGCCGCAGGCGCCGCAAGAAGATGCGCCGCGCCCGATCCTCAGCATGTGGGAAACCTGGCAGGAGATGCACGAGCCTGACGTACGTCGATCGCTGCGCGAATGGCTGCACGACAGCCAGATGGACCTGCACGATATCCACACCGGCTATGCGTCTGGCACCTACGATCTGACGCAGCGCGCCTGGGCGGAGCAGCTTTACCTGAGTATCTGCCACTATATTCAGCAGCATCTCGACCCGAGCAACCGCGCGCACCGTCCGATTATCGACGAGCTGCAGGAGCGCATGGCGGACAAGATGTACGTTAACTTCTCGCTGTTCCAGTCGATGCCGGATGCCTGGGGCATCGATCAGCTGTTCCCGGTACTGCCGCTGGAAGGGCTGCATAAAAAGCCGGAGCGCCGCGCGGTGCTGCTGGACATCACCTGCGATTCCGACGGTACCATCGATCACTACGTCGACGGTGACGGCATTGCCGCCACCATGCCGATGCCGGAATACGATCCAGAGAACCCGCCAATGCTCGGCTTCTTTATGGTCGGCGCCTATCAGGAGATCCTCGGCAACATGCACAACCTGTTCGGCGATACCGAGGCGGTTAACGTTTACGCGCGGGCGGACGGCGAAGTCGAGGTCGAACTGTCGGACGAGGGCGATACCGTTGCGGATATGCTGGAGTACGTCCAGCTGAATCCCGACGAGCTGATGACGCTGTTCCGGAACCAGGTCAAAGAGACCGATCTCGACGACGAACTGCGCGCGCAGTTCCTGGAAGAGTTTGAAAGCGGCCTGTACGGCTACACCTATCTTGAAGATGAGTAAATAATGCTTTATGCCGGGCTTTGTCAGAGGCCCGGCACGCTCTTCTCCCGCCTGAAATTCCCCTTTTTATCTGTTTTGTGAGCGCAATCACCGTTTTACGCCTGATTAAGTTTCGTAAAGCATGTGTTCCCACTCAGCTTCTTCACCGCCCCGAAATTTTTCAAAAAAAAACGAGACGTTAGCGTCAGCCTCTTTTTGCGCTTCCAGAATGGTTAAATCTAAAACCTGAATAGCTTATGATTTCCCGGTTTATATATTATTAAACTTAAACATTATGACTAAAGTCGAATTGGCGGGTGTGATTTTTATCTGACGCTTTCTGGAGCGGTGTTCATTTAATTTTCCAGAAAAAAATTATCACTATTTGTGATGTTTTACAGGGGTGATATGCTGTTTTTTTGTATTTAAAACAAATGAGTACGAAATTAGCGTTTCGTCAAGTCTGTCATAACAATTAATTTAAAGCATGTTTTAAGAATTTTATTAACCCTGCGCAGCTTTAAACGGTCTCTTTTGATTGCTTTTGTCTATTGAAAATTTGAGCGTATTTGGCTTAAATCTATTTTTCAAAATGTAAGTTGTACGTTAGCATCAGGCTAAGGTGTTAAGAATCCTCTGGGTTTTCTTAACGTTCATATGAGTTTTCCTGACATTTCCGTTGCGGTTTTCAGGCAGCTGACTTATCGGGTCAAGCGGGTAGCAGCAGAATGGGTCGTCAACTACATCTTCGTCAGCACTACGTCTTTTTGCTCGACCCGATTCATGCTCCCTCAGGGAAAGTGATAGCGTGGGAGCTGTTAACGCGCTTCGCGCCGGATGGCGACATCGCCAGGCTGGCGGATGACAGCAGCGAACACCGGCTGCTTGAGTGTCTGCTCGAAGCGGAAAAAAGGCAGCTGTTTCAGCGACAGCTAAACCGGCTTGAGACGCTTTATAACCGCGGTTTCAACCAGCTAATTAGCCTTAACGTCGATGGCGATATTATTCGCCATATTCTTGAGGATGCTGCGACGCAGCAAAGGCTGGATGAGCTGCCGTTATTGCGTCTCGAAATTTCCGCTTTTTTCACCCAGCGCTATTGCGCTGCCGATCGTCTGCTGCTGCAAAAGCTGGCGGGTATTACGCCTGCGTTATTATGGCTTGATGATTTTGCCGCGGGCGGTTCAACCCTTTCGATGCTCACCAGCGGTCTGTTTGAATATGTTAAAACCAGCCGCGACTTCTTCTGGAAATATGGCGAAGGCTACGCGTTTGATACGTTGCTTAATCATGTAAACGATTTCTGCAGCGGTATTATCGTTCAGGGCATAGAAACAGAGCGCCACCTGGAACGGGTTATGCGGAAACCGGTTATTGGTCTTCAGGGCCACCATTGGTCAGCGCGCCCACTGGCTGATGTTATTGATAAGACAGTAAAAGTAATGCCTTCTCAGGCGATAAAACAACAACAGACCTCCATCGCCAGCTACCCTAATTTTTTATGATATATCGCCTGCCTCCGCTATTGCGGGAGCGGGCCAGCCCGTTGCGGTTATTAAAACAATAAAAGTCACTCTCTCACCAGGATAAAGATTCAAAACGGCTCAGCGCGATTTCGTCATGCAGATGGGATCGACAAAGAGGGAAGTGAATAGCGCGCAGCGTTATTCACGGATAAACCGGGATCTTCAGGTGCCGGGCACTTTTATGAATATCAATAACCTCAGTGGGATATACATAACATGAATAATATCTCAGTAACGCCTAAAGGCGGTACTATCGCCTCTCAGCTGAGCGGCAGCGACGTCAATTTATCCACCCCAAGTGTGGTTAAACTCAACCTCAATCGAACTGACATTAAGTCTTTCGCACGCAACGGCAACGATCTCGTTGTGACGACGAAATCTGGCGAAAAGGTGGTTATTCATAATTTTTATGGCCCGGCAGGTGAAAGCGATCTGGTGCTGCAGGATGACAAGGGCGCGCTCTGGTGGGTAGAAAATCCCGGTGAACAGGGTTTCCAGTACGTCTCTATCGACAGCACCGAAGGGCTGCTGGCGGATAACCTGACCAGCGACAACACGATTGCCGCCTTTGGTATCGGCGGCGCGGCGCTGGCGGGTATCGGCGCGCTGTTTGCTACTAACGGCGGCGGCGGCGGCGGTGGTGGCGATGCAGGCGGCGGTGACGCCGGCGGCGGCGAGAACCCCGGCGGTGGCACAGGCGGTGGCGATACCGGTGGTGGCACAGGCGGTGGCGATACCGGTGGTGGTACAGGTGGCGGCACTGGCGGCGGCGATACTACCGCGCCCGGCGCGGCGGCCAATCTGGTCATTAGCGATAGCGTCGGCAGCATTCAGGGCGCCATCGCCGCAGGCGGCATTACCGATGACAATACGCCGGTCTTAAGCGGAACCGCTGAAGCGGGCGCCACCGTCAGCGTTTATGACAACGGCACGCTGCTGGGTACGGCAACTGTCAACGCCGACGGCAGCTGGAGCTTTACCACGCCGACGCTGGCGGAGGGGCCGCACAGCCTGACGGTAACGGTGACCGATGCCGCAGGCAACACCAGCAGCGCCACCGATCCGCTGACCTTTACCGTTGATACCCTGGCGCCGGTACTCACCGACGTGAGCGCCGCCAGCGATAACGGGTCGATCCTCACCCCCATCGCGGCAAATGGCGCGACCAGCGACACGACGCCGACGCTGCAGGGGACGGCCGAGGCGGGCAGCACCGTCACCATTAGCGATAACGGCAGCGTGCTGGGCACGGTTATCGTCGGCAGCGACGGGCGCTGGTCTTTCACGACGCCTGCGCTGAGCGAAGGCAGCCATACGCTGAGCCTGACCGCCACCGACGCGGCAGGCAATGTTAGCCCGGCAACAACGCTGACTTTCACCGTTGATACCGCTGCGCCGGATGCAGCCAGCAACCTGCAGCTGACCGATAACGTTGGCGACAGCCAGGGCCCACTCGCTTCCGGCAGCTCGACCGACGACAATACCCCAACGTTGAGCGGACAGGCAGAAGCGGGCGCCACCGTCAGCGTCTATGATGGCGATACTTTACTCGGCACGGTCACGGCTGGCGCTGATGGCCTCTGGAGCTTTACCCCACCCGCCCTGAGCAACGGCAGCCATAGCCTGACGGCGACCGTGACCGATGCCGCAGGCAACGTCAGCGCGCCGACGGCGGCGATTGTGATCAACGTCGCGGCGGATCTGCCGCCAGCGACCAGCTCGCTGGAGATTACCGACGACAGCGGCACCACGCTGGTGCCGCTGACCAACGGCGCCTCAACCGCTGACAGCACGCCGACCCTGAGCGGCCTGACGACGGCGGGCGCGCTGGTGACGCTCTATAACGGCGATACGGTCATCGGCAGCGTCACCGCCGACGCCAGCGGCCAGTGGAATTTCACCCCCGCTGCGCTGGCGGACGGTACCTACGCCTTCCGCGCCGATACCACCAACGCCGACGGCAGCATCACCCCCTCGCCGGTGCTGACCATCACTATCGACACGCTGGTACCAGCCACGCCAGCCGATCTGCAGCTGGTTAACGACGACGGCGCGGCGGTAGCCGCTGGCAGCGCAACAAACAACAACGCCCTGACGCTGAGCGGCAGCGCGGAACCGGGCAGCACCGTCACCGTGCGCGACGGCGATACGCCGCTGGGCAGCGTGACAGCAGGCGAAGACGGCAGCTGGAGCTTCACCACGCCGGTGCTGACCGACGGCAGCCACAGCCTGTCGGCAACGGTCACGGATGCGGCGGGTAACGTCAGCGCGGCTTCCGCGCCGCTGAACTTTACCGTCGATACGCAGGCACCGGAAGCGGTCAGCGGCCTGGTGGTCACTGACGACGTCGGCGACAGCACCGGCCCGCTGGCGTCAGGCGCGACCACTGATGACGCGACGCCTGTTCTGAGCGGACAGGCGGAGCCCGATTCGCTGCTGACGATTTACGATAACGGCGTCGCCATTGGCAGCCTGACGGTCGGCACCGACGGCAACTGGAGCTTTACCACGCCGACGCTGAGCAACGGCGCGCACAGCCTGACGCTGACCCTGACCGATGCGGCAGGCAACATCAGCGCGCCGACCGCACCCTTCGATCTCACCGTCGCCGCAGGCGAACCGCCGGCGGCCAGCACGCTGGTCATCACCGACGACAGCGGCAGCGCGCCGGTGGATCTGGCCGACGGCGCCAGCACGCGCGACACCACGCCGACCCTGAGCGGACAGACCCTCGCCAACGCGCTGGTGACGCTCTACAACGGCGATAGCGTCATCGGCAGCGTCACCGCTGATATCAACGGCCAGTGGAACTTTACGCCCGCCGCGCTGGCGGACGGCACCTACGATTTCCGCGCCGCCGTTACCGATGCCGCCGGCAATACCACCGATTCCGCCACTCTGGCGATCACCATCGATACCGTCGCCCCGACAGCGGCGGCGGACGTTACGCTGGCGGACGCCAGCGGCGATCCGATCGGCGGCCTCACCAACAATAACGCGCCGGTGCTGAGCGGCACGGCGGAGCCGGGCAGCAGCGTCACCGTCTCTGACGGCGATACGGTGCTGGGCAGCGTCACGGTTGGTCAGGACGGCAGCTGGAGCTTCACCGCGCCAGCGCTTGCCGACGGCAGCCACAGCCTGACGGCGGTGGTTACCGATGCGGCGGGCAACGCCAGCGCGCCGAGCACGCCAGCGAACTTCGTTCTGGACACACAGCCGCCGGTCGCCGCGGCCGATCTGGCGCTCAATAGCGACAGCAGCGGCGTTTCCGTGCCGGTCGCCGCAGGGTCTGCCACGCGCGACGCCTCGCCGGTATTGAGCGGCAGCGCCGAACCAGGCAGCACCGTGACCATTTCTGACGGTGATACCGTCCTGGGCACGGCGACCGTCGGCGGAGACGGGCGCTGGAGCTTTACCGCAGCAGGCCTTGACGACGGCGGCCATAGCCTGACCACTACCGTGACCGATGCGGCGGGCAATACCGGCCCGGCTTCGGCTCCGATCTCCTTTACCGTTGATACCCTCGCCCCAGAGGCGTCTACCGGCCTGGTCGTCACTGACGACGTGGGTGTCGACCAGGGCGATCTCGCCTCCGGCGACACCACCGACGACAGCACGCCGACCCTGAGCGGCGCGGCGGAGGCCAACGGCGTCGTCAGCGTCTACGACGGCGACACGCTGCTCGGCACCGTGACGGCAGATGCCAGCGGCAGCTGGAGCTTCACCACGCCGGTGCTGAGCAACGGTCTGCACAGCCTGACCGTCACCGTGACCGATGCGGCAGGCAACGTTAGCGCCCCGACAGCCGCGTTTGATCTCACCGTTGACGCTGGCGTGCCGCCAGCCACCGCCTCGCTGGAGGTGGCCGACGACAGCGGCAGCACCCTTGTGGCGCTGGCCGACGGCGACAGCACGCGCGACACCACGCCGGTGCTGAGCGGACTGACCACCGCGGGCGCGCTGGTGACGCTCTATAACGGCGACGCGGTCATCGGCAGCGTCACCGCCGATGCGGCGGGCCAGTGGAGCTTCACGCCCGCGGCGCTGGAGGATGGCAGCTACGCCTTCCGCGCCGACACCGCCAATGCAGACGGCACGATCACGCCATCGCCGGTGCTGACGATTACGGTTGATACCGTGGCGCCGACGGAGGCGGCGGACATCGCGCTGACCGATGCCAGCGGCGACCCGATCGCCAGCGGCGGCGCAACCAACAGCACCGCGCCGGTGCTGAGCGGCACGGCGGAGCCGGGCAGCGTGATTACCGTAGCCGATGGGGATAACGTGCTGGGCACCGTCACCGTTGGGCCGGAGGGCAGCTGGAGCTTCACCGCGCCAGCCCTTGCCGACGGCGATCACAGCCTCACCGCCACCGTGACCGACGCGGCGGGCAACGTCAGTGCGCCATCCGCGCCGCTGACCTTCACCATTGATACCGCTGCGCCACCGGTTGCCGCCGACCTGACCGTGACCGATAACGTCGGCGACCGCCAGGGTGAACTCGCTTCCGGCGATACCACCGACGACAGCACGCCAACCCTGAACGGCACGGCGGAAGCCAACAGCGTCGTCAGCGTCTATGATGGCGGCACGCTGCTGGGCACGGCCAATACCGACGCCGACGGCAACTGGAGCTTCACCACGCCGCCGCTTGACGACGGCCCGCACAGCCTGACCCTGACCGTGACCGATGCGGCAGGCAACGTCAGCGCAGCGACGCAGCCCTTCGATCTCACCGTCGCTGCCACCCAGGCGCCTGCGACCGTCACCCTGACGGTCACTGACGACAGCGGCAGCGCACCGGTTGAGCTGGCCAATGGCGCCAGCACCCGAGACGCGACGCCGCTGCTGAGCGGTGTCACCACCGCTGGCCTGCTGGTGACCATCTTTAACGGCGATGCGGCTATCGGCAGCGTCACCGCCGACGCTGACGGCAACTGGAGCTTTACGCCGCAGGCGCTGACAGATGGCAGCTACGATTTCCTCGCCACCGTGACCGATGCGGCTGGCAACAGCGCCTCATCGGCGACCCTGACCATCGCCATCGACACCGCCGCGCCGCAAGCCCCTGCCGACGTCGCGCTGGTGGATGCCAGCGGTGATGCGATCGCCAGCGGCGCTCTTACCAACAGCAATGCCCCTGTATTGAGCGGTACGGCGGAGCCGGGCAGCACCGTCACCGTTTCTGACGGCGACGTCGTACTGGGCACCGCGACG
This sequence comes from Pantoea phyllosphaerae, assembly GCF_051025595.1. Taxonomy (NCBI): domain Bacteria; kingdom Pseudomonadati; phylum Pseudomonadota; class Gammaproteobacteria; order Enterobacterales; family Erwiniaceae; genus Pantoea; species Pantoea phyllosphaerae. The sequence continues at coordinate 34,006 of NZ_JBPFDE010000011.1, forward strand.
GTGGACGAAGACGGCAGCTGGAGCTTCACCGCGCCCGCGCTGGATGACGGCAGCCACAGCCTGACGGCCGTGGTGACTGATGCGGCGGGCAACGCCTCCGCGCCGTCCACGCCGTTCACCTTTACGCTGGATACCGTGCCGCCAGCCGCCGTCGCAGAGCTGGCGCTGGTTGCAGACAATAACGGCGTCTCGGTACCGGTTACCGGCGGCGGCCTGACCGGCGACGCCTCGCCGGTGCTGAGCGGCAGCGCCGAGCCAGGCAGCACGGTGACGGTCTCTGACGGCGACGCGGTGCTGGGCACCGCGACGGTCGGTCAGGATGGCCGCTGGAGCTTTACCGCAGCCGATCTGACCGACGGCGGCCACAGCCTGACCGCCACGGTGACCGATGCGGCGGGCAACACTGGACCGGCCTCTCCCGCACTCGACTTCACGGTCGACACGACTGCGCCTGACGCCATTGTTGACCTGACGGTAAGCGACGACGTGGGCGCCTCGCAGGGCGATCTCGCCTCCGGCGACACCACCGACGACAGCACGCCGACCCTGAGCGGCACGGCGGAGGCCAACGGCGTCGTCAGCGTCTATGACGGCGACACGCTGCTGGGTACCACCACGGCAGATGCCAGCGGCAGCTGGAGCTTCACTACGCCGGTGCTGAGTAACGGCCTGCATAGCCTGGCCGTCACCGTCACCGACGCGGTGGGCAACGTCAGCGCGCCGACGGCAGCGTTCGATCTGACTATTGACGCCGACGTGCCGCCAGCCACCGCCTCGCTGGTGGCGACCGACGACAGCGGCAGCACCCTTGTAGATCTGCCCGACGGCGCCACCACGCGCGACAGCACGCCGGTGCTGAGCGGCCTGACGACGGCGGGCGCGCTGGTGACGCTCTATAACGGCGACGCGGTCATCGGCAGCGTTACCGCCGACGCGGCGGGCCAGTGGAGCTTCACGCCCGCGGTGCTGGACGATGGCAGCTACGCCTTCCGCGCCGACACCGCTAATGCGGACGGCAGCGTCACGCCTTCCCCGGTGCTGAATATCACCATCGACAGCGTCGTGCCGGATGCGGTCAGCGGACTGCAGCTGAGCAGCGACGCCAGCGGCGCGCTGGTGCCCGTCACCACGGGCGCGACCAATGACACGACGCCGGTGCTGAGCGGCACGGCGGAGCCGGGCGGCATTGTCACCGTTTCCGACGGCGATAACGTGCTGGGCAGCGTAACGGCCGATCCAGACGGCAGCTGGCGCTTCACCACGCCTGCGCTGAGCGAGGGCGCACACAGCCTCAGCGCCACCGTGACCGATGCGGCGGGCAACGTCAGCAACGCCTCCGCGCCGGTAACCTTTAGCGTCGATACCACCCCACCAGCGGCGGCGGGCGATCTGCTGCTGAGCGATAGCCGCGGCGGTACGCTACAGCCGATCGCGGCGGGTGGATCGACCAACAGCACGACGCCAACCCTGAGCGGCAGCGCCGAACCGGGCAGCACGGTTACTCTCTCGGACGGTGATCAGGTGCTCGGCACCGCCACGGTCAACGGCGACGGCAGCTGGAGTTTTGTCACCCCCGCGCTGGGCGAGGGGGGCCACAGCCTGACCGCCACGGTCACCGATTTAGCGGGCAACAGCGGCCCGGCCTCTGCGCCGCTGGCCTTTAACGTCGATACCGTCGCGCCTGCCGGGGTGAGCAACCTGGTGGTCAGCGACGATTACGGTGACGCCACAGGTCAGCTCGCCTCGGGCGATACCACGGACGATCGCACCCCGACCCTCAGCGGTCAGGGCGAGCCAGGCGCGCTGGTGACCATTTATGACGGCCAGACCCTGCTGGGCTACACCACCGTCGACACCGACGGCAGCTGGAACTTCACTACGCCGACCCTGAGCAGCGGCGCGCACAGCCTGACCACGACCGTGACGGACGCGGCAGGCAACGTCAGCCCGACGTCAGATGCCTTTGACCTCACTATCGACGGCGGTCTGCCGCCGGCCACTACGCCGCTGGAAGCGGCCAGCGAAAACGGCAGCACCGTCGCGCCGCTGTCTGATGGAGCGGTAACCAATAACGACAGCCCGGTACTGACTGGCCTCGCCGATCCGAACAGCGTGGTGACGCTCTACGACGGCCAGACGCCAGTAGGCAGCACCACGGCAGACGGCAGCGGCCAGTGGTCTTTCCGGCTCTTCTCGCTGTCGAACGGCCTGCATGCGTTTTATGCCACTATCGTCAGGCCTGACGGCACCACCAGCAACGCTGGTCCGCTCAACATTACTGTTGATACCCTGGTGCCCGCGGCGGCTGATAACCTGCAGCTTACCGGCGACAACGGCAGCACCAGCGCACCGATCGGTGACGGCAGCGCCACCCGCGATACGTCACCGGTGCTGAGCGGCACGGGCGAGCCGGGCAGCACCGTCTCTGTTTCCGACAATGGCAACCTGCTGGGCACTGCCACGGTCGATAATGACGGCAGCTGGCGCTTTGCCACGCCAGCGCTGGCGGAAGGGCCGCACAGCCTGACCACCACCGTTACCGATCTCGCTGGCAACGTCGGCCCGGCTTCGGCGCCGCTGAGCTTTACCGTCGATACCACACCGCCAGCCGCCGCCAGCAACCTGGTGGTGACTGACGACGTCGGCGGCAGTCAGGGCCCGCTGGCTTCCGGCGACACCACCGATGACAATACCCCGACGCTGAGCGGCCAGGCGGAAGCGGGGGCGCTGGTCAACGTTTACGAAGGCAGCGTGCTGCTGGGCAGCGCCGTCGCTGACGGCAGCGGCAACTGGAGCGTCACCACCATTGCGCTGAGCAACGGCAACCACAGCATGACGGTGACCGTTACCGACGCGGCGGGCAACGTCAGTCTGGCGACGCCAGCCTTTAACCTGAATATTCAGGCGGGGCTGCCGCCGGCCACCCTCTCGCTGGAGGCGATCGACGACAGCGGCAGTCCGCTGCTGCCGCTGGCCAACGGCGCCAGCACGCAAGACACCACGCCGATCCTTAGCGGCCTGGCGACGGCGGGCGCGCTGGTGACCCTCTTCAGCAACGGTGACGCACTGGGCAGCGCCACCGCCGACGCGAACGGGCAGTGGAACGTCACGCCTGCGGCGCTGGCGGATGGCACCTACACCTTCCTCGCCAGCTATACCGACGCGACCGGCAACCTGGTTGAATCCGCGCCGCTGACGCTGACCATCGACACTGTTGCGCCGACCGCGGCGGCAGACCTCGCGCTGACCGACGCCAGCGGCGATCCGGTGGGCACCGATACGCCGACCAGCAACAATACGCCGACGCTGAGCGGCAGCGCGGAGCCGGGCAGCATCGTGACCGTTTCCGACGGCGGCCAGGTGCTGGGCTCGGCCACGGCAGGCACTGACGGCAGCTGGAGCTTTACCACGCCGACCCTCTCCGATGGCGATCACAGCCTCACCGCTGTGGTCACCGATGCGGCTGGCAACACCAGTCCCGCCACCGCGCCTGTCGCCATCACCGTCGACACATTACCGCCATCCTTGCCGACGGATGTAGTGCTGAGCAATGACGGCGCGCCGATCGCGTCCGGTAGCCTGATTAACAACGCTACGCCGGTCATGAGCGGCAGCGCCGAGCCGGGCAGCATCGTGACCGTTTCCGACGGCGACACGCCGCTGGGCAGCGTAACGGTGGGCAATGACGGCAACTGGAGCTTCACTACGCCGACGCTGGGCGAGGGCGACCACAGCCTGAGCGCGGTGGTGACCGACGCGGCGGGCAACAGCAGCAGCGCCACAACGCCCGTGCGGGTGAGCGTCGATACGATCGCGCCGACCGCAGCAGGGGATCTGCTGCTCAGCAGCGATGAGAGCGGCACCCCTGTACCGATCGCCGGCACCGTCACCAACGATCCGACGCCGGTCTTGAGCGGCACCGCCGAAGCGGGCGGCTTTGTCACCGTTTACGACGGCGATACAGCGCTTGGTTCCGCAGTGGTGGGCAGCGACGGCAGCTGGAGCTTTACCGCACCTGCCCTGAGCGAAGGGGATCACAGCCTGACGGCCGTGGTGACCGACGCGGCAGGCAACGCCGGTCCGGCGTCGGAAGCGGTCGCCATCACCGTCGATACCACGCCGCCAGCCGTGGCGGCCGACCTGCAGCTCGCTAACGAAGACGGCACGGCGATCGCCGCAGACGGCCTGACCAACAGCGCCGCGCCGGTGCTGAGCGGCACTGCCGAAGCGGGCAGCCTGATCGTCGTCTCTGACGGCGACCAGGTGCTCGGCTCGGTCACCGCCGCGGATGACGGCAGCTGGAGCTTTACGTCGCCGCCGCTTGACGACGGCCCGCACAGCCTGAGCGCCACCGTGTCGGACGCCGTGGGCAACGCCAGCGCGCCAACCCCGCCGCTGAACTTCACGGTAGACACGCTGCCGCCAGCGGCCGCGCTCGGCCTGACGCTGGTTGACGATCGGAGCGGGGCGACGATCCCGGCAGACGGCGCGACCAACGACACGACGCCGGTGCTGAGCGGCACGGCGGAGCCTGGCGGGGTCGTCACCATCTTCGATGGCGCAACTGAACTGGGTTCCGTGGCGGTAGACGCGGAGGGCAACTGGCGCTTTACCACCCCGGCGCTGGCGGCGGGCGATCATAGCCTGACCGCCACCGTGACCGATGCGGCGGGCAATACCGGCGAGGCGTCGGCGGCCTATCTCTTCAGCGTCGATTTATCGGCGCCAGCGGCGCCGGCGGATCTGCTGCTGACCAATGACGGCAGCAACGCGGCCATCACGGCGGGCAGCCAGACCAACGACACCACGCCGGTGCTGAGCGGCACCGCAGAGCCAGGCGGCACGGTGACGGTGCTCGACGGCGCCACGGTGCTCGGCACCGCGACGGTCGATGCAGACGGCAACTGGAGCTTTACCGCACCCACCCTGAGCGAAGGGGCGCACAGCCTGAGCGCAACCGTCACTAACGCCACCGGCAACAGCAGCGCGCCATCCGAGTCGATCGGCTTTAGCATCGACACCGGCGCACCTGCGGCGGCGGCAGACCTGCTGCTGACCAACGATGCCAGCGACACGGCTATCGCGGCGGGCGGCGTCACCAACGACAGCACGCCGGTGCTGAGCGGCACCGCAGAGCCAGGCGGCACGGTCAGCATCTCTAACGGCGCCGCGCTGCTGGCGACGGTGCCGGTCGCCGCCGACGGCAGCTGGAGCTACACGCTGCCGACGCTGGCTGAGGGCAACTACAGCCTTACCACCGTGGTGACCGACGCGGCAGGCAACGTCGGCCCGACCTCCGACGCCTTTAACTTCAGCGTCGATACCACCGCGCCGACGCTCCCGAATGATGTCGTGGTCAACAACAACGCTGGCCAGACGCTGGTGCCGATTGCAGAAGGCAGCACCGTCAACGACGCTACGCCGGAGCTGACCGGCACGGCGGAAGCGGGCAGCATCGTTACCCTGTTTGACGGCGATACCGTGCTGGGCTCCGTCACCGCCGGAGCGGACGGCAGCTGGATCTTTATTACCCCAGAGCTGGCAGACGGGCCGCACAGCCTGAGCGTGAGCGCCATCGACGCGGCGGGCAACAGCAGCGGCAATACGCCTGCTATCAGCTTTACCGTTGACACCGCCGCACCAGAGGCAGCGACGGAACTGGCGCTGACCAACGACGCTACCGGTGCGGCAATTCAGCCTGGCGGCCTGACCAACGACAATACGCCGGTGCTGAGCGGCACGGCGACGGGAGGCAGCATCGTCACCGTGCTGGACGGCACGGCGGTGCTCGGCAGCGCCACCGTGGCGGACGACGGCAGCTGGAGCTTCACCACGCCGACGCTTAACGACGGCCCGCACAGCCTGAGCGCCATCGTGACCGACGCGGCGGGCAACGCCAGCGCGGCCAGCGAAGCGATTGCGCTTAACGTCGATACTCAGCCGCCAGCGGCGGTAACCAGCCTGGCGCTGACCAACGACAGCGGCGCCGGGGAGGTGGCCATCCCGAACGGCGGCCTGACCGACGACAGCACGCCAGTGCTGAGCGGCCTGGCAGAGGCGGGCGGCACGGTCGCCATCTACGAAGGCGCGACGCTGCTGGGCAGCGTGGCGGTTAACGATGACGGCAGCTGGCGCTTTACTCCGTCTGCGCTGGACGACGGCACCCATACCTTCACCGTGACGCCGACCGATGCGGCGGGCAACGCCGGCGCCTCCGCCGCTATCAGCGTGGTGATTGACGCCACTGCGCCGGAGGCGGCGCTGGATATCACCCTCAACAGCGATAACGGCACGACGCCGGTCGCCATCGCCGACGGCGACACCACCAGCGACAGCACGCCGCTGCTGAGCGGCAGCGGCGAGGCGGGCAGCATCGTCACCGTCTATGACGGCGCTAACGCGCTCGGCACCACGACGGTCGGCGCCAGCGGCCTGTGGAGCTTCTCCGTGCCGACCCTGAGCGACGCGTTGCATAGCCTGACGGTGACCCTCACCGACGCGGCGGGCAACGTCAGCGCACCTTCGGCGGCCATCGGCTTTACCGTCGATACCGTCGCGCCGGACGTGACTGCGCTGACGGTCAGCAGCGACAACGGCCCTGAGCCGGTGGTGCTGACGCCAAACGCCGCCACCAGCGACAGTACGCCGCTGCTGAACGGCACGGCGGAGCCCAACAGCCTGGTGACCCTTTATGACGGCGACGTAGTGATTGGCTCAACAACAGCAGACGGTCAGGGGGCATGGAGCTTTACCTCGCCGACGCTGGCGTACGGAACCCATGTGCTGAGCGCCACGGTCACCGACGAGATCGGCAACGTCAGCCCGCGCTCTGACACCTTCACTATTCAGGTGGATGTCACGCCGCCAGAACCGGTAGCTGCGCTGACGCTGAGCAATAACGCTGGCGCTGCCATCCCCGACGGCACCACCACTAACGACAGCACGCCAGCCATCAGCGGCACGGCAGAGGCGGGCAGCATTGTCACCGTCTATGACGGCACGACGCCGATCGGCTCGGTGACGGCGGATAACAGCGGCGCCTGGAGCCTGACGCCGACCACCGCGCTTTCCGATGCCCTCCATACGCTGAACGTGACGGTCACCGACGCGGCGGGCAATGTCAGCGCCACGACCTCCACCACGTTGACGGTAGATACGCTTGCGCCGGAGCCGGTAGCGACCTTTGAGATCTACGATACCAACGGCGCAACGCCGGTATTGATCGCCAGCGATGGCTATACCAACGACGATACGCCGGTGCTGCGCGGCACCGCCGAGGCGGGCACCTCGGTCAATATTTATGAGGGGGACACGCTGCTCGGCACCGCGACGGTGAACCAGAGCGGCGTCTGGCGCTTTGAAACCGGCACGCTAGCCGAAGGGCAGTATACCTACACCGTGTCGGTTACCGATGCGGCAGGTAATACCAGCATCGAGGCGCAGCCCTACACCATCAATGTCGACCTCACCCCACCGGCGGCTATCGCCGATCTGACGGTGAGCGACGATGCGGGCGCCACCAGCGGCCCGCTGGCTAACGGCGCCATCACCGATGACAACACGCCGACGCTGAGCGGAACGGCGGAGGCGGGCAGCCTCGTCAGCATCTATGACGGTGACACGCTGCTGGGCTCGGTGACGGCGGGCGTCGATGGCGCATGGAGCTTTACCACCGGCGCGCTGAGCAACGGTCCGCACAGCCTGATCGTGACGCAGACCGACGTGGCGGGCAACGTCGGCGCGGCGAGCACGCCTTTCGCCATCACCGTTGAGAATGGCCTGCCGCCGACCACCAGTACGCTGCAGCTCACCGACGACAGCGGCAGCACGCTGGTCAGTCTGACTAACGGTTCCTTTACCCGCGACACCACGCCGGTATTGAGCGGTCAGGCAACCGCTGGCGACGTCATTACTATTCTTGACGGCACCACCACGCTGGGCAGCGTGACCGTGGGGGCAGGCGGCGTGTGGACCTTTACGCCAGCGGCGCTGGCGGAAGGGGCGCACAGCTTTACTATCAACACCGTGGATGCGACAGGCAATCCGGGCGCGTCGGCTGGCCCAGTGGCTATCACCATCGATACCACGGTGCCAGCCACGGCCACCGATCTGCTGCTGAGCAATAACAACGGCACCACGCCGGTAGAGATCGCCAGCGGTAGCGCCACCAACGACAACACGCCTGTGCTCACCGGCACTACCGAAGCGGGCGCGCTGGTTACCGTCTATGACGGCGACATCGTGATCGGCTCGACCACGGCGGGAACCGGTGGCGCATGGAGCTTCGTCTCGCCGCTGCTGACCAACGGGCCGCACGCGCTGAGCGTCACGGTAACGGATACGGCGGGCAATCTGAGCGGACGCTCTGAGGCGATCGGCTTTACTGTCGATACCATTACGCCCGCGCCGGCCGCCAGCCTGGTCATCACCAACGACGCCACCGATACGGCGGTGCCGAACGGCGGCTTTACCAATGACGACACGCCGGTGGTCAGCGGCACTGCCGAAGCGGGCAGCCTGGTGACCATCTATGACGGCGCCACGGCGCTCGGCTCCGTCACGGCGGACGCTGGCGGCAGCTGGCGCTTTGTCTCGCGCGCGCTCTCCCAGGGTACGCATACCCTGAGCGCCCGCGTCACCGACGCGGCGGGCAACGTCAGCGCGCCATCCAGCACCGCAACGGTAGTAGTCGACACGGCGGCGCCAGCGCCGGTGACGCTGGCCGCCAGCAACAACAACGGCTCGACGGCGACGCCAATCGCCAGTAACGGCACCACTAACGACAGCACGCCGCTGCTGACGGGGACGGCGGAGGCGGGCAGCCGTATCCTTATCTCCGACGGCAACGTGGTGCTGGGCAGCGTTACGGCGGGCAGCAACGGGCAGTGGAGCTTCACCACGCCGACGCTGGCCGACGGCCCGCATACCCTGAGCGTGACCGCCACCGATGCGGCGGGCAACACCAGCGAAGCCGCGCTGCTGACGCTGACGGTCGCGACCGCCGCGCCGGCGCCGGTTGCTGACCTGATCGTTAGCGATAACGTGGGCAGCGTGCAGGGCAGCCTGGCCAACGGCGCAGTGACTGACGACACCACGCCAACGCTCACCGGCACCACCGGCGCAGGCAACATCGTGACCGTCTATGACGGCACCACGCTGCTTGGCTCGGTGACGGCGGGCGCAAACGGCGCCTGGACCTTTACCACCGGCGTGCTGAGCAACGGCCCGCATACCCTGAACGTGACGGTAACCAACGCCGCGGGCAACACCAGCGCGGCGACGCCGTTCAACCTGACGGTGGATACCGTCGCGCCAGCGGCGTCAACGCTGGTGGTCACCAACGACGCTGCCAACGTGACGGTGCCGAACGGCTCCACCACTAACGACAATACGCCGGTGCTGAGCGGCACGGCGGAAGCCAACAGCGTCGTCACCATTTATGACGGCACCGCAACGCTCGGCTCGGTCGCCGTGGGCACCAGCGGCGCATGGAGCTTTGCGTCGACGACGCTTGGCGAGGGCCCGCACGCGCTGCGCGTGACGGTAACGGATCTGGCGGGTAACGTCAGCGGCTCCACCACGGCCAGCATTGTGGTAGACACCACGCCGCCTGCGGCCGTGACGCTGGCGGCAAGCAACAACAACGGCGCCACGCCGGTGGCGATCGCCAACGGCAGCGCCACCAACGACAACACGCCAGCGCTCACCGGCACGGCGGAGGCGGGCAGCCGCGTCACCATTACTGACGGCACCACGGTGCTCGGCAGCGTGACCGCCGGCAGCAACGGGCAGTGGAGCTTCGTCACGCCGACCCTGGCGGACGGCCCGCACACCCTGAGCGTCACCGCCACCGACGCGGTCGGCAACACCAGTACGCCGACCACGGTAACATTCACCGTCGATACCACCGCGCCAGCGCCGGTCACCAACCTGGCGATTAGCGACAACGTCGGCAGCATTCAGGGCGACCTGGCGAATGGCGCGGTCACCGATGACAACACGCCGACGCTGCGCGGTACGGCGGAGGCGGGCGCGACCGTGATCGTTTATGACGGCACCACCGCGCTCGGGTCGGTCACGGCGGGCGCCGACGGCGCATGGAGCTTCACCACCGCCGCACTGAGCAACGGCGTCCATCCGCTGAGCGTCACGGTGCGTGACGCGCTGGGCAATACCAGCACGGCATCCGCCACGGTTTCCATCACGGTGGACACCGTGCCGCCAGCCGCTTCGACGCTGCAGATCCTCAACGACGTCACCGGCACGGTGGTGGCGAACGGCGGATCGACCAACGACAGTACGCCAACCCTGAGCGGCACGGCGGAGGCGGGCAGCCGTATCACCCTCTTCGACGGCACCACGCTGCTGGGCACGGCCACGGCAGGCGCCAGCGGCGCATGGAGCTTTACCACCAGCGCGCTGACGCAGGGCACCCATCCGCTGAGCGTCACGGTGACCGATCTGGCGGGCAACGTCAGCGGTTCGACGGCGGCCACGGTGATTGTTGATACCACGGCGCCTGCGGCGGTGACCGCGCTGACGGTGAGCAACAACAACGGCAGCACGCCGGTGACCATCCCGAACGGCGGTGTCACCAACGACAACACCCCGCTGCTGAGCGGCAGCGGCGAAGTCGGCGCGCGGATTAGCGTCTATGAGGGCGCCACGCTGTTGGGCACCACCACGGTGGGCAGCAACGGCCAGTGGAGCCTGATTAGCCCGACGCTGGCCAGCGGCCCGCACACCCTGACCGTGACCGCGACCGATGTGGCGGGCAACGTGAGTCCGGGCGTTAACGCCACCCTGACCATCGACACCACGGCGCCAGCGGCCAGTACGCTGGTGATCACCAACGACTCGGTGACGCCGACCGTTACGGTGCCGAGTGGTGGCGCGACGCGCGATACCACCCCGGTGCTGAGCGGCACGACAGAAGCGGGCGCGCTGGTCAGGATCTATGACGGCACAGCGCTGCTGGGCAGCGTGACCGCCAGCAACGGCGGCGCCTGGAGCTTCACCACCCCTACGCTGACGCAGGGCGTTCATGCGCTGAACGTCACGGTGACCGACACGGCGGGCAACGTCAGCACCACCACGACGGCGAGCGTGACCATCGACAACGTGGCGCCGACGGCGGTCACTGGCCTGGCGCTCAACACGGCAGGCACCACCCTGACCGGTAGCGGCGAGGCAGGCGCGACGGTGACGGTACGTGACGCGGGCGGTAACGCCATCGGCAGCGGCACCGTGGCGGCCAACGGCAGCTTCTCGCTGGCGCTCTCCACGGCGCAGACCACCGGCGCGACGCTGTCGGTCACCCAGGCCGACCAGGCAGGCAACGTATCGCCCGCCGCGACGGTGCTGGGCGCTATTCGCGTGGTGGCGGCCAACGACGTCACCGAGGTGGATTACGCCACCCAGACCGGCACCATTACCAACGCGAATACCAGCACCAGCGGGGTTTCGCTGCTGAACGTAAGCCTGGGCGGCGCGATCACGCTCGACGTGCTGCAAAGCGCCAACGCCTATCAGTTCTCCGTGGGCGCGGGTGACACCCGTACGGTGACGCTGCACGCCTCGGCGACCAGCCTGGTGGCGCTGACCTCAACCTATACGCTCTATCTCTATCAGCAGCAGGCGAACGGCACCTGGGTGGTGAAATCGAGCAACGCCAACTACATCTCTACTTTCCTGACGATAGGGACGCAGACGGGCGCGAACGTCACCTACAGCAACCTCGGCACCGGCAACTACGCCGTGCTGCTCGGCACCAGCAGCGGCGTCGGCGTCCTGCCGTCCACCAATATCACCACCACATCGGATATCACGACGCTGGCGGTGACGGTGGCGGCCACCGTGACGGGCAACCTGCTGGCGAACGACACCAGCTCGGTGGTCGGCACGATACCGGCCGGTACGCTGGTGACGGCGGTTGGCAGCAGCGCCATCGCGGCGACCGGCAATACGGTGATCAACACCACCTGGGGCACCCTGACCGTCAATGCGCAAGGTAACTACACCTATGCGCTGAAAGCGGGGCTGGATGTCGACAGGGTGCCAGCCACGGATGTGTTCACCTATTCGGTGCGCGACGCCAGCGGCGCGGTGACCTCGGCCGCCCTGACCGTGAACCTGCACAACGGCCCGGCCGCGACGCTCTTCTCGGTCAACAGCCTGTTTGCGGAAGCCAGCGTCGATGACGGCACCACGGCGAGCGGCAGCATCTACGGCGACAGCAGCGTGGCCCACAACGGCGCGCTGAGCATCACCAACGAGGCGGGGCTGACCACCGCCGTCAGCAGCACGGGCATTACGCTGGTGGCGGGCGAATACGGCACCCTGAGCATCTCCGCCGACGGTTACTACACCTACACCCTGAACTCAGCGGTTAACGTGCAGGATATCGCGCATAAAGAGGTGTTCAGCTATAGCCTGGTGGCAGCCGACGGCACCCTTACCACCAACAGCTTCACCATCGACCTGCATCCGCTTATTACCGGAACCGCAGGGGCGGATGCGCTGACCAGCAGCGCCTACGACGACACCATCACGGCCGGAGCGGGCGCCGATACCCTGGTGTATCACCTGCTCAACAGCGCGGATGCCGTCGGCGGCAACGGGCATGACACCTGGACCGATTTCTCTGTCGCCGAGGGTGACAAGATCGATATCAGCAGTCTGCTCGTCGGCTGGAACGACGCCACCAGCAACGTCAACGACTTCGTGAAGGTGGACCATACCGCCGATGGCAATACCGTTGTGTCGATCGATCGCGACGGCACCGGCACCGCCTACAGCAGTACGCAGCTGGTCACGCTGGAAGGGGTGAACGTTTCGCTGGAGGAGCTACTGCAACAGCCGCACCAGAATCACACGGTCTGATCGCCGTGATGTCTGGCAGGGAAGCATTATCGGGCGCAGGGATGCGCCCCTTTCTCTAACTGACGAGTGGAAAACGAGGGACCGGATGCAATCAAGCGCAACACATCGCCGTTCTTTTAAGCTCAGCGTTCTCTGTGCTGGCATCGCTTTTTTTACAACTTCCTCTCTGGCGGCCAGCAGCGACCTGATGCAGTCGGCCAGCCAGATCGCCGCCACCGGCCTGGCGCAACAGCAGGATCTCCCTTCATTAACCGGCGAAAGCGCCGAACCGGCACTTTCGCGCGTGCCTGATTCCCTGACCATCAATCAGGCGGTGCAGCGGGCGATCCAGTGGCATCCCGACATCGCCGAAGCGGTGGGACGGCTGCTTGAGCAGGCGGATCAGGTGGACGTGGCGAAAGCCAAATACTATCCGCAGATCAGCGGCGGCATGAATAACGGTTACAGCAACAGCTACAGCGAAAAGGGCTACAGCCCCTCGTTCGTGCTGTCGGTCTCCCAGATGCTCTATGACTTCGGCAAGGTCAGCAGCTCGGTGCGCTCCGCCGAGGCGGGCGTCGCCCAGCAGCAGGCCAACGTGCTGGTGAGCATCGACACCGTGGCGCACGACACGGCCGCGGCGCTGGTGCAGGTGCAGGGCTATCAGCAGCTGGTGAAGATCGCCCAGGAGCAGCTATCGGCGCTGATGAAAATCGGCGATCTCGCGCGTCAGCGCAACAGTGAGGGCGCCGCCTCGCTCTCTGACGCGACGCAAACCGACGCGCGTATCGAAGGGGCGCGCACCGTGCTGACACAGTATCAGGCCAACCTCGACCGCTGGCGCGCCACGCTGGCGACCTATCTCGGCTGGCCGCAGGTGAAAAAGGTCAGCGACGACTTTCCCGCCAGCCTGACGCGCTCGTGCGAGGCCGCAAAAAGCGACGACCGCACCATTCCGGCGGTGCTGGCCGCCTGGGCGCAGGCCAACGAGGCGCAGGCGAAGCTGGATAACGCCAACGCGCAGATGCTGCCCACTATTTCGCTGGAGCCGCAGGTCACGCACTACCTCAACAATCACTACGCCAGCAGCGAGACGCTGGACCGCACGCAATATTCCGCCTGGGTCAAAGTCGAGATGCCGCTCTATCAGGGCGGCGGCATGACCGCCAGCCGCAACGCCGCCGCCAACGCGCTGACCGCCGCCAACGCGGCGGTGAACTCGGCGCGGCTGAAGGCGCGCCAGCAGCTAAACGAATCGCAGAGCCAGTCGCAGAGCCTGGCGCTCAGCCTGGCGATTCAGGCGCGGCAGCAGAGCCTGGGCGAAAAAACCCAGGCGCTTTATCAGGATCAATATCTGCAGCTCGGCACCCGTCCGCTGCTTGACGTGCTTAACGCCGAGCAGGAGGTGTTTCAGACGCGCTTTACGCTGCAGCAGACCATCAGCCAGTTGCGCGCGCTGCAGCTCGACTGCCTTTACAGCACCGGCCATATGCGGTCGGCGTTCGCCCTGAATAATCAGCGGATCCAGTCCGTGGAGATCCAGCCATGACGCAAATGCAGCTTCCAGATTCGCCCGCCGGCAAGCCCGAAGAGGGCGAAGGCGGGGTGCCGCTCCAGGGCTGGGCGACAGCCATAATCCTGATCGCTGCGCACTACCGTCTGCCCTGTTCACCGGGCATGATCCTTGCCGCCAGCGAGTGGCAGGGCAAACAGACGCGCGACAAGGCGCTGCGCCATCTGGCGCGCCAGGCGGGCATGTCGCTGCAGCTTTATCAGGATAATAAGTGGGAGATTAACCATTGGCGGCTGCCGCTGGCGGTGGAGCTGGCGGATGGCCAGGTCGGGGTCATCGTCAGCTTCGACGGCGAAGACGAGGTGCGGGTGCGCTTCAGCGGCGACGAGCAGCCGACGCCGCTGGCGCTCGGCGCGCTCTTGCCCGATATCCGCTTCGCCGCCGCTTTTCGTCCGCTCACCGCTGCCAAAGACAGCCGCGTCGACCGCTATCTGGAGACCATCAAGCCCGACTGGCTGCGGCGGCTGGTGCTGCGCGATCTGCGCCCCTACGGCTACGTGATGCTGGGATCCTTCCTGATCAACCTGCTGGCGCTGGTGGGCATTATCTTCTCAATGCAGGTCTATGACCGGGTGATCCCGGCGCAGTCCTACCCCACGCTTTACGTGCTCTACGGCGGGGTGATTATCTCGGTGATCTTTACCTATATCCTGCGCGTCGGGCGCGATCACGTCACCGATCTGCTCGGCAAGCGCGCCGATATGCGCGTCTCCGACCGGGTGTTCGGCCATGCGCTGCGGCTGCGCAACAGCGCGATTCCGCGATCCACCGGCACCTTTATTTCCCAGCTGCGCGAGCTGGAGGCGATCCGCGAAATGGTCACCTCGACCACCGTCAGCTCTATCGTCGATATGCCGTTTTTCCTGCTGTTTATGCTGGTGATGGCGATTATCGCGCCGCAGCTGGCGTGGATCGCGCCGGTGGCGGTGATCCTGATGATCCTGCCTGGCGTGCTGAAACAGAAAACCCTGGCGAGGCTGGCGCACCAGTCGCTGAAAGAGTCGACCCTGCGCAATGCGGTGCTGGTAGAGAGCGTGCAGGGGCTGGAGGATATCAAGCTGATGCAGGCGGAGGATCGCTTCCTGCAGCAGTGGAACAGCTATATCCGCATCACCGCGCAGTCCGGCGTGGAGATGCGCAAGGTGATGCACTCGCTGATCAGCTGGGGCGTGACGGTGCAGGGGCTGGTCTATGCCAGCGTAATCGTCATCGGCGCGCCGATGGTGATCAACGGCGACATCACCACCGGCGCCATCGTCGCGGCGTCGCTGCTCTCGTCGCGCATGATCGCGCCGATGGGCACCCTGTGCGGCGTGCTGGCGCGCTGGCAGCAGGTCAAGGCGGCGAAAACCAGCCTCGACGCGCTGATGGCGCTGCCGGTCGAGAACAGCAAAGACGAAACCCGCATTCACTGCCCGGTGCTGTTCGGCCACTACCAGTTCAGCGAGGCGATGTTTCGCTACTACAGCGACTCCGCCACCATCGCGCTGCGCATCAAAAGCCTGACCATCAAGCCGGGCGAACGCGTCGCCGTACTGGGCCGCAACGGATCGGGTAAATCGACGCTGCTGCAGGCGATGATCGGCGGCATGGATCTGGTGGGCGGCGAGCTGCGGCTCGACAACCTGAGCCTGCCGCATATCGATCTCGCCGATGTGCGGCGCAACGTCGGCCTGATGACCCAGAACGCGCGGCTGTTCCACGGCACGCTGCGCGAAAACCTGACGATGGGCGCGGCGCACGCCAGCGACGAGGCGATCTTCGCCGCGCTGGCGGTGAGCGGCGGCGCGGACTTTATCCGTCGGCTGCCGCTCGGCCTCGATCATCCGGTGATGGAGGGCGGCGTCGGGCTGTCCGGCGGCCAGCGACAGTCGGTGCTGCTGGCGCGCATGCTGCTGCGCGATCCTAATATCGTGCTGCTGGATGAGCCGACCGCCTCGCTGGACGACCACACCGAAAAAGAGTTTATCGAGCGGCTCGGCCAGTGGCTCAACGGCCGCACGCTGGTGGTGGCGACCCACCGCGCCGCCATTCTCGCGCTGGTGGATCGCGTGCTGGTATTAAAAGAGGGGCAGCTGGTGATGGACAGCCCGAAAGAGAGCGCGCTGCCGCCTGCGCGGCCGACGCTCAATCGTCCGGAGGATCAGGCATGAGCGAGCTATCAACCAAACTGCGGCTGGTGGCGCCCGAAGCGGAGACCTCAGACGATCTCAACGGCGATCTGCGCTCGGAAGCCTACTACAGCGGCGCGGTGCGCCTGATCGTCATCAGCTTTTTTCTGCTGATGGCGGGGCTGATCTGGGCCTGGTTCGGCGTGCTGGACGAGGTGTCGACCGGCACCGGCAAAGTGATCCCCAGCTCGCGCGATCAGGTGCTGAGCTCGCTGGAAGGGGGGATCCTCGCCGAGCTTAACGTGCATGAAGGGGATCGGGTCGAGGCGGGGCAGATCGTGGCGAAACTCGATCCGACGCGATCCGTCTCCAGCGTCGGCGAAAGCGCGGCGCGCTATCGGGCCGCGCTGGCGGCCAGCGCGCGGCTCTACGCCGAGGTGAACGATCGGCCTTTGCGCTTTCCCGACGAGCTGAAGGCCTTTCCCGATCTGATCGCCTCGGAAACCCGGCTCTACACCACCCGACGGGCGCAGTTAAAAGATGCGACGGCGCAGATCCAGCACTCCCTCGAGCTGGCCAACCGCGAGCTGGGCATTACCCAAAGGCTGGCGAAAAGCGGCGCCGCCAGCAGCGTCGAGGTGCTGCGGCTGCAGCGCGACAAGTCCGATCTGGAGCTGAAGCTCACCGATATGCGCTCGCAATATTACGTGCAGGCGCGCGAGGATCTGGCGAAGGCGTCGGCGGAAGCGGACAGCCTGGCGCAAACGGTGAAGGGGCGCGAGGATACCGTCAGCCGCCTGACCCTGCGCTCGCCGATGCGCGGCATCGTGAAAAACATCAAGGTCACCACCGTCGGCGGGGTGATCCCGCCCAACGGCGAGCTGATGAATATCGTGCCGATGGATGACCGCCTGCTGATTGAAGCGCGTCTTTCGCCGCGCGATATCGCCTTTATCCATCCCGGCCAGAAGGCGCTGGTGAAAATCTCCGCCTACGATTACGCCATTTACGGCGGGCTGCACGGCGTGGTGGAGAGCATCTCACCCGACACCATCCAGGATGAGGTAAAGCCGGAGATTTACTACTATCGCGTCTTTATCCGCACCGATACCGACTATGTGCAGAATAAAGCGGGACGCCGCTTCGCCATCAGCCCCGGCATGGTCTCTACGGTGGATATCAAGACCGGCGAGAAAACGGTGATGGACTACCTCGTCAAGCCGTTTAACCGCGCCAAAGAGGCGCTGCGGGAACGTTAATGCGATCGCAACAAACGCGTTTCCGGCGCGTCGCGCATTGCAGCGCGCGCCGAACTCCGCAATAATTGCGTAAACTGCGGCAACGCAAACATCCCTTCCTCGTCGGGCTTAACGACGCGGAGGGGATTTTTTTTATCTGGCCTTCACCTGTAACTTAATGCCATGCGGCAGCGAGGATGATTTATGTATAACACCCTGGGCAATCAGTACGACAATTCGCTGGTTTCAAACGCCTTCGGCTTCATGCGTTTTCCGGTCAACTTCCAGCCTTACGACAGCGACGCCGAGTGGGTCATCACCGGCGTGCCTTTCGACGCCGCGACCTCTGGCCGTCCGGGGAGCCGTCTGGGACCGGGCGCGATCCGTCAGATCTCCACCAACCTCGCCTGGGAAGGGTGCCGCTGGCCGTGGCAGTTCGATCTGCGTCAGCGCCTTAACGTGGTGGACTGCGGCGATCTGGTTTACGCCTTCGGCGACTCGCAGGATCTCTCTGACAAATTACAGGCGCACGCGGAAAAACTGCTGGCGCACGGCAAGCGCATGCTCACCTTCGGCGGCGATCACTACGTGACGCTGCCGCTGCTGCGCGCCCATGCGAAACATTTCGGCAAGCTGGCACTGGTGCATTTCGACGCCCATACCGATACTTACTCCAACGGCCCGACGTTCGATCACGGCACCATGTTCTATACCGCGCCGCAAGAGGGGCTGATCGATCCGCAACACTCAGTGCAGATCGGCATCCGCACCGAGTTCGACAAGAGCCTGGGCTTTAACGTGCTGGATGCGGCGCAGGTCAACGATCGCAGCGTCGACGATATCCTGGCGGAAGTGAAGCGCACCGTTGGCGATATGCCGGTGTACCTGACCTTCGACATCGACTGCCTCGATCCGGCGCACGCGCCCGGCACCGGCACGCCGGTAATCGGCGGCCTGACCACCGACAAGGCGACCAAACTGGTGCGCGGCCTGCAGGGCCTCAACATTGTCGGCATGGATCTGGTGGAGGTGGCCCCAGGCTACGATCATGCCGATCTCACCTCGCTGGCCGCCGCGACGCTGGCGCTTGATATGCTGCACGTGCAGGCGGCGAACAAAGGCGAATAACCCTTCAAACCGGGCGCAATGGCGCGCCCGGTGTTACCGTAACGGAGAGCATGATGGGCTTACTTGATGAATTAGTCGGCACCTTAGGCAACGGACGCAGCACCTTAGGTGAACTGCAGGCGGTCTGGAACTGGGTGCAGGAGCAGGGCGGAGTGCAGGTGCTGCTGCAGAAATTCCAGCAGGGCGGGCTGGGCGAAATTTTAAGCTCATGGATCGGCAGCGGCAGTAACCAGTCGGTCAGCGGCGGGCAGCTGCAGTCGGCGTTTGGCGAAGAGGCGATGCAGTCGCTGGCGCAGAAGCTGGGCACCGACGTAAACGGCGCCTCCGGCAAACTGGCGGAGCTGTTGCCGCATCTGGTGGATCGCCTGACGCCGCAGGGCCAGATCGACGATCAATCCCTGCACGACAAGCAGCGCGATCTGGGATCGATGGTCGATCAGCTTTTTAAGCGCTAGTCTCCACGCGCGCCGCCGCAGGGCGGCGCGCGCTCGCTTATTTTCCGGCGTCCGCCGCGATGCGTTCGCGAATATGCTGCGCGCGCGCCGCGGAGTCGGGATGCGAATCAAACAGGCTGCTCTGCTGGCCCTGCTGCATTTT
This sequence comes from Pantoea phyllosphaerae, assembly GCF_051025595.1. Lineage (NCBI taxonomy): Bacteria > Pseudomonadati > Pseudomonadota > Gammaproteobacteria > Enterobacterales > Erwiniaceae > Pantoea > Pantoea phyllosphaerae. The sequence continues at coordinate 53,514 of NZ_JBPFDE010000011.1, forward strand.
CGCCAGCTTCTCAAAGCTGGTCGCCAGCCCCATCGGGTCGATGCCGCGTTTTTTCAGTAGATCGTAGGAGTAGTCATCCGCCTGCGACTCCTGGCTTTGCGAGAACTGCGCATTGACCAGCTTTTCGCCCAGGTCCCCCAGCTGCGACTGCGACAGCGAGCCGATCACGCCGCCGACAGACGCGGCCGCGGTGCGCGCCGCCGTGGTGCCGAAGGCGACCTGCATCGCCTTGCGCGTATGGCCCAGCGCAACGTGGCCCATCTCATGCCCCAGCACCCCTTCAACCTCGTTGTCGTCCATCATATCCATCAGGCCGCTATAGACGCGGATGCAGCCGTTGGCCATCGCCCAGGCGTTGACATCTTTGGTGACGTAGACGCGGTAGTTGGCCGGCGTGCCGTTGATATTGTCGCCCAGCGCGGCGGCGATTTTGTTCAGACGCTGCTGGTAGGTGCTGTCGGCAGGCGCAAGCTGGTTCTCTTTATCCATCTGCGCGCAGGATTGATCGCTGAGCTGCTTCACCTGTGCGTCGTTGAGGGTGTAGGCCTGAAAAGCCTGCGCGCCCGACTGCAGCAGTGCGTTATTGTCCATGCCCTGGCAGCCGCTGAGCAGCGCCGCGAGGCTGATTGCCATGATGCCTGTCTTGATTGTCATGCGTACATCCTGTGAGTAACAAGAGAAGAAAAGCAGGTATCTGAAAAAGGGTCAGATACGGTAAAGAGTGGGTTATAGCCTGTCGTCGGCCACTTCGCTAGCAGACAGTGCCGTAAATGCCAGACGAAACGGCGACATTTAGCACGGTGCGGCATGTACTTTTGCCCCGATTTTCATGTACATTGATGAGCGACTTTTTCCTTGTTTTGCCTAATAAACCATTAATAACAATGCGTTAAACAGGCGAATCATTCATCCGACCTGGAGTAGAACATGCCCTCTCGTAAAGAGCTTGCCAACGCCATTCGCGCGTTAAGTATGGATGCAGTACAGAAAGCCAAATCGGGACATCCGGGGGCCCCGATGGGTATGGCAGATATTGCCGAGGTGCTGTGGCGCGGCTACCTGAACCATAACCCGACCAACCCACTGTGGGCCGATCGCGACCGCTTCGTGCTCTCCAACGGCCACGGCTCGATGCTGATTTACAGCCTGCTGCACCTCACCGGCTACGATCTGCCGATGAGCGAGCTGCAGAACTTCCGCCAGCTGCATTCAAAAACTCCAGGTCACCCGGAATATGGCTACACCCCAGGCGTAGAAACCACCACCGGCCCGCTGGGTCAGGGCATTGCCAACGCGGTCGGCTTCGCTATCGCCGAGCGCACGCTGGCGGCGCAGTTCAACCGTCCGGGCCACGACATCGTCGATCACAACACCTGGGTGTTTATGGGCGACGGCTGCATGATGGAAGGCATCTCGCACGAAGTCTGCTCGCTGGCAGGTACCCTGAAGCTGGGCAAACTGGTCGCCTTCTATGACGACAACGGCATCTCTATCGACGGTCACATCGACGGCTGGTTCACCGACGACACCGCGAAGCGCTTTGAAGCCTACGGCTGGCACGTGGTGCGCGGCGTAGACGGCCACGACGCGGACGCTATCGCGAAGGCGATCGACGAAGCGAAAGCGGTGAGCGACAAGCCTTCGCTGCTGATGTGCAAAACCGTTATCGGCTTCGGCTCGCCGAACAAAGCGGGCACCCACGACTCACACGGCGCGCCGCTGGGCGACGACGAAGTGGCGCTGACTCGCAAACAGCTGGGCTGGACGCACGCGCCGTTCGAGATCCCGTCGGAGATCTACGCCGAGTGGGACGCGAAAGAGGCCGGTCAGGCGAAAGAGGCGCAGTGGAACGAGAAATTCGCCGCCTACGCGCAGGCGTTCCCGGAGCTGGCCGCCGAGTTCAAACGTCGCGTCAGCAACGAGCTGCCGGCTAACTGGCAGGAAGAGTCGCAGAAGTTTATCGAACAGCTGCAGGCGAATCCGGCGAAAATCGCCAGCCGTAAAGCTTCGCAGAACGCTATCGAAGCGTTCGGCAAGCTGCTGCCGGAATATCTGGGCGGCTCTGCCGACCTGGCGCCGAGCAACCTGACGATGTGGTCCGGCTCTAAGCCGATCAACGTCGACCTGGCGGGCAACTATATCCACTACGGCGTGCGCGAGTTTGGTATGACCGCTATCGCCAACGGCATTGCGCTGCACGGCGGCTTCCTGCCTTACACCGCCACCTTCCTGATGTTCGTGGAGTATGCGCGCAACGCGGCACGTATGGCGGCGCTGATGAAGATCCGTCAGATCATGGTCTACACCCACGACTCCATCGGTCTGGGCGAAGATGGCCCGACGCACCAGCCGGTCGAGCAGCTGGCCAGCCTGCGCACCACGCCAAACATGAGCACCTGGCGTCCGTGCGACCAGGTCGAGTCTGCGGTGGCGTGGAAATACGCTATCGAGCGCAAAGATGGCCCGAGCGCGCTGATCTTCTCTCGCCAGAACCTGGCGCAGCAGGAGCGTACGCCTGAGCAGCTGGCGAACATCGCGCGCGGCGGCTACATCCTGAAAGAGTGCGACGGTCAGCCGGAGCTGATCCTGATCGCCACCGGTTCTGAAGTCGAGCTGGCGGTCGCGGCCTGGGACAAGCTGAGCAGCGAAGGCGTCAAGGCGCGCGTGGTTTCCATGCCCTCTACCGACGCCTTCGACAAGCAGGATGCTGCCTACCGCGAAGCGGTGCTGCCGAAAGCGATCGGCGCGCGCGTCGCTATCGAAGCGGGCATCGCCGACTACTGGCAGCGCTACACCGGCCTGCACGGCGCGGTGGTCGGCATGACCACCTTCGGCGAGTCCGCCCCGGCCGAGAAGCTGTTCGAGGTGTTTGGTTTCACCGTTGACAACGTTGTCGCACAGGCGAAAGCGGTGCTGGCGTCATAAACCCTTAGCCTGAAGAGAAAGGGACGCCGTCGGGCGTCCCTTTTTTATAGCCCGCTGAATTATTCCTCAAGTAATAGTCCGCACCCTGGCAAAAATGTGACGCAGATCCAATAATCAGCGGCGCGTTTGATCGCAGTCATTCCCGTTATTCCTTCCATGCTTTATTGTAGCTGAACCGTTTCAGTTGGCCGTTTTTTGGCAGCGATTTCGGCGCGGTGCGCGCGAAAATCTCCTGTACAAACCCGCGTGAAACGCTCAGGCTATCGGCACGTTTATGAGCAGGAAGTGGCAGAAAAGATGACCATTCGGGTGGCGATAAATGGCTTTGGCCGCATTGGGCGCAACGTACTGCGCGCCCTTTATGAGACCGGGCGTCGTGCCGAAATTACCGTGGTGGCGATTAACGAACTGGCGGAGGCGGCTGGCATGGCGCACCTGTTGAAGTACGACACCAGCCACGGCCGCTTCGCCTTCGACGTGCGTCAGGAGCGCGATCTGCTGTGGGTCGGCGACGATACCATCCGCATTCTGCATCACGCCGCTATCGACGCGCTGCCGTGGCGCGAGCTTAACGTCGACGTGGTGCTGGAGTGCACCGGCGTTTACGGCAGCCGGGCGGACGGCGAAGCGCATCTGCAGGCGGGCGCGAAGAAGGTGCTCTTCTCCCACCCGGGCGGCAGCGATCTCGACGCCACCGTGGTGTTCGGCGTGAACGAAGGGGCGCTTAAGCAAACTGACCGCATTGTCTCTAACGCCTCCTGCACCACTAACTGCATTATTCCAGTGATCAAGCTGCTGGACGACGCTTTCGGCATTGAGTCGGGCACCGTGACCACCATCCACTCGGCGATGCACGACCAGCAGGTGATTGACGCCTATCACAGCGATCTGCGCCGCACGCGTGCCGCCAGTCAGTCCATCATTCCGGTCGACACCAGGCTGGCCGCCGGGATCACCCGTATTTTTCCGAAATTCGCCGATCGCTTCGAAGCGATTGCGGTGCGCGTGCCTACTATCAACGTCACGGCCATCGATCTTAGCGTCTCTGTACGCGAGGCGGTAAGGGCCTGCGAGGTCAACGCGCTGCTGCAAAACGCGTCAGAAGGGGCATTTCGTGGTATAGTTGACTATACGGAATTACCGTTAGTCTCAGTAGATTTTAACCACGATCCGCACAGTGCCATTGTGGATGGCACGCAAACGCGGGTCAGCGGTCAGCACCTCATCAAGACCCTGGTCTGGTGCGACAACGAATGGGGCTTTGCTAACCGAATGCTCGACACGACGTTAGCGATGGCCGCAAGCGGTTTCAGGTAAGGCGCGGTCTGCGCCTGGCAAAACTTATGAGAATCAACGAGAGGGTTCACCATGTCTGTAATTAAGATGTCCGATTTGGATCTGGCTGGTAAGCGCGTTCTGATCCGTGCCGATCTCAACGTACCAGTAAAAGAAGGGAAAGTGACGTCAGACGCACGTATCCGTGCTTCTCTGCCTACCATCGAATCGGCGTTGAAACAGGGCGCAAAAGTGATGGTCACCTCTCACCTGGGTCGCCCGACCGAAGGTGAATACAACGAAGAATTCTCCCTGCTGCCTGTAGTTAACTATCTGAAAGAGAAACTGAACGGTACCAACGTTACCCTGGCGAAAGAGTACCTCGACGGCGTTGAAGTCGGCGCGGGCGAGCTGGTGGTGCTGGAAAACGTTCGCTTTAACAAAGGCGAGAAGAAAGACGACGAAGCACTGTCGAAAAAATATGCTGCCCTGTGCGACGTCTTCGTGATGGACGCCTTTGGCACCGCGCACCGTGCGCAGGCTTCAACGCACGGCGTCGGCAAGTTTGCGCCGATCGCCTGCGCAGGCCCGCTGCTGTCAGCTGAGCTGGAAGCGCTGGGCAAAGTGATGAGCAACCCGGAGCGCCCGCTGGTGGCCGTGGTTGGCGGCTCAAAAGTGTCGACCAAATTCGATGTACTGCAGTCGCTGGTAAAAATTGCTGACACCGTTATCGTCGGCGGCGGCATCGCCAACACCTTTGTTGCTATCGACAACAACGTCGGCAAATCTCTCTACGAGCCGGACTTCGTGGAAGCGGCGAAAGGCCTGCGCGACCAGTACGGCATTCCGGTTCCGACCGACTCGCGCGTTGGCACGGAATTCTCTGAAACTGCACCCGCAACGGTGAAAAAGGTTTCCGAAGTCGCAGATAACGAAGAGATTATGGACTTCGGCGATGAAACTGCGCAGGCGATGGCGAAGGTGCTGAAAGAGGCGAAAACCATTCTGTGGAACGGCCCGGTCGGCGTGTTCGAGTTCCCGAACTTCCGTAAGGGCACCGAGATCGTGGCGAACGCCATCGCAGAGAGCGACGCCTTCTCTGTTGCAGGCGGCGGCGATACCCTGGCGGCTATCGACCTGTTCGGCATCGAAGACAAAATCTCTTACATCTCTACCGGCGGCGGCGCGTTTCTGGAGTTCGTCGAAGGCAAAAAACTGCCTGCGGTTGCCATGCTGGAAGAGCGTGCTAAGCAGTAACCCTTTGGGGGCGACGCCTGGCGCGTCGCCTGAAGACTTGCCCCGTTGGGCGTTTAAAGCGCTGTCCCCTCAGGGGATGGTCGGTCACGAAACAGGACACAATCATGTCTAAAATTTTTGATTTCGTTAAACCCGGCGTTGTCACTGGTGATGACGTTCAGAAGATCTTCCAGGTAGCGAAAGAGAACAAATTCGCGCTGCCAGCGGTAAACTGCGTTGGCACCGACTCCATCAACGCCGTGCTGGAAGCCGCCGCGAAAGTCAAAGCGCCGGTTATCGTCCAGTTCTCTAACGGCGGCGCCGCGTTTATCGCCGGCAAAGGTTTCAAAACCGACAAGCCGCAGGGCGCGGCGATTTTCGGCGCCATCTCAGGCGCGCACCACGTGCACCTGATGGCTGAACAGTATGGCGTGCCGGTTATTCTGCACACCGACCACTGCGCGAAAAAACTGCTGCCGTGGATCGACGGTCTGCTGGATGCAGGCGAAGCGCACTTCGAGAAAACCGGCAAACCGCTGTTCTCTTCTCACATGATCGACCTCTCTGAAGAGTCGCTGGAAGAGAACATTGAAATTTGCAGCAAATACCTGGCGCGCATGGACAAACTGGGCATGACGCTGGAAATCGAGCTGGGCGTGACCGGCGGCGAAGAGGACGGCGTGGACAACAGCCACGTTGACGCTTCCGCCCTCTACAGCCAGCCGGAAGATGTAGACTACGCCTACACCGAGCTGAGCAAAATCAGCAAGCGCTTCACCATCGCCGCCTCTTTCGGCAACGTACACGGCGTTTACAAGCCGGGCAACGTTAAGCTGACCCCGACCATTCTGCGCGACTCGCAGAAATACGTCTGTGAAAAACATGGCCTGCCGCACAACGCGCTGGACTTCGTTTTCCACGGCGGTTCCGGTTCTTCCGCGGCGGAAATCGAAGAGTCGATCAGCTACGGCGTGATCAAAATGAACATCGATACCGACACCCAGTGGGCAACCTGGGACGGTATTCTGCAGTACTACAAAAAGAACGAAGAGTATCTGCAGGCGCAGCTCGGCAACCCTCAGGGTCCGGACAGCCCGAACAAGAAATACTACGATCCGCGCGTCTGGCTGCGTGCGGCGCAGGCCTCAATGGTCGTGCGCCTTGAGCAGGCTTTCAAAGAGCTGAACGCTATCGATCGTCTGTAATCCGCGTCGCGGGTTAACAACAAAGGCCAGATCGTCGGATCTGGCCTTTTTTTATGCTGCGACCACGCGGTTTCGCCTAAATTTGCAACAAATTCAACGCAGATTTGGCATATACGACGAATGTTGTTTACCCTTGATAGCTGGTTTGCCGGAATTTTCTGGCTGTGATTTGATCTTCCCGGCAGGGAATTCAACAACAGGGCTCTCAAATGGAAGACTTAAACGTCGTAGACGGCATTCATAACGCCGGCGGCTGGCTGGTGCGCAATCAGGCGCTGCTCGTCAGCTATGCGGTAAATATCGTAGCAGCCGTGGTTATCTTAATTCTGGGGATGATCGTCGCGCGCATTATCTCCCGAGGCATCAACCGTGTGCTGGTGGCGCGCCACATCGATAAAACGGTGGCGGACTTTCTTTCGGCGCTGGTGCGCTACGGTGTTATCGCCTTCACCCTGATTGCCGCGCTTGGGCGGGTCGGCGTGCAGACCGCGTCTGTTATCGCCGTGCTGGGCGCCGCCGGTCTGGCGGTTGGTCTGGCGCTGCAGGGGTCGCTCTCTAACCTGGCGGCGGGCGTGCTGCTGGTGACCTTCCGTCCTTTCCGCGCGGGCGAATTCGTCGATCTCGGCGGCGTGATGGGCACGGTGCTCAACGTGCAGATCTTTTCCACCACGCTGAAAAGCGCGGACGGCAAAATGGTCGTCGTGCCGAACGGCAAAATTATTGCCGGCAACATCGTCAACTTTTCACGCGAGCCGGTGCGCCGCAATGAGTTCATCATCGGCGTCGCCTACGACGCAGACGTGGACGAGGTGATTGCGCTGCTGGAAGAGGTGGTTAAAAGCGATCCGCGCGTGCTGCAGGATATGGGCGTGCAGATTGGCCTCAACGAGCTGGCCGCCTCATCGCTCAACTTCGTGGTGCGCTGCTGGAGCAACAGCGGCGACCTGCAGAACGTCTACTGGGATCTGCTGAAGAACTTTAAGCGCGCGCTGGATGCGAAGGGCATCGGCATTCCCTATCCGCAAATGGACGTGCATCTGCATCGCGTCAGCCCGCCGGACGCGGAAGCAAAAGCAGAATAAGCCTCTCAGGACGGCGCCCGCGCCGTCCTTATTAATCTGCCTAATAGCAGATTAAATCTTTCAATTTCCGCTAATAACCTCGCCTCTTTATACTTCTTTGCATCTCGCTGATGTAAGGAAAATTCTGTGTTATCAACGTATTTACAGGGGCTTGCGCTTGGCGCCTCACTCATTCTGCCGCTGGGGCCGCAAAACGCGTTCGTGATGAATCAGGGCGTTAAGCGCCAGTACCATTTAATGACGGCGTCACTCTGCACGCTGAGCGATATTGCGCTGATTTGCGGTGGCATCTTCGGCGGCAGCGCCTTGCTGCACCAGTCGCCGCTGCTGCTGATGCTTATCACCTGGGCCGGGGTAGCTTTTCTGCTGTGGTACGGCTGGAATGCGCTACGCCGCGCCTTTAGCGGCGATGTCGACCTCGCCAGCGACAGTGAGCTTAAGCAGAGCCGCTGGCGCATTGTCGCCACCATGCTGGCGGTCACCTGGCTTAATCCTCACGTCTATATCGATACCTTCGTAGTGCTGGGCAGCCTGGGTGGGCAGCTGCCGACGCAGGAGGCGCGCCGCTGGTTCGCGCTGGGCACCGTCAGCGCCTCGGTGTTCTGGTTCTTTGGGCTGGCGCTGCTGGCGGCCTGGCTCTCGCCTCGCTTGCGCACCGCCAGGGCGCAGCGCGCGATAAATCTGCTGGTCGGTGCGGTGATGTGGCTTATCGCCAGCCAGCTGGCGCTGCAGGGAGTAGCGAATTTCTGATTTGAATTGTCCTAAAGCGGCAGAACAGGATAAGCAAAACGCGAACTTTTGCGGTATAACACGCTCTTAGCAGTGCATACTATTCCGTTCAGGCTCTGGCCTTTGATGCCGCAGCAAAACAGAGATTCCAAGGAGGATTTTCGTGAAACTGAAAGCACTGGCGCTGGTCGCCATGACAGGCGCTCTGGCGCTGCCGTTAAGCGCATTAGCCGACGAACTGCCAAACGGCCCGCATGTCGTGACGTCAGGCCAGGCGACCGTGGATGCGCGCCCCGATATCGCCACGCTCTCTATCGTGGTTAACGTCTCCTCTAAAGACGCCGCGGACGCGAAAAAGCAGGCCGACGATCGCGTCGCGCAATACTTTGATTTTCTGCAGAAAAATGGTATCGAGAAGAAAGATATCGATGCCGCTAACCTCAGCACCCAGCCGGAATATGACTATACCAAAGAGGGCAAGTCGGTGCTGAAAGGCTACCGCGCGGTGCGCCAGGTGCAGGTGACGCTGCGTCAGCTGGATAAGCTGAACGAGCTGCTGGACGGCGCGCTGAAAAGCGGCCTGAACGAGATCCGCTCGGTCGAGCTGGGCGTCACCAATCCCGACAGCTATAAGGCACAGGCGCGCAAGGCGGCGATTGATAACGCGACGCAGCAGGCCGCCGCGCTGGCGGAAGGCTTTAACGCGAAGCTTGGCCCGGTTTACAGCATTCGCTACCACGTGTCCAACTATCAGCCGATGCCGATGGCGCGCATGTATAAGGCCGCCGCGCCGGCTGCGGATACCTCCGCGCAGCAGACCTACGAGCAGCAGAGCATTCACTTTGACGATCAGGTGGATGTGGTGTTCGATATCAAACCCAATACCGCGGGTACGCAGCAGTAATGAAAAAAGGGGCGCTAAGCGCCCCTTTTTTTGTGTTTTTTAGACAGCAAATGAGTCAAATGCGGGCGGCATAAAGCGAAGGGCAAAGCGCCCCTTACTTCAGGCGCGAACGGACTCAGGCCGCTAAATCATCCTGGCGCAGCACGCGATGGCCGTGGGCGATCAGCGCGTCGGTAACGCGGCGCATCAGGCGGCTCTCCGGCGCAAAACGGTGCCAGTAGAGCATGCGGCGCTGGCAGAGGCCCGGCGTCAAATCGAGCAGCTCGCCGCCCGCCAGCTCGCGCTCAATCTGCAGATGCGGGATCATACAGCAGGTTGAACCCTGGCGCGCCAGCTGCACAAACGCCTCCGAGGAGTTCACGATATGGCAGGGGACGCTGCCCGGCGACAGATCGAAATTCTGCTGTAAAAAGGCCTGATGCATATCGTCGAGATGGTCGAAAGCGACCGCTGGCGCTTTGAGCAGCGCCGAGCGGGTGACGCCGTTGGGGAAGTAGCGCGCGGCGAACTCCGGCGAGGCGACGAACAGATAGTCGAGCGCGCCAAGCTGATCGACCAGGCAGCTCGGCAGCGGCTGCGGCTGAATACTGACCGCGCCCACCACTTCGCCGCGGCGCAGCCGTTCCTGCGTGCGGGTTTCATCTTCGACCTGCAAATTAAGGCGCACCGGCGAGTCCGCCAGCACATCCTTCAGCGCAGGCAGCAGCCAGGTCGCCAGACTGTCGGCGTTAACCGCCAGCGACAGCAGCAGCGGCGTGGTGCCGCCGTTCTCATCGCTTAGCCACTCCTCTTCCAGCAGCTCGACCTGATGCAGCAGCGCCAGCAGCTTCTGACCCTGCTCTGTAGGGCGCGGCGGCACGGTACGCACCAGCAGCGGCTGGCCGAACAGGTTCTCCAGCTGCTTGATACGCTGCGATACGGCCGACTGCGTAATGCATAACTTTTGTGCGGCGCGCTCAAAGCCGCGTTCGCGAATCACTGCATCCAGCGCCTGAAGCGTTCGATAATCCGGGCGTTTCATTGTTGTTCTCTCTCCTTCAGGGTGGACGATACTATGCCACAAAAAATGCATCTGGCGCGCGTCGAAGGGGCTTTCCCTGCGCCGCGCGTCGCTTTTTTTGCGGAGTGGCTTCCAAAGCGATCACGTCAGCGGAAACAGCCGCGCACATTCGGCAGGCGTTGCTTTATACTACGCGCACTTCGTTGTCGCACAGGTTTTAAACATATCATGACCCAGGATGAACTGAAAAAAGCCGTAGGCTGGGCTGCACTGAAATATGTGCAGCCGGGTACTGTCGTCGGCGTCGGCACTGGCTCCACCGCCGCGCACTTTATCGACGCGCTCGCCACGATGAAACAGCAGATTGAAGGCGCGGTTTCCAGCTCGGAAGCCTCGACGCTGAAGCTGAAAGCGCTTGGCATTCCGGTCTTTGATCTCAATGAGATCGACGATCTGGCGATCTATGTCGACGGCGCGGATGAGATCAACCCGCAGATGCAGATGATTAAAGGCGGCGGCGCGGCCCTGACGCGCGAGAAGATCGTGGCGGCCGTCGCGCGCAAGTTCATCTGTATCGCCGACGCCTCGAAAGAGGTGGACGTGCTGGGGCGCTTCCCGCTGCCGGTCGAGGTGATCCCAATGGCGCGCGCCTTCGTCGCCCGCGAGCTGGTTAAGCTCGGCGGCCTGCCGGAGTATCGCCAGCATGTCGTCACCGACAACGGCAATATTATTCTCGACGTGCATAACCTGACGATTCTCGATCCTGTCGCGCTGGAAAAAAGCATCAACGCGCTGCCCGGCGTGGTCACCGTTGGCCTGTTTGCTACGCGCGGCGCTGATATTGCGCTGATCGGCACGCCGGACGGCGTAAAAACCATCGAAAAATGATCTGTCCGGCGCGATAAGCGCGCCGGTTATTTCCCTGCGCAAAACATCTTTTCTTTCGCCGCCTAAATTCGGTGACTTATGTCACATAACCGACATCCACAGCAGGTTCGTTCTTTGTTCGCGGTTCAGCCCCCGATTTTGTGCGGCAATGTGCTGGGCTCAGGCTTCCCCATGCTGGCCGCAAGGCAAACGGTTGTATTGCCGCAGGCGTAAATTTTGATATTTTGACAGAAGGCGCGCTTATGGCGGCCATTGTTGAAATCACAATAGGGTCGGGGAAATGGCAAAGGTATCACTGGAAAAAGACAAGATTAAGTTCCTGCTGGTGGAAGGCGTTCACCAGAGCGCGCTGGAAAATCTGCGCGCGGCGGGTTACACCAACATCGAATTCCATAAAGGCGCGCTGGATGACGAAGCGCTGAAAGCCTCCATTCGGGATGCGCACTTCATCGGCATCCGCTCCCGCACCCAGCTGACGGAAGAGATTTTTGCCGCGGCGGAAAAACTGGTCGCCGTGGGCTGTTTCTGCATCGGCACCAACCAGGTCGATCTTAACGCAGCGGCAACGCGCGGCATTCCCGTGTTCAACGCGCCGTTCTCTAATACCCGCTCGGTCGCCGAACTGGTTATCGGCGAAATGCTGCTGATGCTGCGCGGCATCCCTGAAGCAAACGCCAAGGCGCATCGCGGCATCTGGAACAAAAACGCCGTCGGCTCGTTTGAGGCGCGCGGCAAAAAGCTTGGTATCGTCGGCTATGGCCATATTGGCATGCAGCTTGGCGTACTGGCTGAAAGCCTGGGCATGCACGTCTTTTTCTACGACATTGAAAACAAACTGCCGCTTGGTAATGCCACGCAGGTGCGCCACCTGGCCGACCTGCTGAATATGAGCGATGTGGTCAGCCTGCACGTGCCGGAAACGCCCTCGACGCAGGATATGATCGGCGCGCAGGAGCTGGCGCAGATGAAGAAGGGCGCGTTGCTGATCAACGCTTCGCGCGGCACCGTGGTCGATATTCCGGCGCTGTGCGACGCGCTGAGTAGCAAACATCTGGCGGGCGCCGCGATCGACGTTTTCCCGCTTGAGCCCGCGACCAACAGCGAACCCTTTAATTCGCCGCTGTGCGAGTTCGATAACGTGATCCTGACGCCGCACATCGGCGGTTCGACCCAGGAGGCGCAGGAGAATATCGGTATCGAAGTAGCGGGCAAGCTGGCTAAATATTCTGATAACGGCTCAACGCTCTCGGCGGTCAACTTTCCGGAAGTGTCGCTGCCGATGCACGGCGCCAGCGCCAGTCGTCTGCTGCACATTCATGAAAACCGTCCGGGCGTGCTGACGGCAATCAACCAGATCTTTGCCGAGCAGGGCATCAACATCGCTGCGCAGTTCCTGCAAACCTCGCCAATGATGGGCTACGTGGTGATTGACATTGATGCGCCGCAGGATCGGGCGGACAAAGCGCTGCAGCTGATGAAGAGGATTCCGGGCACCATTCGCGCCCGTCTGCTCTACTGATTTCGCTTTACTGAAACCGGGCCGTCTGCCTTTTTCGCAGACGGCCCTTTCTTTTCCGCCACAGGCTCACTCCCGCTATTCCCACTGCCACAGGCGCGACGGCGTCAGTACGGCGGGCAGGGGCACATCCCACTCCTCTGCGGGCAACTGCTCTACGTGCTGGCAGTCATGCGCCACGCCCACCGGTAAAAAACCGTGCTGACGCCAGTTCTGCAGGGTGCGGTCGTAAAAGCCGCCGCCCATGCCGAGCCGCTGCCCGCTGCTGTCAAAGGCCACCAGCGGCACCATCATCACATCCAGCCGATCCAGCGTAATCAGCTGGCGGATATCAAGCGGCGGTTCAGGAATACGCAGTTTATTCGGCGTTAGCGCGGTTTCCGGCGTATAGCGCAGAAACAGCAGCTGGCCAGCGGAGAAAGGGTGCAGCACCGGCAGATAAACCTGCTTTTTCTGCTGCCACAGCTTAGCGATAAGCGGCCGGGTATTGAGTTCGCCGTCTACCGATAAAAAGAGCGCGATATGGCTGGCGTTGGCAAGAGGGGCGAAGTTAACGGCGTGCTCCGCCATCAGATCGGCGGCCTGTTCCTGCTGCTCAGGCGTCAGGGCGCGGCGCAAATGGCGCACGTGCTGGCGGATATGGTGGCGATCGAGCTGAGAGGGCTGGGACACGAGAACCCCGTTGATATAGTCGCTGATTAAGCAACTATATCATTCATAACGGGGAAAGACAGATGCAGAACAGAAGGAGATCTCCGAGATGCCGCCGCAGGCTGTAACCCTTGAACCCTTGGTTCAAGGTGAATGTGCCGTCGCAACCATCAGGCTTCTCGGACGAACCGAGCATGCTCACAGGTTACAGAGCGCCACACTCTGTTGGTATGAAATATCGGCTCAGGGGACTGGCCCGCTTGCAAACATCTCAGAGAAACTGGACTTCACCGTTGCTGCTGCGCAGCAACCATGAAGTATTATTCGAATTTCGCACCCTGGCGGTCGGTTATGCGACCTTGCTCTACAAGAGCCTGTTCAATCGTCTGCTGCAGAATACGGATACGTTGTTCCATATTAGCAGCATAATCGCGCGTTTTCATTTTCTCTTGCGCCAGTTCATGGCAAATGTTTAACGCGGCGATGAACACCAGTTGCTCGGTATTTGTGACTCTAGTGCGAACTTTTAAATCTTGCAACCGTTGATTGAGGTCATCGGCAGCCGCATTCAGCGCATCTTGCTGTTCAGGCGGACAATTCACTCTCAATGAACGACCAAAAATTTGTATATCTACTGGTTGTGCAGACATGCCACCTTCCTGACTGATTACTTCGCCCGCAGCTCCCTTTGGGCTCAATGCCTTGGGAGGCGGGCAACTATATAGACCCGCGAAATAAGTTACAACCCCTTTTCTGGAAACCTTGAGGCAGCTAGTGGTAGCATAACACGAACTTATTCTGCCAACGACGATGAATCCTTATGTCTTTACAGAACGTAACCCCCGATTACAACGCGCTCGCTTCAGCGCTCTCTCAACAAGGCGTGGGGATGACGCCAGCTGAAATGCATGGCCTGCTCAGCGGCATTCTGTGCGGCGGCAATCAGGATGCCAGCTGGAAAACGCTGGTGCACGATCTCACCAACGAAGGCATGGCCTTCTCGCAGAGCCTGGCGTCACCGCTTCAGGCGCTGCACGACAGCACCGCCAGCACGCTGGAAGAAGAGGGCTACCTGTTTCAGCTGATGCTGCCGGACGACGAAGATATCAGCGTCTTCGACCGCGCCGACGCGCTGGCGGGCTGGGTGAATCACTTCCTGCTCGGTCTGGGCGTTACGCAGCCGAAACTGGAGAAAGTGACCGGCGAAACCGGCGAGGCGATTGACGATCTGCGCACCATCGCCCAGCTCGGCTATGATGAAGATGAGGACCAGGAAGAGCTGGAGCAGTCGCTGGAAGAGGTAATTGAATATGTGCGCGTCGCGGCGCTGCTGTGCCACGACACCTTCACGCGTCCGCAACCTACCGCCCCCGAAGTGAAAAAACCGACGCTACACTAAGCCAGATATCTCAGGGCGCAAACGCGCCCGTTTCTACAGGGAGTGCAAACATGATTTCTCTGGATACTTTCCAGCAGCGTCGTCAGGCGCTGCTGACGAAAATGGCTCCCGGCAGCGCCGCCCTGATTTTTGCTGCACCGGAAGTGACCCGCAGCAACGACAGCGAATATCCGTTCCGGCAAAACAGCGACTTTTGGTACTTCACCGGCTTCAACGAGCCGCAGGCGCTGCTGGTGCTGATCAAAAGCGATGAAACCCACAACCACAGCGTGCTGTTCAATCGCGTGCGGGATCTTACCGCTGAGATCTGGTTTGGCCGTCGGCTAGGGCAGGATGCCGCGCCTGAAAAATTAGGCGTCGATCGCGCGCTGCCCTGGGATGACATTGGCCAGCAGCTGCACCTGCTGCTGAACGGGCTTGACGTGGTTTATCATGCGCAGGGCGAATACGCGGAAGCGGATGCGCTGGTGTTCGCCGCGCTGGAGAAGCTGCGCCGCGGCTTTCGCCAGAATTTCAGCGCGCCGACGACGCTCACCGACTGGCGCCCCTGGGTGCATGAAATGCGTCTGTTCAAGGATGAGGAAGAGATTGCCATCCTGCGCCGCGCCGGGCAAATCAGCGCGCTGGCGCATACCCACGCTATGGAAGCCTGCCGCCCCGGCCTGTTTGAATACCATCTGGAAGGCGAAATTCACTACGTCTTCAACCGCCATGGCGCGCGCTTTCCTTCTTATAACACCATCGTCGGCTCGGGCGAAAACGGCTGTATCCTGCACTACACCGAAAATGAGAGCGAGCTGCGCGATGGCGATCTGGTACTGATTGACGCGGGCTGCGAATTTCACGGCTACGCTGGCGATATCACCCGCACCTTCCCGGTCAACGGCAAATTCACTGCGCCGCAGCGCGCCATTTACGACATCGTGCTCGCCTCGCTTTATAAAGCGCTGGCGCTCTTTGGCCCCGGCGTCAGCATTCGCGACGTTAATGAAGAGGTGGTGCGCATTATGGTCAGCGGACTGGTGGAGCTGGGCATTCTGCAGGGCGAGGTAGAGACACTGATCGCTGAAGAGGCGCACCGGCCGTTCTTTATGCACGGGCTGAGCCACTGGCTGGGCCTCGACGTGCATGACGTCGGCCACTACGGCACCCCTTCGCGCGATCGTATTCTGGAACCGGGCATGGTGCTGACCGTTGAGCCGGGGCTCTATATCGCGCCGGATGCCGACGTGCCTGCGGAATATCGCGGCATCGGCATCCGCATCGAAGATGACATCCTGATCACCGAAACGGGCAACGAAAATCTGACCGACAGCGTGGTCAAGAACGCAGACGCAATTGAGGCGCTGATGGCAGCGGCGCGTCAGGCATGACGGTGATTATCGCCGGAGGCGGCATGACCGGCGCGACCCTGGCGCTGGCTATTTCCCACCTCACGCAGGGGCAGCTGCCGGTGACGCTGATTGAGAACAGCGCGCCCGACAGTCGCGCCCACCCCGGGTATGACGGCCGCGCCATCGCGCTGGCCGCCGGCACGCGTCAACAGCTGATCGATATCGATCTCTGGCGCAGCATCGAGAAAGTCGCCACGCCGATTACCGATATCCACGTCTCCGATCGCGGCCACGCCGGTTTCGTCACGCTGGACGCCGGGGCCTATCAGATCCCCGCGCTTGGCTACGTCGTCGAACTTTTCGACGTGGGGCAGCGGCTGTTCGAGCGCCTGAAAAGTGCGCCGGGCGTGACGTTACGCTGTCCGGCACGCGTTACCGAGGCGCAGCGCCGCCAGGAGAGCGTGCAGGTGACGCTGGAGAGCGGTGAACAGCTGGAAGGGGCGCTGCTGGTAGCCGCAGACGGCTCGCGCTCGCCGCTCGCCGCCTCGTTCGGCATTCAGTGGCAGCGCGAGGATTATCAGCAGCTGGCGGTGATCGCCAATGTCTCGACGCAGTTACCGCATCAGGGACGCGCCTTTGAGCGCTTTACCGAGCACGGCCCGCTGGCGCTGCTGCCGATGTCGGACAACCGCCTGTCGCTGGTGTGGTGCCATCCTCTCTCGGCGCGTGAAGAGATCGCGCGCTGGAGCGACGACGAATTTCTGACGCAGCTGCAGCGCGCGTTTGGCTGGCGCCTGGGGCGTTTTACCCACGCGGGCCAGCGCGAGAGTTATCCGCTGGCGCTGCAGAGCGCCGGGCAGCAGACGTCGCACCGGCTGGCGCTGGTCGGCAATGCGGCGCAGACGCTGCATCCGATCGCCGGGCAGGGCTTCAACCTTGGGCTGCGCGACGTGATGTCGCTGGCGGAGACGCTGGCGGCCGCGCATCGTCAGCAGCAGGATGTGGGCAGCTACGCCGTTCTGCATCGCTATCAGCAGCGCCGTCAGCCCGATCGCGCGGCGACGATAGGCATCACTGACGGGCTGGTGCGGCTGTTCGCCAATCGCTATGCGCCGCTGGTGGTGGGACGAAATCTGGGGCTGATGGCGATGGATCATCTGCCGTGGCTGCGTAATCAACTGGCCGAGCGCACGCTGGGCTGGGTTAAGCGTTAACTAAGGGGCACCGATGCAAAGTTTTGATGTGGTTATCGCCGGCGGCGGCATGGTAGGACTGGCGGTCGCCTGCGGTTTGCAGGGCAGCGGGCTGCGCGTCGCCGTGCTGGAAAAAACGGCGGAGCCGCAGTTTGACGCCAGCGCTGCGCCGTCGATTCGCGTATCGGCGATCAACGCCGCCAGCGAGCGGCTGCTGCAGAAGCTGGACGTCTGGTCCGATATTCTGGCGCGTCGCGCCAGCGCCTATCACGGCATGGAGGTGTGGGATCGCGACAGTTTCGGCGCCATTAGCTTCGATGATGAGCAGCAGGGAGTGACCCATCTGGGACACATTGTCGAAAATCCGGCGATACACAGCGCCCTCTGGCAGCGCGCCAGCCGCTGCAGCGACGTTACCCTTATGGCGCCTTCGCAGCTGCAGCAGGTGGCGTTCGGCGAAAACGAAGCTTTTGTGACCCTGCAGGATGGCACCATGCTGACCGCGCGCCTGCTGATCGCCGCGGACGGGGCCAACTCCTGGCTGCGCAACAAAGCCGATATTCCGTTGACCTTCTGGGATTACGATCACCATGCGCTGGTGGCGAATATCCGCACCGAGCAGCCGCATGACGCGGTGGCGCGCCAGGTCTTCCACGGCGACGGCATTCTGGCGTTCCTGCCGATGCAGGATCCGCACCTGAGCTCAATCGTCTGGTCGCTCTCGCCGCAGGAGGCGAGTCGGCTGGAGAGCATGCCGCAGGCGCTCTTCAATCAGCAGCTGGCGGTGGCGTTCGATATGCGCCTCGGCCTCTGTGAACTGGCGAGCGAGCGTAAATCTTTTCCGCTGATGGCGCGCTACGCCCGTAATTTCGCGGCGCATCGTCTGGCGCTGGTGGGCGACGCCGCACATACCATTCATCCGCTGGCGGGGCAGGGCGTGAATCTCGGCTTTATGGACGCCGCAGAGCTGATTGGCGAAATCCGCCGCCTGCACCAGCAGGGCAAGGATATCGGCCAGCATCTCTATCTGCGTCGCTACGAGCGCAGCCGCAAACACAGCGCGGCGCTGATGCTGGCGAGCATGCAGGGCTTCCGCGAGCTGTTCGCCGGCACTCATCCGGCGAAAAAGCTGCTGCGCGATTTGGGGCTGAAGCTGGCGGATACGCTGCCCGGCGTCAAACCCACGATGCTGCGTCAGGCGATGGGGCTGCACGATATGCCTGCCTGGCTGCGCTAAGCCGCGCGGCGTCTTCTCGAAGCCAGCTTCGCGCTGGCTTTTTTACGCCTTTTGCTCAGCCTGCACCAAAAGCGAGCAGGGCTGCACCTTTAGCGCGCCTCGTTTGATTTATTCTAATTTCACCCCTCTCTTCGCATTAGTTTTATTTGTCTCATGCCTTCCTCTGCCAGGCGCGTTTTTAACATTTTGCGCGCCACTGCTGATTATCTTGCTGCGTATAACGGCGATGAACCTCTTTTCTGCGTGGTAAATCACAAAAACGCAGTTAATTATGCTGTCGTCTTTGCGCGGCGCTTAAAAGCCATGCTTCAATTCGACCCTGTACAGCTTATGGTTAAATCGTCTTTTCAATGATAACGTCAGGGAAAAGAGAACGTTTGCGCCGGGCGATAAGCAGGCTGACGCCCGCCCGAAACTTACCCGCTTCGCGACAGGATGGTTATGACTCAGCAAACCCCTTTGTTTGAACAGCATCAGGCCTGCGGCGCCCGCATGGTCGACTTCCACGGCTGGATGATGCCGCTGCACTACGGTTCGCAAATTGACGAACACCATGCCGTGCGTCAGGACGCCGGGATGTTCGACGTGTCGCATATGACTATCGTCGATCTGCACGGCGCGCAGACGCGCGACTTCCTGCGATATCTGCTGGCGAACGACGTTGCTCGCCTGACGCAGCCTGGCAAAGCGCTCTACACCGGCATGTTGAACGCCTCCGGTGGCGTCATTGACGATTTAATTGTTTACTTTATGAGCGAAGATTTTTTCCGTCTGGTGGTCAACTCGGCCACGCGCGAGAAGGATCTGGCGTGGATCGGCAAGCATGCTCAGGCTTATGGCGTGGCGCTGACCGAGCGCGACGACCTGGCGCTTATCGCCGTACAGGGGCCGCAGGCGCAGCAGAAGGCGCAGACGCTGTTCAACCCGGCGCAGCGCGAAGCGGTTGCCGGGATGAAACCCTTTTTCGGCGTGCAGTCCGGCGACCTGTTTATCGCCACTACCGGCTACACCGGCGAAGCGGGCTATGAAATTGCGCTGCCTGCCGCCGCGGCGGCAGATTTCTGGCAGCGTCTGCTGGCAGCAGGCGTTAAACCGGCTGGCCTGGGGGCACGCGACACGCTGCGTCTGGAAGCGGGCATGAACCTCTACGGCCAGGAGATGGACGAAGGCGTCTCGCCGCTGGCGGCCAATATGGGCTGGACCATCTGCTGGGAGCCAGCCGATCGCGATTTTATTGGGCGCGACGCGCTGGAGATGCAGCGTGAAAAAGGCACAGACAAGCTGGTTGGCCTGATCATGACGGAGAAAGGGGTGCTGCGCGGCGGCCAGCCGGTACGCTTTACCGACGCGCAGGGCCAGCCGCAGCAGGGCGTGATCACCAGCGGCTCCTTCTCGCCGACGCTCGGCTACAGCATTGCGCTGGCGCGCGTGCCGGCAGGCATCGGCGAAAGCGCTATCGTCGAAATCCGCCAGCGCGAAATGCCGGTAAACGTAACCAAACCTGTTTTTGTACGCGGCGGCAAGCCGGTTCAGTAATCTATTTTCAGGAGAAAGGGCGATGAGCAATGTGCCAAATGAATTGAAATACCGTGACAGTCATGAGTGGGTGCGTAAGGAAGCGGATGGCACCTTTACCGTCGGCATTACCGAGCACGCGCAGGAGCTGTTAGGCGACATGGTCTTTGTCGATCTGCCGGACGTCGGCAACAGCTACTCAGCGGGCGACGAATGCGCCGTCGCGGAATCGGTCAAGGCCGCGTCCGACATCTATGCGCCCGTCAGCGGCGAAATCGTCGCCGTCAATGAGGCGCTGGGCGATGCGCCGGAGCTGGTCAACAGCGAGCCCTACGCCGCCGGTTGGCTGTTCAGAATCAAAGCCAGCGACGAATCCGAGCTCGATTCGCTGCTGGACGCGGACGCCTATAAAGCCTCCATCGACGAATAAGCAACAGGGCGGCCAGACCTCGCTGGCCGCTTTTTATCCCTTGCTTTCTCTCTACTCCAGCCCGATTCAGGATTGACTGCACATGACCCAGACTTTGAGCCAGCTCGAACACAACGGCGCCTTTATTGAACGCCATATCGGTCCCTCGCCGGAACAACAGGCTTTGATGCTGGAGGCGATCGGCGCCAGCTCGCTGGACGCGCTGATCGGCACTATTGTGCCCGCCGATATCCAGCTGCCAGGCCCGCCCGCGGTGGGCGATGCGGCGACCGAGCAGCAGGCGCTGGCCGAACTCAAGGCGATTGCCAGTCAGAATCAGCGTTACAAATCCTGGATCGGTATGGGCTACAGCGCGGCGATCACGCCACCGGTGATCCTGCGCAATATGCTGGAAAATCCGGGCTGGTACACCGCCTATACCCCCTATCAGCCGGAAGTGTCGCAGGGCCGCCTGGAGGCGCTGCTCAACTTTCAGCAGGTGACGCTCGATCTGACCGGTCTGGACGTCGCCTCCGCCTCGCTGCTGGATGAAGCCACGGCGGCGGCGGAAGCGATGGCGATGGCGAAGCGCGTCAGCAAGCTTAAAAACGCCGGCAAATTCTTTATCGCCGACGATATCCATCCGCAAACGCTGGACGTGGTGCGCACCCGCGCCGAAACCTTCGGCTTCGAGCTGATTATCGACCGCGCCGAAAAAGCGCTGGATCACGACACGCTGTTCGGCGTGCTGCTGCAGCAGGTGGGCACCACCGGCGAGGCGCACGACTACAGCGCGCTGATCGCCGAGCTGAAAAGCCGCAAAGTCGTGGTCAGCGTCGCGGCGGACTTTATGGCGCTGGTGATGCTGGAAGCGCCCGGCAAGCAGGGGGCGGATATCGTGTTCGGATCGGCGCAGCGCTTCGGCGTGCCGATGGGCTACGGCGGTCCGCACGCCGCCTTTTTTGCCAGCCGCGATGAGCATAAGCGCTCAATGCCGGGCCGCATTATCGGCGTCTCGCGCGATGCTGCAGGCAACACCGCGCTGCGTATGGCGATGCAGACGCGCGAGCAGCATATCCGTCGTGAAAAAGCGAACTCCAACATCTGTACCTCTCAGGTGCTGCTCGCCAATATTGCCGGACTCTACGCGGTTTATCACGGTCCGAAAGGGCTGAAGCGTATCGCCTCTCGCATCCATCGTCTGACGACGATTCTGGCGGCCGGGCTGCAAAACGGCGGGCTGAAGCTACGTCACAACAGCTGGTTCGACACCCTGACGGTTGAGGTGGAGGATAAAGGTGCGGTGCTTAACCGCGCGCAGAGCTTCGGCGTCAACCTGCGCAGCGATATTCATCACGCGGTCGGCATTACGCTGGACGAAACCACGCGCCGCGAAGATGTGCAGGCGCTGTTCGCTATTCTGCTGGGCGACGAGCACGGTCAGGATATCGACAAGCTGGACGCCGCCGTCGCGGCCGACAGCCAGGCGATTCCTGCCGCGCTGCAGCGTCAGAGCGCCATCCTGACTCATCCGGTCTTTAATCGCCATCACAGCGAAACCGAGATGATGCGCTACATGCACAGCCTGGAGAAAAAGGATCTGGCGTTGAACCAGGCGATGATCCCGCTCGGCTCCTGCACCATGAAGCTGAACGCCGCCGCCGAGATGATCCCCATCACCTGGCCGGAGTTCGCCGAGCTGCATCCGTTCTGTCCGGCGGAGCAGGCCACGGGCTATCTGCAGATGATCGGCCAGCTGTCGCAGTGGCTGGTGCAGCTCACCGGTTATGACGCGCTCTGCATGCAGCCGAACTCCGGCGCGCAGGGCGAATACGCCGGGTTGCTGGCGATCCGTCGCTATCACGAAAGCCGTAACGAAGGCGGGCGCAACCTCTGCCTGATCCCCAGCTCCGCGCACGGCACTAACCCCGCTTCGGCACAGATGGCGGGCATGGAGGTGGTGGTGGTCGCCTGCGACAAACAGGGCAATATCGACCTTGGCGATCTGCGCGAAAAAGCGGCGCAGGCGGGGGAGCAGCTCTCCTGCATTATGGTGACCTATCCCTCGACGCACGGCGTCTATGAAGAGACCATCCGCGAAGTGTGCCAGATCGTGCATCAGCACGGCGGCCAGGTCTATCTCGACGGCGCCAATATGAACGCGCAGGTGGGCATTACCACGCCGGGCTACATCGGCGCGGACGTCTCGCACCTCAACCTGCACAAAACCTTCTGCATTCCGCACGGCGGCGGCGGCCCAGGCATGGGCCCGATCGGCGTGAAGGCGCATCTGGCGCCGTTTGTGCCGGGCCACAGCGTGGTGCAGATCGACGAGATGCTGACGCAGCAGGGCGCGGTCTCGGCGGCGCCGTTCGGCAGCGCCTCTATTCTGCCGATTAGCTGGATGTATATCCGCATGATGGGCGCCGAAGGGCTGAAGCGCGCCAGTCAGGTCGCGATTCTCAACGCCAACTATATCGCCAGCCGTCTGCAGTCGGCTTATCCGATCCTCTATGCCGGCCGCGACGGCCGCGTG
Source organism: Pantoea phyllosphaerae (assembly GCF_051025595.1). Lineage (NCBI taxonomy): Bacteria > Pseudomonadati > Pseudomonadota > Gammaproteobacteria > Enterobacterales > Erwiniaceae > Pantoea > Pantoea phyllosphaerae. The sequence goes on from NZ_JBPFDE010000011.1 coordinate 76,548, forward strand.
GCGCACGAATGTATTCTCGACATTCGCCCGCTGAAAGAGCAGACCGGCATCAGCGAGCTCGATATCGCTAAGCGGCTCATCGACTACGGCTTCCATGCGCCGACCATGTCTTTCCCGGTCGCCGGCACCCTGATGGTGGAGCCGACCGAGTCTGAGAGCAAAATCGAGCTGGATCGCTTTATCGACGCGATGCTCTCTATCCGCATGGAGATCGATCGCGTGGCCGACGGCGAATGGCCAGCGGACGATAACCCGCTGGTGAATGCGCCGCATACCCAGGTCGAAATTGTCGGCGAGTGGAGCCATGCCTACAGCCGCGAGCTGGCGGTCTTCCCGGCGGGCAGCGACAATAAGTACTGGCCGACGGTGAAGCGCCTCGACGACGTGTTCGGCGATCGCAACCTGTTCTGCTCCTGCGTGCCGATGAGCGATTATCAGTAAACGCCGCGCAACGCTGTTATCAAGGGCCGCTTAGCTGGCCCTTTTTTGTGGAGAAAATATGACACTGGCTCTGGTGACCGGCGCAAGCCGGGGAATTGGCCGCGCGACGGCGCTTAAGCTGGCGCAGCGGGGCTACCGCGTGGCGGTTAACTATCTGAAGCGCGCTGACGAGGCGCAGCAGGTGGTGGCGCAGATTCGCGAGCAGGGCGGGGAAGCCTTTGCCGTGCAGGCGGATATCGCCGAGGAGGCACAGGTCAGGGCGCTGTTTCAGCGGCTGGACGCGGAGGCGATGCCGCTCGGCGTGCTGGTCAACAACGCGGGCATCCTCTTTACGCAGTGCCGGGTAGAGGACCTCAGCGCCGAGCGCCTGCAGCGCGTCTTCGCCACCAACGTCACCGGCACCTTTCTCTGCTGCCGCGAAGCGGTGAAACGCATGGGCACGCAGCACGGCGGCCTGGGCGGTTCAATTATCAACGTCTCTTCTGCCGCGTCGCGGCTGGGCGCGCCGGGAGAGTATGTCGACTATGCAGCATCGAAAGGGGCGATGGATTCGCTGACGAAAGGATTATCGCTGGAGGTGGCGGCGCAGGGCATTCGCGTCAACAGCGTCAGGCCTGGCTTTATCTATACTGACATGCATGCGGACGGCGGCGAGCCGGGACGCGTCGATCGCGTGGCGGCCACGGCGGGCGTCATCCCGATGGGGCGCGGCGGAGAAGCGGAAGAGATTGCTGAAGCGATTGTCTGGCTGGCGAGCGAGGCGGCCTCCTATATCACCGGCACCTTTATCGACGCCGCTGGCGGCCGCTGACCGCAGGGCCGCGCCCGTTACGGCGCAGCCCTGCGAGCATCAGAGGGTTTCGCCGTTGCTGGCAATGACCTGCTGATACCAGCCGAAGCTCTTCTTGCGCGAGCGGGCGAAGTCGCCGCTGCCGTCGTCATTTTTATTGACGTGGATAAAGCCGTAGCGCTTGTCGTACTGGCCGGTGGTAAACGAGACGCAGTCGATGCAGCCCCACGGGGTATAGCCCATCAGCTCGACGCCGTCGTGCGCCACCGCTTTTTTCATTTCGGCGATATGCGCGCGCAGGTAGTCGATGCGGTAGTCATCCTCAATCACGCCGTGCTCATTCGGCTTGTCGATAGCGCCAAAGCCGTTCTCAACGATGAACAGCGGCTTCTGGTAACGCTCATAAAGCGCGTTCAGCGCATAGCGCAGCCCGGTCGGGTCGATCTGCCAGCCCCAGTCCGACGCGCCGACGTGCGGGTTTTTTACCACGCCGTCGAAGCCGGTAATGGGATCGTCAACGCCGCTGGCGTCATGTTTTACCGCGTTGCTCATGTAGTAGCTAAAGCCGACGTAATCGGCGCAGCCGTTGCGCAGCGTCTCAGCGTCCTCCGCTTCCATTTCAATCTGATAGCCTTTGCGCGCCCACTCTTTCAGGGTATAGGCCGGCCAGGCGCCGCGCATCTGCACATCGCTAAAGACATAGCGCTGATGCATCGCTTCCTGCGCCAGCATCACGTCGTCAGGATGGCAGGAGTAGGGGTAAATCGGCACCATAGCGATCATGCAGCCGATCTGAAAATCGGGATTGATGGCGTGGCCGAGGCTGACCACTTTGGCGCTGGCGACAAACTGGTGATGCATCACCTGATACATCACCTCTTCCGGCTTCTCGTGCTCGGTGAACACCACGCCGGAGCAGCAGTAGCCGAACAGCGGATATTGCCAGTTGCGCTGGTTATTGATCTCGTTAAAGGTCATCCAGTACTTCACTTTGTGCTGATAGCGGCGCATCACCACGTCGCTAAAGCGCACGAAGAAATCGACCACTTTGCGACTGCGCCAGCCGCCGTACTGTTTTACCAGATGGTAAGGCATTTCAAAGTGGGAGAGGGTGATAACCGGCTCGATGCCATACTTGAGCAGTTCGTCGAACAGATCGTCGTAAAACTGCAGGCCCGCTTCGTTCGGCGCCTGCTCATCGCCCTCAGGGAAGATGCGCGTCCAGGCGATAGAGGTACGAAAACACTTAAAGCCCATCTCGGCAAACAGCGCGACGTCCTCTTTGTAGCGCGAGTAGAACTCCACGCCCTGATGGTTGGGATAGTGGTTACCCGGCTGCACGCCATCGGTGATGACGCGGCTGACGCCGTGCGAGCCGCCGGTCAGCACGTCGGCGATGCTGACGCCTTTGCCGCCCTGATCCCAGCCGCCCTCGACCTGATGCGCCGCCACCGCGCCGCCCCATAAAAAGTGTTGTGGAAAGCCTGATTCGTTATGCATATATCCCTCTCAGCGAAATAGATCTTGCCGCGAGTGTAGCAAAGCAAAAAAGGAAGTCACGCGATAACACCGGCGCGCCTGAGTAATATGTTACTTCGCTAAAACAGCCTGTTTTATTTATTCAGCAGGCGGCCAATAGCTTCGAGAATATACATAACCGGCACCTGCGTCGTGATGTCGGAATTGTCGCTCAGGCGGATAACCGGCACATGATAGGCCAGAGTGAAATCACTCATTTTCGCCAGCGAGCTGCTCTCAGAGTGGGTAATCGCCATGATCTGGCAGCGCCGCAGGCTGAACTGGCTGGCAAGGCGTAATATTTCTGGCGTCTCGCCGGAGACGGAGAGCAGTATCGCCAGCGTATTTTCATCCACGTTGCCGCTGACCGGATAATAGGGATCGTCGATATAGTGGCTGAATTTCCCGACGTTAGAAAAGAAGCGCGCGCCATATTTCGCCAGGCTGCCCGAGGTACCGGCGCCAATAAAGAAAAGCTGCTCGGCGCGATTAATCATCTGCGCGGCGCGGGAAATAAGCTCGCTGAATTCATCGTTATTAATACTTTTGAAAAAGCTGAGCATTTCGCTGACGCCGACGTTCGCCTGCGCGGGCTGTGCCTGCTGCTGCGCCAGCCGGAAACGAATGCGGAACTCCGACCAGCCGTCGCAATGCATTTTGCGGCAGAAACGCAGCACGGTGGTGGTCGAGACGCCCGCGCGTTCCGCCAGCTCACGGATGGTCATATAGCTGACGCTTTCCGGATGTTTAATGATGTCGTGATAAACCTGCATCTCGAGGTCATTCAGGCTGGCAAGATCGTGATGAGAGAACATCTGCGGGCGCGCTCATAAAAACGAAACTGCGCGCAGTGTAGCAGATTTGCGCGCTGCGCAGGCAGTAACAGGCATTCACAGTTTAATTTTAGCGTACACGTGTACACTCAAAATATTCCTGGCTATGCTGGAGGTCGGAAAATCTGCACCTGTCACTCGTTGAGGAACGCGCCATCATGAAAAATCGCCTGGCCCTTCAGGGCTACTCGCTCGCTGAGGAGATCGCCAACAGCATCAGCCACGGTCTCGGCTGCCTGCTCGGCATCGTCGGTCTGGTGCTGCTGCTGGCGCAGGCGACTGAAGCGGGCGCAAATGCTATCGCCATCACCAGCTACAGCCTCTATGGCGGCAGCATGATACTGCTGTTTCTCGCCTCTACGCTCTATCACGCTATTCCCCATCAGCGCGCTAAACGCTGGCTGAAAAAACTCGATCACTGCGCCATCTATCTGCTGATTGCTGGCACCTACACGCCTTTTCTGCTGGTGGGGCTGAAGTCGCCGCTGGCGCATAGGCTGATGGTGGTGATCTGGGGGCTGGCGCTGGCGGGCATCATTTTTAAGCTCACCATCGCGCACCGCTTTAAGGCGCTGTCGCTGGTGACCTATCTCTGTATGGGCTGGCTGTCGCTGGTAGTGATCTATCAGCTGGCGCTGACGCTTTCACCGGGCGGCGTCTGGCTGCTGGCGGCTGGCGGCATCATCTATTCGCTTGGGGTTATTTTCTACGTGGCGCGGCGTATCCCCTATAACCATGCTATCTGGCACGCCTTTGTGCTGGGCGGTAGCGCCTGCCACTTCTGCGCTATCTACTTTTACGTGAAGTAATCTACCGCGCCTGGCTCCCTGAGGGTGGGAGCCGGGCGCGGCCGGAGATTACGCTTCCAGCGAATAGGGCAGCGGCTTAATCAGCAGCCGTCCGCCTTCGTCGCCCTCGACGCGCAGCACGCTCTCGGGCTCCAGATCGTTGTTCATCACCACCTGTACCCACACCTCGCCATCGTCAAGCTGAACGGCGGCCAGCACCGTGCCGGTGCGGCGCCAGCGCTCGCCCATCTGTAGCTCCAGCGAATCGTTCGCCGTGGGCACCCGGCTCGCCTGACCGGCAAGCCAGTAGAGCGCGCGCTTGTTGGCGCCGCGGAATTTGGCGCGCGCCACCATCTCCTGGCCGGTATAGCAGCCCTTTTTAAAGCTGATGGCGTCAAGCGCCTGCAGGTTTGCGGCCTGTGGAATCAGCTGCGCGGCGGTTGCTGGCTCAATGACAGGGATACCCGCCTCGATGTCGAGCGCCAGCCACTGCGCGCTGTCATTCAGCTGCGCGTCGTCGGCCAGCTTCTGCTGTAGCGCCTGCGCCTGATCGCGCGTGGTGACGATCAGGAAACGCTCCGCGGGCGTCGGGAACCACAGCAGCGTGCTCTCCGCCTGCTGAACCATCGGATGATCGCCGTCCGGCAGGGCGTCGAACAGGCTGGTCAGCGCCGCGCGCGCCTGGAACCCCGCCACCCCCAGCAGCACCGCCTCATCGTCCGGCGCCAGCGTCACTTTCGAGAATACCGCATATTTTTTCAGTTCCGTCAGCTGCGTGTCGCGCAGTTCGCGGCGCACCAGATAGGCGTAACCTTCACCGCGATGGAACAGGCGCAGATTGCTCCACATCTTGCCTTTCGCGTCGCAGTGCGCCGCCGGGCGATGCTGATCCGCGCCCAGCGCGGCGACATCCAGCGTGAGCTGGCCTTGCAGATAAGAGGTGCTGTCGGCGCCCTGCACCGATACCAGCGCCCAGCCCTCCAGCGACATCAGGGTTAACGGCAGGCGAGAAGCGGCCACGGGCTGGCGCGGCGGTAAGCTGAAAATAGGCATTGGCTGTCCTGATTAAAAAGGTGAATCCTGAACTCAATGTTAAAAGAGCGCACTGGCTTTGCAACCGGTTTACGGAATCGGGCGCACAAATCGCGAGTCGGCGCGGCAACGGCAGGTCGACGTGCGCGACGCGTCGCACAGCCCGGCAACGGGCGCCTGCAGGCGTGAGAAAACCAGGTTACACTAGCCGCCTGTCTGAAATGCGGAAATCACACACATGGATATTCATGATAAATCGCGCATTCACTGGGCCTGCCGCCGCGGCATGCTGGAGCTGGATGTCGCTATTATGCCTTTCTTCAAATATGAATATGACACCCTTAACGACGTCGACAAACAGGCGTTTGTCGCCCTGCTTAAGGCCGACGATCCCGATCTTTTTAACTGGATGATGAATCATGGCGAACCCGCCGATCCGGAGCTGAAGCGTATTGTCCAGCTGATCCAGCAGCGCAACCGTGAACGCGGCCCCGTGGCAATGTAAGCTGCGGCCGTCGCGGCAGGCGCGCCTGCTGCACGGTGCACTCACGTCTGGCGCACTGCTCATCGTGGCGAGCGCGCCGCTGCCCGCCGCGTGCTGGCTGATTAAAATCCCGCTTTTGCTGCTGATGCTGCGTGAATGCTGGCAGCAGCAGCGCCGACTGACGCAGCGGCGCGGCATGCTGCAGCATAAAAGCGACGACAGCTGGCGCTGGCAGGGCGCACGCTGGCGCATTAGCGGACCCATCCGCTGGCTGCCGGGCGCGGCGCTGCTGGTGCTGCGCAGCGAGAAAGGGCGGACGCGCAGGCTGTGGCTCACGCAGGATATGATGCCGCGCGCGCGGTGGCGTCAGCTGCGCGCGCGCTTGCTTAGTCACGTGGAAAGAGAGTAGGCCGGGCGCTACAGCAGCGCGGCGGTCTCGGTCAGGATCTGCTCGCACCACTGTTCGATACGCTCATCGGTGACGTCAAACTGATTGACATCGTCCAGCGCCAGGCCGACAAACTGCGTGCCGTCGGCGCTAAGCGGACGCGGGCTGGTAAATTCATAGCCTGCCAGCGGCCAGTAGCCGACGAACGTCACGCCCATCGGCTGTAGCAGCTCATGCAGCATGCCCAGCGCGTCGAGAAACCATTCGCCATAGCCAAGCTGATCGCCCATGCCGTAGAGCGCGACGATTTTTCCGCGCAGGTTGAGCGTCGACAGCCGCGGCCAGATCGCTTCCCAGTCCTCCTGCAGCTCGCCGAAATCCCAGGTAGGGATGCCTAAAATCAGCAGGTCGTACTGCTCCATCAGCAGCGGATCGTCATCTTTCACGTTGTGCAGCGTGACCAGCTCAGCGCCGATAAAGTCGCGGATTTTCTCTGCGGCCATTTCGGTATAGCAGGTGCTTGAGCCGTAAAAAAGACCAATTTTCATGCAGATAATGCTCGAATTAAGACTGACTTTGGCGCAATTGTATCAGAAGCAGGGCGGATTCAGGCATAATGAGCACGATTTCACCTCAAGGCGGGGATACCGTGCAAGACAGCGACCTGACAGAACAGTTTCTGGATGCGCTCTGGATTGAGCGCAACCTGGCGCAAAATACCCTGTCCTCGTATCGTCAGGACCTAAAAACCCTGACCGACTGGCTGACGCATCGGGGGATGACGCTGCTGACGCTGCAGGCCGAGGATTTGCAACAGTTTCTCGCCGAACGGCTGGAAGGCGGCTATAAAGCCAGCAGTTCGGCGCGGCTGCTCAGCGCCATGCGCCGTATTTTTCAGTATCTTTACCGTGAGAAGCTGCGCAGCGACGATCCCAGCACGCTGCTGGCCGCGCCGAAGCTGCCGCAGCGGCTGCCGAAAGATCTCAGCGAAGCGCAGGTGGAACGACTGCTGCAGGCGCCCAGCACCGATATTCCGCTGGAGCTGCGCGATAAGGCGATGCTGGAGTTGCTCTACGCCACCGGGCTGCGCGTCTCTGAGCTGGTCGGCCTGACCCTGAGCGACGTCAGCCTGCGCCAGGGGGTGGTGCGCGTCATCGGCAAAGGGAATAAAGAGCGTCTGGTACCGCTGGGCGAAGAGGCCGTTTACTGGCTGGAGCACTATCTGGAACATGGCCGCCCCTGGCTGCTTAACGGAGAGACGCTGGACGTGCTGTTTCCCAGCAGCCGCGCGCAGCAGATGACGCGCCAGACCTTCTGGCACCGCATCAAGCATTACGCCGTGCTGGCGGGCATCGACAGCGAAAAGCTGTCGCCGCACGTGCTGCGGCACGCCTTTGCCACCCATTTGTTGAACCACGGCGCCGACCTGCGTGTCGTACAGATGTTGCTGGGACACAGCGATCTCTCTACCACGCAAATTTATACGCACGTCGCGACCGAGCGGCTGCGTCAGTTGCATCAACAGCATCATCCGCGCGCCTGACGCGGACATTAAGGAAAGAAGATGAAGAAATTTCTCCTGCTGGCCCTGTTGGCTGGCGCCTTCAGCAGCGTAGCGCAGGCCGATGACGGCGCGATCCTGCAGTCGCTGAAAAAGCTGGGACTGAAGCAGACGGAAATCGTGCCTTCGCCGCTGCCGGGATTTAAAACCGTGCTGACGGAAAGCGGCGTCATTTACGTGACCGAAGACGGCAAGCATATGATTCAGGGCCCGCTCTACGACGTGAGCGGCGCGCAGCCGGTCAACGTCACCAATCAGCTGCTCGACAAAAAGGTCGAGGCGCTGGCACCGCAGATGATCGTTTATAAAGCGGCGAAAGAGCAGCACGTGATTACCGTTTTCACCGACATCACCTGCGGCTACTGCCGCAAGCTGCATGAGCAGATGGCCGACTACAACGCGCTGGGCATTACGGTGCGCTATCTCGCCTTCCCGCGCGAAGGGCTGCACGGCCAGGTGGAAAGCGCCATGAAGGCGATCTGGTGCGCTGCCGATCGCAACAAGGCGTTTGACGAAGCGATGAAGGGCAACGCGCCGCAGATGAGCGCGCCAGAGAGCTGCAAGATCGATCTCGATCAGCACTACAAGCTGGGCATCCTTTACGGCATCCAGGGCACGCCAGCTATCCTGACCGACTCCGGCATGATGATCCCGGGCTATCAGGGGCCGCAGGAGCTGAAGCAGGTGTTGGATCAGCAGAAGCGCGGTGGCTAATTGGCAGTGATTAAAACAGTAGAACTGCGGCGGCGCGAGATCGGCGTCGAGGACGCGCTTCCGGCCGATCTTCCGCCGCTGCTTAAACGTCTCTATCTACAGCGCGGCGTGCGCAGCGCGGCTGAGCTGGAGCGCGGCGTAAAGCATTTGCTGCCGTTCTCCTCGCTCAACGGGCTGGATGCGGCGGTGGAGCTGCTACATCAGGCGCTGCTCGACGGACGCCGCATTATGGTGGTGGGCGATTTCGACGCTGACGGCGCCACCAGCACCGCGCTGACGGTGCTGGCGCTGCGCAGCATGGGCGGCCATAACGTGCAGTATCTGGTGCCTAACCGCTTCGACGACGGCTACGGCCTGAGCCCGGAAGTGGTGGAGCAGGCGCGCGCGCGCGGTGCGCAGCTGATCCTGACGGTCGATAACGGCATCTCGTCCCATAGCGGCGTCGCCTGCGCCCATCAGTACAACATTCCGGTGCTGGTCACCGATCACCATCTGCCCGGCGACACCCTGCCTGAGGCGGAAGCGATAGTGAATCCTAACCTGCACGACTGTGCATTCCCGTCGCGCGCGCTGGCGGGCGTCGGCGTCGCCTTCTATCTGATGATGGCGCTGCGCGCGCATCTGCGTAAGCTGGGCTGGTTTGGCGCCACGCGCGCGGAGCCTAACCTGGCGGAGCTGCTGGATCTGGTGGCGCTTGGCACCGTCGCCGACGTGGTGCCGCTCGACGTCAATAACCGCATTCTGGTGTGGCAGGGGCTTGGCCGCATTCGTGCCGGAAAATGCCGTCCCGGCATTCGCGCGCTGCTGGAGATCGCCAATCGTGACGCGCGCCAGCTGGTGGCGAGCGATCTCGGCTTCGCCCTCGGCCCGCGCCTGAATGCGGCGGGGCGGCTTGACGATATGTCGGTGGGCGTTTCGCTGCTGCTTACCGACGACATTACCCAGGCGCGGATGCTGGCCAACGAACTCGATGCGCTTAATCAGACGCGCAAAGAGATTGAGCAGGGCATGCAGAGCGAGGCGCTGGCGCTCTGTATGGCGCTGGAGCGTCAGCAGACCGAGCTGCCGCTGGGGCTGGCTTTCTATCATCCCGAGTGGCATCAGGGCGTAGTGGGCATCCTCGCCTCGCGGCTGAAAGAGCGCTTTTATCGTCCGGTTATTGCGTTCGCGCCTGCGGGCGACGGGACGCTGAAAGGCTCTGGACGGTCAATTCCCGGCCTGCACCTGCGCGACGCGCTGGAGCGGCTCGATACGCTCTATCCCGGTATGATGCTGAAGTTCGGCGGCCACGCCATGGCGGCGGGTCTGTCGCTGGAAGAGACGCAGTTTGAGGCGTTTCGCCAGCGCTTTGCCGACCTGCTGGGGGAGTGGCTGAGCGAAGAGTCGCTGCAGAGCGTTATCTGGTCTGATGGCGCGCTGCAGCCAGGCGAGTTCAGTCTGCAGACTGCCGAGCTGCTGCGCGAAGCGGGCCCCTGGGGACAGGCGTTTCCTGAGCCCGCTTTCGACGGCAGGTTCAAGCTGCTGCAGCAGCGGCTGGTGGGGGAGCGGCATCTCAAAGTGATGCTGGAGCCGCTCGGCGGCGGCCCGCTAATCGATGGCATCGCCTTTAACGTCGACACCACCCTGTGGCCCGACAACAGCGTGCGTCAGGTGGAGCTGGCCTTTAAGCTCGATATCAACGAATACCGCGGCAATCGCTCGGTGCAGTTAATTATTGACCATCTCTGGCCGCTGAGTTAAGGCTCTCAATGGCGGATCTGCTGCAGATCCGCCGCCGACAGCCCGGTCACTTCCTGCACCAGCGTCAGGTCGATTCCTCTGGCCAGCATATTGCGCGCAATCGCCAGCCTCGCCTCGCGCTGGCCTTCATTGCGGCCTTCATTGCGGCCTTCGCTAAGGCCCTGCTCTCGTCCCATCTGCTTAAGCTGTTCTGCAATCGTCATCAGTTCCTCCTTTTGCTGCGGCACGCGCTGCGCCAGCTGTTCAATAAAGCTTTTCGCCTGCGCCGCTTCGCCCGCCTGAATCATATAGTTAATCAGCGCCAGCCGCTGTTTGCGGGTCACTGAATCCTGCAGCATAAGCGTCACCAGCCGCTCAAACAACCCGGTGAGATCACGCTGGCGAATATGTTTCTGCAGCAGCGTCAGCGCGGCCATACTGCGATGACGCGCAATTTCGCTGTCGGCCATAACGGTGACGTCGACCAGCGGAAAGGGGCCGCCATAGAGGCGCGAGGCCAGTTCCGGCTCGCTGAAGAGCGCTGTCCAGCGCATGCTGAAGGGCCAGGGAGATTGCTTACCGTGATAGAAAAGCAGCGGGATCACCAGTGGCAGATGACGATGGCCAGCATCCAGATGGCGCTGCATTACCGCGATGGCGTACCGCATCAGCCGGAATGCCATCAGCCGGTCCGTCGAGCTTTGATGTTCAATGATGACGTAGACATAGCCCGTTTTTCCTGTGGTTTGCAGCGAGTAGAGAATATCACTGTAGTAAGCGCGCAGATCTTCTTCGATAAAACTGCCGGAGGTGAGGCGCAGCGTCGAGAGATCGCAGATGCGTAGCAGCCAGTCCGGCAGGTGCAGCGCTAAAAAGTCGCGTGCGGTATGCACATGGGTAAGAAAGGTTTTGAATACGGCGTCATGCGGCGTAGTGCTTTTTTTTCCTGTCATCATCGTCCCTTTGTTTTCGCTCCTGTAACGCCAGGCTAGCACGATCCCTTGGGCGGCGAGGGCTGGGAGAGAGAGTAAAGGTCATCCGCGCGACGCACCGCACAACGCGGACTGCGCCGCGCCTGCCCATCACATAAAAGCGCGCGCCGCGCCGCACATTTCACAGGCTGTCGCCGCTGCCAGCGCGCGACTGAAACCCTACAATCTCACGGCTATTTCAGTTAGACTGCGGGGTTTCTATCCCGATATTCAGCGAAAAGACCCGAAGCCATGTTTGAAATTAATCCGGTTAAAAACCGCATCCAGGACCTCACCGAGCGCAGCGCCGTTCTTAGGGGGTATCTTTGACTACGATGCCAGGAAAGAACGCCTCGAAGAAGTAAACGCCGAACTGGAGCAGCCAGACGTCTGGAACGAGCCTGAACGCGCCCAGGCGCTGGGCAAAGAGCGCTCGTCGCTGGAAGCGATCGTGCAGACGCTGGATCAGATGTCACAGGGCCTGGAAGATGTGCAGGGTCTGCTTGAGCTGGCCGTAGAAGCCGAAGACGAAGAGACCTTTGACGAAGCGGTCGCAGAGCTCGATACGCTGGAAAGCAAACTGGGCGAGCTGGAATTCCGTCGTATGTTCTCCGGCGAATATGACAGTGCCGACTGCTATATCGATCTGCAGGCAGGTTCCGGCGGCACCGAAGCGCAGGACTGGGCCAGTATGCTGATGCGTATGTATCTGCGCTGGGCCGAATCCAAAGGATTTAAAACCGAAATCATTGAAGAGTCAGAGGGCGAAGTGGCGGGCATCAAATCCGTAACTATTCGCGTCTCAGGCGACTACGCCTTTGGCTGGTTGCGTACCGAAACCGGCGTGCATCGCCTTGTGCGTAAGAGTCCGTTTGACTCCGGCGGCCGCCGCCACACCTCATTCAGCTCTGCGTTTATCTATCCGGAAGTGGATGACGATATCGATATCGACATCAACCCGGCGGATCTGCGCATCGACGTCTACCGCGCGTCGGGCGCGGGCGGTCAGCACGTTAACCGTACAGAGTCGGCGGTGCGTATCACCCATATTCCTACCGGCACGGTGACGCAGTGTCAGAACGACCGCTCTCAGCATAAAAACAAAGATCAGGCGATGAAACAGATGAAGGCGAAACTGTACGAGCTTGAGATGCAAAAGAAAAATGCTGAGAAGCAGGCGCTGGAGGATAATAAGTCCGACATCGGCTGGGGCAGCCAGATTCGCTCCTATGTGCTGGATGACTCCCGTATCAAGGATCTGCGCACCGGCGTTGAAACCCGCAACACTCAGGCGGTGCTGGATGGCGATCTTGACCGTTTTATCGAAGCAAGTTTAAAAGCAGGGCTATAAGGAACCGACATGTCTGAACAACAACCGCAGAGCGCTGATGCCGCCCTTGAGTTAAATAACGAACTAAAAGCGCGTCGCGAAAAACTCAGCGCGCTGCGTGAAAACGGCGTGGCGTTTCCTAACGATTTCCGCCGCGACACCACCTCGGACGCGCTGCACGCGCAGTATGACGAGAAGAGCAACGAAGAGCTGGAAGATTTAGGCGTTGAGGTCAGCGTTGCCGGTCGTATGATGACCCGCCGCATTATGGGCAAGGCGTCGTTCGTGACGCTGCAGGACGTGGGCGGCCGCATTCAGCTCTACGTGGCGCGCGACGATCTGGCGGAAGGCATCTATAACGAGCAGTTCAAGAAGTGGGATCTTGGCGATATCCTCGGCGCGCGCGGTAAGCTGTTCAAAACCAAAACCGGCGAGCTGTCGATCCACTGTCATGAGCTGCGCCTGCTGACCAAAGCGCTGCGTCCGCTGCCGGACAAATTCCACGGCCTGGCCGATCAGGAAACCCGCTACCGTCAGCGTTATCTGGACCTTATCGCTAACGACGAGTCGCGCAACACCTTTAAAATTCGCTCGCAGATCATGGCTGGGATCCGCCAGTTCATGGTCGGCCGTGACTTCATGGAAGTCGAAACGCCGATGATGCAGGTGATCCCGGGCGGCGCCTCTGCGCGTCCCTTTATTACCCATCACAACGCGCTCGATATCGATATGTATCTGCGCATCGCGCCGGAACTCTACCTGAAGCGTCTGGTGGTCGGCGGCTTCGATCGCGTATTCGAAATCAACCGCAACTTCCGCAACGAAGGTATCTCGCCGCGCCATAACCCTGAGTTCACCATGATGGAACTCTATATGGCCTACGCGGACTACAAAGACCTGATCGAGCTCACCGAAAGCCTGTTCCGCACCCTGGCGCAGCAGGTTCTCGGCACCACAAAGGTCCCTTACGGCGACCAGGAGTTCGATTTTGGCAAGCCGTTTGAGCAGCTGACCATGCGCGAAGCGATCAAAAAGTACCGCCCGGAAACCGATCTGGCGGATCTGGATGATTTCGATAAAGCGGTAGCGATCGCCCGTGCGATCGGCATCAAGGTCGAGAAGAGCTGGGGCCTGGGCCGCGTAGTGACGGAGATTTTCGAAGAGACGGCGGAAGCGCATCTGATTCAGCCAACCTTTATCACCGAGTATCCGGCGGAGGTGTCACCGCTGGCGCGCCGCAACGACGAGAACCCGGAAATCACCGATCGCTTTGAGTTCTTTATCGGCGGCCGCGAAATCGGTAACGGCTTCTCCGAGCTGAACGACGCAGAGGACCAGGCGGAGCGTTTCCAGCAGCAGGTTAACGCTAAAGACGCTGGCGACGATGAAGCGATGTTCTACGACGAAGATTATGTGACGGCGCTGGAGCATGGCCTGCCGCCGACGGCGGGTCTGGGCATCGGCATCGACCGCATGGTGATGCTGTTCACCAACAGCCATACCATCCGCGACGTGATCCTCTTCCCGGCGCTGCGTCCGAACGCGAAGTAAGCAGCGGTAATAATCTAAAACGGGCGATTATCTTGCCCGGTCGCTTATCTCCGCTCAGGCACCTGTAAGCAGAGCAGAGCAGAACGGCAGCATTGAATAAGGCCAGGCGAAAGCCTGGCCTTTTTTTGTCTGAGCATGCTTCCGGATAATAACAGCCGTGTCTGAGTGCCGGGAGAAAAAGCGGCTGCGTTTAGCCTGCTGTAGCAATCAAATTTATCTCAATAATTAATGCTGCCTGGTATGCAAAAATAATATACCTGTGAGGCCAGGCAATATTTAAGCTGATTATAGATTTATTGCCAAGCGATAAATAGCCTGCGCTTAACCGTCCTTAATGTTCGATAATTTTATAAGGTGCAATGCCAGGTGAACGTGTTACTGGCAAGCCTCGCTTTCCTGGCGCTGCCGTTTTTTATATTTTACATAAACAAAAACCAGGTTCCATTTTGAATGGGCTGTGTTTTCATTTTCTTCGACGAAGAGCCCGTTATGAAATCTTTTTTTACATTACAAAATAAATAATAAGCGCTCAGATTGCGGGCGGAACCTTGATGTGGGCGGTGATTTTTATAAAAAATCCTTTTAATACAATATAGTGAGTATCTCTATTTTGCAGAGCATGTTAATTAAATGATTGAGCACTTTTTGCCTGGTCTAAACCTTATATAAATATAGACGGCCTGAGCCAAGGCGTATTAGAGTGATTTCGTTTTTTTAATATGTTAATTTTTTGGGATCGGGAGATGTTTTTTCTAATGAATTGCGAACTTTTTGTTCTTGGTAATGATCAGATGCTGTTACACGGCGTAGAGCTGCTCGCGAATAAAGTCGTCGCTGGAAAACGAATATCGATTACCGTTAAACGCGTTAATCTGATGGGTCTTATGCAGGCAGATAAAAGGTTGAAGTTTAATAAAAGATATTCAATCGTGGTCGTGCCAGACAGAATTTATGATGCGCTGCGCGTGTTCACCGCGATGGAGAATATCAAAATGATTTCCTGCAAAACCAGTATTGAAGCGTTCAGCACACTCCTCATCAATACGATATATCGCTGCCCCAATGACGAGGAGAGAACAAAGACGAAGAGAAATAATATGTTTCTCACGGCCAGGGAGAGAAGGTTCTGCCATTACATCTATCATGGCGTATCCAATAAGAACATCGCGCGCCATTTTCAATGCTCAGAAAAATGTATCAGCTACATGAAGAAGAAGATCATGACAAAATGGCAGTGTAAGAACAGCGTGGAGTTCTATCGTATTATTAACTACTTTTTTTGTGAAGACAGAAACGATTAAGGTAAATGAAAAAGGCTTATCCAGAACGCCTTGCTTTAAACGACGACTACGCCCTTATACACCATCACCTTTTTTCCAGAATAGATTAACGCTTAATCTTTACGTTTTTCACTATGTCGCTTAAGGGATATCGCTTATTTTTAGCTGAGTCAGCTTTTTTGTGTCTTGAGGGTGGTGCGCAGAACGGATGTTTTATAGTGCTGGTACTTAATGCGAACAGGCGCTCTCTTATTGCATAAGCAAATTCATATTTGCTGTTTTCGTCTGTCGCGCGATAACGAAATATCTGAAAACAATCTCTGTTTATACAGTTGAAATAGCACCTTCCAGGTTGCATAACTTGTTGATTGCTTTGCTTGTTTTCATTTGTTTCCTTTTTGGGGTGTCAAATGACTATTTATGGCAGTGCTTATTTGGAATGTTCTTATATTGGTTCTGTTTTACGACTTAATTCTATGTAGATATAAATACGCCGCAGCAAAGCCTAAGGGGCTTATCGCTCAAGAAAGCGGTAGATGAAGAGGCCAGACGGCGCGTTCTCATCTATTGCATAAAATCAAAAATTTAAGGATGACTTAAAATGAAAAAAATTAAGCTGGCTATGGCGTTAGGCATGATTCTGGCAGCAGGCAGCGTATTTGCCGCCGATACCACTGCGGATAGCAGCAGTGTAGCAACCAAAGGCCAGGGACATGGGACCGTCAATTTTAAAGGCGAAATTATTGAAGCGCCTTGCTCAATTACCGCTGACACCGCTGAGCAGACGGTTGATCTGGGCCAGGTTTCAAGCTCCGCGCTAAAAGCGGGCGGAAAATCAACGCCGAAAAACTTCAGCATTAAACTTGAAGATTGTGATGTGACCGGCCTGAAAAACAAAACGGTAACCGCAACCTTTACCGGTAAAAATGCAAGTTTTGATACCACCTCAACCCTGCTGGCGCTGAGCGGTACGGCATCAGGTGCAGGTATTGCTATTACTGATAATAACAATAGCGCGGTTACACTTGGCTCTGCCAGCACGGCTTATACCTTTACGGATGCCTCTACTGAAGGCGAGCTGCTGTTCTCTGCTTATCTTCAGGGCGCTGCTGATAACTCCACTAACCCCATCGTCGCCGGTGAGTTCACCAGCGTCGCTAATTTTACCCTGGCATATCAATAATCTGATTAACCATACCAAACAGGCGTGAAAGCGCCTGTTTATTACGTTTTTACTTTCCCGTTTTTGACGCACCAGGTGCCAACCATTATGAGAACAACTCAGCTCTGTTTACTCGCATTGGCTGTGCTGAGTCTGGTTCCGTTTGCCAGCGCAGCGAATAGCATGCACGGTAATGTACGTATGCATGGTTCGATTATTGATACGCCCTGCGCCATAGCCGCTGACAGCCGCGATCAGAGCATCGATTTATCTGTTATTCCTGTCAGCACCATTATTAGTGAAGGGGTTAGTCCGTCCAGGCCTTTTACTATTCAGCTGATTAACTGCTCGCTGGAGACTTCGCAAAACAATAAAAACGACTGGTCGAAATTTGCTATTACCTTTGATGGCAAAACAACCAATGGAAATCTCTTCAGCGCTGACGGCGAAGCAACAGGCGTTGGTATTCAAATCAGCGATAGCGCAGGAAATATTGCTGTGCCAGGGCAAACAATGCCTGAAAGAAACATCGAAGCAGGCCAGATGAAACTGGACTACAGCTTGCGTCTGATGGCAAACCGGGAAACGGTCAGGGCAGGGACTTATCAAAGTACAATTCGTTTTAAAATGGATTATTACTGATGAATGGAAATCAGCAGAGTTCACAGATACCGCGACTGAGTGTTCCATTACGACCTTTATTTGTCTGGATCGCTCTGGCTTCAGGCGTGAGTTTTTGCACATTTGCAGCTGAACCTAATGATAATCAGAATATTCAGTTCAATACCGATGTGCTTGACGTTAAAGATCGCGAACATATTGACTTAAGTCATTTTGCACGGGCGGGTTATATTATGCCTGGCAAATATCCCTTAATGCTGCGAGTCAATCACCACGAGCTCAATGAGCTGGAGGTGATATTCACCGCCTCTGCCGACGACCCCCAGCGCAGTGAAGCCTGCCTGACGCCTGCGATTGTCGACCAGATTGGCCTGAAGAACAAAATGAGAAACCAGCTTAGGTGGAAAAGTAACGGTACCTGCCTGGATATCGAATCCCTACCTGGCGCGCAGGCGCGCGGTAATCTGGCAGAGAATACGCTCGATATATCCATACCTCAGGCATATATCGAATATATTTCCGATAACTGGGATCCTCCTTCTCGCTGGGATGAGGGCATACCCGGCATGATTTTCGATTACAGCCTCAATGCTCACAACACAAGCCGCGCTGAAGACAGTAAAAACGAACAAGACCTCAGCGGGAATGGGGTAGTGGGTTTAAATGCGGGCCCATGGCGAATGAGAGCAGACTGGCAAGGTTATTATAACCATGTCACCGGCAAAGCAGCTCCCTCCCAGCAGAGTTTGCGCATGAGCCGATACTATATGTATCGCGCTATCGGGGCGCTGCGCGCCAAATTAACGCTTGGCGAAAACTATCTCTATTCTGATATTTTTGACAGCTTTCGCTTTACCGGTGCGACTTTAATTTCTGACGACAGCATGCTTCCGCCTAATCTGCGCGGCTATGCGCCGGAGGTGAGCGGCGTAGCGAAAACCGATGCCAAAGTCACGATTTCTCAGCAGGGACGCGTTATCTATGAAACGCAGGTGCCCGCAGGGCCTTTCCGTATCCAGGATTTAAGCTCCGCGGTGTCCGGCACCCTGGATGTGCAGGTCAAAGAGCAGGACGGCAGCGTGCGGACGTTTCAGGTTAATACGGCTAACATTCCCTATCTTACGCGTCCTGGACTGGTGCGCTATAAGCTGGCGCTGGGCAAGCCTTCTGACTATCAGCGCAATAGCCGTGGACCAGGCTTTGCCAGCAGCGAATTTTCGTGGGGCATTAATAATGGCTGGTCGCTTTACGGCGGGGCGATCCTGGGGGGCGACTACAATGCGCTTTCTGCTGGCCTGGGTCGCGACTTGCTTGCGCTGGGCGCGCTCTCCCTGGACGTCACCCAGTCGCGCGCGCGTCTGCCAGAGCAGGGAACCAAAACGGGTGAGTCCTGGCGTCTCAGCTATTCAAAGCGTTTTGAAGAGATTGATAGCCAGGTGACCTTTGCTGGCTACCGGTTTTCTGAACGTGACTATATGAGCATGTCCCAGTACCTGGATTTGCGCTATCTGGGCACCACCGCGGGACAGGGGAAAGAGCTCTATACCATCACCTTCAATAAACAGTTCGAAAGTATTGGCCTGAGTGGTTACCTGAACTACAGCCATCAGACTTACTGGAATCAGGCAGCCAACGACAGCTATACGCTCTCTGTTGCTAAATACTTTGATCTGCTGCGCCTGAAAAATTTGAGTCTGAACCTCACAGCCTATCGTTCTGTTTATCACCACCAAAATGACGATGGCGCTTATTTAACCTTGACCGTTCCCTGGGGGAGTGGTGGGTCAGTGAGCTATGACGGACAGTATTACAATAATAAAACGTCGCATTCAGTTAGTTTATATAACCGCATCGACAGTAACAGTAATTATCAAATCAGCGCAGGCGTCGGATCGGACGGCAAGGGCACGCTCAGCGGTTATTATACCCATGACGGGGATCTTGCCAGTATGACGGCAAATGCGAGCTATAGCGGCAGTCAATATAGTTCGGTCGGGCTATCGCTCCAGGGCGGGATGACGGCGACAGCGCAGGGCGTGGCTTTGCATCGCATTACGACGCTGGGCGGGACGCGAATGATGATCGATACCGAAGGCGTTAAGGGCGTGCCGCTCGTCGGTAACGGTGGCGTCAGCCATACAAATTATTGGGGGAAAGCCATCGTTGGCGATCTTAATAATTATTACCGCAGCAGCGTGCGTATCGATCTGGATAAGCTGGCAGATAATGCTGATGCGCCTCGCTCAGTCGTGCAGGCCTCATTAACCGAGGGCGCCATTGGTTATCGTAAATTAGGTGTCATTTCCGGCGAAAAAGCCATGGCGGTTATCAAACTGTCAGACGGAACGTCTCCGCCCTTCGGCGCGACGGTCGAAAATAAAAATAATTATCAAACCGGCATTATTAATGATGACGGCAGCGTCTGGCTGACCGGAATAAATGCTGGAGAGAAAATGACGGTTAAATGGGGCGGAAAAGCGCATTGCGCGGTGATATTGCCAGCGCCACTGCCACCTTTAACCCGCGGGCTGCTTTTACCTTGTGAAACGGTCAGTAAGCCTTAATGCCGCAGCTAACATCCTGAGTGAGAAGAAAGATGAAATTAACCTGTTTGAGCTCCTTTTTAACTGGCGTGCTGGCGAGCGCCATACTGGCACCGCAGGCCAGCGCCGCAATCGCCTTAGACCGTACCCGAATAATATTCGATGGCGGCAGTCGCTCTTTGAGCCTCAATATCAGCAACAAAAATAAAGATCTTCCCTATCTTGCCCAGGGATGGATTGAGAATGCAGACGGCGTAAAAATCGATTCGCCGCTGATTGTTTTGCCACCGCTGCAGCGGGTTGAGCCTCTGGCCAAAAGCCAGGTCAAGGTTCAGGCGTTACCTGCGGTCAATACCTTGCCGCAAGACCAGGAAACCCTCTATTACTTTAACCTGCGTGAAATTCCGCCGCGGTCGAACAAGGCCAATACGCTGCAAATTGCGCTACAAACGCGTATCAAAATGTTTTATCGCCCACAGGCGCTAATAAAAAACGCCGTGGGCATGATCAACGTCTGGAAAGAGAGCATTAGCCTGAAACGCGACGGCGCAAAATATCGCGTCGACAATCAGTCCCCCTATTTTTTTACGCTGGTTGGGGTGAGCGCAGCAGGCAAAGAGATTGATGACGTCAAGCCGTTAATGATCTCGCCGCACAGCAGCGCGCTATTGCCTGTCAGCGCAGAGCGGATCGGCAGCGCACCAGCGGTGACATTTATCAACGACTACGGCGGACGGCCACAGCTGGTGTTTCACTGTGCTGGCGCAGGCTGCAGCGTAGCGGATTATAAAGAAGGCTGAGGCCAGGCGACAGACGTTAAGCACTCATTATCAGGGATCGCATATGTATAACAGGGCTTCTTCTTTAATAAAAAGTGGTTTGGCTATATGGCGTAAGGGCAACGGCTGTCGATGCCTGCTCGGTGTGCTGGCGGTGAGCGGATTAATGACTTTTCATCACGCTCAGGCCAAAGATTTCAGTCAGGTCGATGGCGAATGGGGAACGCTGCATGTGACGGGTGCCTTATCCCAGGGCGCCTGCAGGCTGGAAATGGAAAGCGCTTACCAGCAGGTTCAGCTCGGTACCATTGTGACGGGTGATTTAGCCAGGGTAGGCCAGCGCGGAGAGGCGACCCCTTTCCAGCTGATTTTACGTGACTGTCTGCTGAGCGGCGGCCGGCAGCGGGATAGCCTGACGCAGGGTTCAGTATGGGATAGCCGTCAGCCCGTGGTGTCGGTCTCTTTTATCGCACCGGCAGACACCGCGTCGCCTGATTTAGTGAAAGTCGACGGTGCTCAGGGGATAGGTCTGCGCCTGCTGGATAGCCGCATGCGGGATGTCCGGCTGGGCAGCAGAAGTGAACCGCGCTTTATCGCGCCATACCATGATGCACTGACCTGGTATGTGCTTCCAGAGCGAACCGTCGCGCCGCTGGTCGCTGGCGCCTTTAACGCCACCCTCAACTTCAGGCTGAATTATGACTAAGGGTAAAGAAATGCCTGTTTATTCACGGCTGCACCTTTTATGGCGGCTGAGCCTGTTAAGGCGTGTTGTGCAAGGCTGGCTCATCCTTAGCCTGGGATTAACCACAAAGCCGCTTTTTGCGCTCGACCCCGTCACTATCAATATCAGCGGAACGGTGGTCGCGACGGCGTCCTGCCTGTTTGGCAGTAACGAAAAAATCCAGGTTGAATTTGGCGATGTCTATATCAGTGAAATTAGCGGCGATTACTACAAAGAGTCGGTGCCTTATACGCTGAGCTGCGAAGGCGATGCCGACGGCAAAAGCGTCAGCATGCGATGGATCGGTAGTGCCGCCTCTTTCGATACGGCGCTATTAATGACGGATGTTGTCGGGTTAGGCATTAAATTACTGCAGAACAATAGCCAGATAAGCGCTAATACCTGGTTCACGCTTGATGCCGCTTCTCCGCCGGCGCTTGACGTTGTGCTGGTTAAGCAGTCAGGTGCCAGTTTTAGCAACGGGCAGGAGTTTAACGCCTCCGCTACCCTCGAAGTCGCCTATCAATAAGGAAGCAGAGAAATGAACGCCAGGCGTCCAGTACGGCACAGCATAAAAGGATTCGCTGTTCTGCTGCTGCTGTTTGTTAATTTTTTTTCCAGCGCGGAACAGACGGGCGATACGCTCAGCGTCGTTATTCATGGCACACTGAAGCGAAAGCCCTGCCATATAAATAATGACGGCGTAATCGCGGTTGAATTTGGTAATGTCGGGATTAATAAAGTTGACGGCGAGCGATATAAGCAGACGATTCCCTATACGCTGGAGTGTGACGATCCGGACGAAACGGTGAATTTAAATATGACGCTTAAAGGAACGCAGACGGCTTATGACAGCGGAGCTATTGAAACCTCCGTGAGCGGCCTCGGCATCGAAATCCTGCAAAATGGAACGCCAGTCGTTATTAATCAGCCCTTTGTAATTGACTATAGTCGCCCCCCCGTGCTGGAAGCTGTGCCCGTTTCATCTGGCGCCCCCCTTATCGAAGGCGCATTTAGCGCGACCGCGACCCTGCTGGCGGAGTATGAATAATGTTAACAACAGCCAGATGTGCTTATTTTAGGGCGATCGCCTGTTCTGTTTTGTTAATAAGCGCGGTGATAAGCCCGTCCCGTAGCGTTGCCGTGACGAATAATTTGCAATTTTCCGGTAATTTAGTGGCCGAACCCTGCGTGCTCGATCCCGAGACGGAAACGGTTGAGCTCGATTTCGGCACCATTGTCGACAAATATCTTTATATCAATGAGCGAATCCACAGCCAGCCTTTTACTATTCGGCTGCTTGAGTGCGATTTAAGCCTTGGCGAGACGGTAAGCCTGACGTTTAGCGGAACGGCGGACAGCGAACTCACCGATATGCTGGCCGTAACCGGCACCGCCAGCGGCATTGCCATTGGGCTGGAAACGCTGGATGGCACCGCGTTAGCCTTTAATAGCGCAACGCCAAATTTTTCATTAAGCGCAGGCACGACAAATTTGACGCTAAAAGGCTATGTCAGGGGAAAGCCGAGCGCTATTCAACATCACGCCATCGTGAAGGGCGAGTTTAACGCGACAGCCAACTTCACGCTGAATTATGAATAAGCTGGCTGGCATTAAGCGATGTTCTCAATCTGTTTAAAAACATATTGTCATGCAAAAGCGCCTGGCAGGAAAATAATGATGAATATATCCACGTTTTTTAATTCAAAGCTTATTAAAACGTTGCTGGCCGGAACGGTTATCTGGCTGTGGTCCGCTGGCTGCGATGCCTATGACTTTAGCGTCACCTGCTATGGCGCTAACGATCAGTGCGGACCCGGCACTAATTTCACCCTGACCAAGACCAGTACGGCGCATGACGCGGTAGGCCTGCCTTTTTTACCCTCGGGCGTTCAGCTCTACCTGGCAAACTGCACTTCTGACACCAGCTGCACAAAACTGGTGGGGCCTTTCTGGGAGAAGACCATTAGCTATCCCGCATGGGATCCCAAAACCTGGGGCAACCTGGGAAAGAAATTCCTTACCGGCACCATTCTGAATGGCACCATTAGCGCCGGCGCCAATGGTGGCGGCAGTAACGTGTGGAACGGCAAGGTATATAAAAATTTGTGCTTCAGCGTCACCGCCGTTAACGGCACCACGGGCTGGGGAATATGGGGGATCAACTATACCTATCCTGCCGGTCAGGTCATGTGTTCGGCACCGGTAAACCGCGTCGTAGCCGATACCTGTAGCGTATCGACGCCGAGTATTAACGTCGCTTTCGATCCTATTGAACGCGCCTCTATAGGCACCACGGCGGGAACGACGGCGGATAAAACCGTGAGCGTCAAGCTAAGCTGTACCGGTACCAGCACCCATAACTTTTCCCTGAAGCTCAATATGACGCCGGTCTCCTGGTCCACCTCGCAAATCGTCACCAGTAACAGCGCACTGGGCGTCAGCGTAAGAGAAGCGGGCGGCTCAACGCTCAACAACGGCGATGCATTTAGCATGAGCGTTACCGGATCGGGATCGAAAAACCTGATCTTTAGCCTGCTGAGAAACCCCTCCGTCGCCACTAGCGCTATCGCAACAGGCGGCTTTACGGCATCCGCGACGCTGATCATCACCGAACTGTAGATTGCAATACCCCGGGCGAGGGCTGCCAGATGCTCTCGCTCTTTATCCTGCCGAGGAAGATATTCAGGACTTCACCACGCCGTTCAGCCAGGCCCCGAAACGGGCATAGGGCACATAGAGCGCGACGTCGCGATAGAGCGTCTTCCCGCTCTGGTTATCATCAATGCGGCTGCTGTAGCCGACGATCACGCCCGCCAGGGTATCGTCGGACGCGTTATAGACCGCGCCGCCCGACATGCCTTTTACCACGCCCGCGTTAGCCGCCACCACGACGCACTGCGCCTTGTTCCAGCTGTTGGCCAGCGAGGTGTTAATCAGGTTCTCGCCGCTGGAGCTGACCGGCATCGCACTAATAAAGCTATAGCCGTAGAGATTCACCCTGTCGCCGATGCGGCTGTTGCGAAAGCGCGGCGGCAGGTTCGCTTCGGCATTTTTGTGGTAGACCACGGCGATATCGCACTCGGGATGCCAGGCCTTGACGCGATAGAGCGAAAATTTAGCAACGTGCGCGGCGGTCAGGCTGTACTCCGCCGTCAGCGGGATCGTGGTGCCCAGTGTTCCCAGACCGAGCGCGGTGGGAATGCCGGTATAGGTCATATCGACGCGCTTTTGCGCTTCGCTGCTGTACTCGTAGTGGCCGACGGAGCAGCCGCTGAGACAGAGCGCCGTCAGGGCGATTAGCCGCTGCATAGTCTCTCCCCGCATAAGAATGGCTTCACATTTCCAGATAGGGCAACTGGAGTATCGGCAGCGCGCACCATTCCTTTACCTGATTGAATCCACACGCAAAGCGCGCCTGCGCGCCACGCCTCTGGCGCTTACCCTCAAGCGTAGCGCGTTAAAGCGGAGAAGATTGTTAAGATTCCATCACGCGAACGGCGCGCCATTATTGCGCCTGCGGCAAAAGTTCCTTGCCGCACGCAGGGTGTATGCACGCTCACGGCTATGATTTAATACTCTCCGTGACGAAGTTCAAATTTTTATAACCGTCCGCGCCCGGCGTCCGCCGCGGCGTTCACCTGCATATCGATTGGGAGAGTGTGTTATGCCTGTTGCTTTACTGGCGCTGGCGCTGAGTGCGTTTGCGATTGGAACCACCGAGTTCGTCATTATGGGGCTCTTGCCCGAGGTGGCGGGCGATCTGCAGGTCTCGATCCCGTCAGCAGGCTGGCTGATTAGCGGCTATGCGCTGGGCGTCGCCATCGGCGCGCCAATTATGGCGCTGTTAACCGCAAAGCTGCCGCGCAAAAAGACGCTTATCCTGCTGATGATTATCTTTATTGTCGGCAACGTGCTCTGCGCGCTCGCCTACACCTATAACCTGCTGATGATGGCCCGCGTGATAACCGCGCTCTGCCACGGCGCCTTTTTCGGCATTGGCGCGGTGGTGGCGGCAAGTCTGGTGGCGCCTGGCCGACAGGCCTCTGCGGTGGCGCTGATGTTCACCGGCCTGACGCTGGCCAACGTGCTTGGCGTGCCGCTCGGCACCTGGTTTGGTCAGCTGTTCGGCTGGCGCGCCACCTTCTGGGGCGTTGCCATTATCGGCGTACTCGCCTTTATCGCGCTGATCGTCAGCCTGCCCACTAATAAAGAAGAGAAGCCGGTGCATCTGGCGAGCGAAATCAGCGCGCTGGCCAACGGCAAACTGTGGCTTTCGCTGCTGATGACGGTGTTCTTCGCCGCGGCGATGTTCGCGCTGTTCAGCTATATCGCGCCGCTGCTGCTGCAGGTTACCGGCATCAGCGCGCGCGGCGTGAGCTGGACGCTGTTCCTGATTGGCGCGGGCCTCACCGTCGGCAATATTCTCGGCGGCAAGCTGGCGGACTGGAAGGTCTCTTTCAGCCTGATTTTAAGCTTCTCGCTGATCGCCCTCTTCTCGCTGCTGTTTAGCTGGACCAGCCATGCGCTCTGGCTGGCGGAGGTGACGCTGTTTCTGTGGGCGATGGCGACGTTCGCCACCGTGCCGGGCCTGCAGATAAACGTGGTGCGCCACGGCAAAGAGGCGCCGAACCTGGTCTCGACGCTGAACATCTCCGCCTTTAACGTCGGCAACGCGCTGGGCGCCTGGGTCGGCGGCGCGGTAATCGGCCGAGGTTATGGCCTGACTGCCGTGCCGGTGGCCGCCGCCGCGCTGGCCGCTATTGGCCTGATTATCTGCCTGATCACCTTCCGTAAATCGGGCGGCAATGCCGCCGCAGTGCGCGCTTAAGCCAGCCGTTCGGCGATGCGCTGAGGAAAATCGGCCACCTGCGCCTGCAGGTGGTCGACAAAAGCCGCCACCAGCGCCGACGCGGGGCGGTGCAGCGGTCGTACCAGGCTCACGGTAAAAGGCACCGCGACGCTAAATCGGCGCATCACCACGCCGCTGTCAGCATAGTCGAGCGCCGTCAGCGGATTCACTACTGAAATCCCCACGCCCGCGCGCACCATGGCGCACACCGACGCCGCGCTGTGCGTCTCCAGCGCCAGCCTGCGCTCCACGCTCTGCTCATGAAACAGCGTATCCAGCAGCTGACGATAGCTGTCGGCGCGCGACAGGCTGACGTAGTTCTCTCCGGCGAAATCCTGCGGCGTTAACACCGCGCGCGCGCAAAGCGGGTGATCCCGCGGCAGCACGCAGACCTCGTCGCAGGTCAGCAGCGGCAGCCGCTCCGTGCCGGCGGGCGCATGCTGGGTTTCCGTCAGGCCGAGATCGTAGCGCTGCGCCGACAGCCACTCCTCCAGCAGCGGCGACTCCTGCGGAATAATATTCAGGCTGACATCGGGATAGCGCTGCATAAAGGGCTGCACCAGCGGCGGCAGCAGCGACTGCGAAAAGACCGGCAGGCAGGCGACCGACAGTTCGCCCTGGCGGAACTGGCGCAGCCCGTCGGCGGCTTCCATAATGCGATCCAGCCCGTACCAGGAGCGCTGCACCTCTTCGAACAGCCGCAGGCCCTGTACCGTGGGCTGCAGCCGACCGCGCACGCGGGTGAAAAGCGTCAACCCCAGCTGCTTCTCCAGCCGCGCCAGTTCGCGGCTGACGGTGGGCTGCGAAGTGTTCAACAGCGCGGCGGCCTGCGTCAGATTGCCGCTGGTCATCACCGCATGAAAAATCTCGATATGCCGCCAGTTGATTTTTGCCATGCGCTGCCATATCCATTTTGAATAGAAGCTATTAAAACAGATATTTTTCAGCATGGCACGCGTCTGGCCTAATAGGGGTAACTCACAGGAGAATGCTTATGCCCCGCGCCTTGACCGATCCTACTACCGCACTAAACGCCGCGCAGCTGCTGCCGCTCGCGCAGCAGTACAGCGGCCCGTTCTGGGCCTATGATGCCCAGATTATTCAGCAGCGCATCGAACAGCTGCGCGCCTTCGACGTGGTGCGCTTTGCGCAGAAAGCCTGCTCAAACATTCATATTCTGCGTCTGATGCGCGCGGCGGGCGTCAAAGTCGACTCCGTGTCCCTTGGCGAAATCGAACGCGCGCTGGCGGCGGGCTTTCAGCCGGGCGGCGAGGATATCGTCTTTACCGCCGACGTATTCGACCGGCCGACGCTGGCGCGCATTGCCGAACTCAAGGTGCCGGTGAACGCCGGATCGGTGGATATGCTGCACCAGCTGGGCCAGGTGTCACCAGGCCACGCGGTATGGCTGCGCATCAACCCCGGTTTCGGCCACGGCCATAGCCAGAAAACCAATACCGGCGGCGAAAACAGCAAGCACGGCATCTGGCACAGCGAACTGCCGCAGGCGCTGGCGGCGATCAAAACCTACGGGCTGCGCCTGATCGGGCTGCATATGCATATCGGCTCCGGCGTCGATTACGGCCACCTGCAGCAGGTGTGCGACGCGATGGTGGAGCAGGTCATCGCGCTCGGCCACGACCTTGAGGCGATTTCGGCGGGCGGCGGGCTCTCTATTCCTTATCGCTTCGGCGAAGAGGCGATCGACACCGCGCACTATTTCGGCCTGTGGGACGCGGCGCGTCAGCGTATCGCCGATCACCTCGGCCATGCCGTTAAGCTGGAGATCGAGCCGGGGCGTTTCCTGGTTGCCGAGGCGGGCGTGCTGGTGTCGCAGGTGCGCGCGGTGAAAGCGATGGGCAGCCGCCACTTCGTGCTGGTGGATGCGGGCTTTAGCGATCTGATGCGTCCCTCGATGTACGGCAGCTATCACCATATTTCGCTGCTGCCGGGCGACGGTCGCGCGATTGATGAGCACACCCTGCGCGATAGCGTGGTCGCCGGACCGCTGTGCGAGTCGGGCGACGTCTTTACCCAGCTGGAAGGCGGTAAGGTCGAAACGCGCGCGCTGCCGGCGGCGCAGGTGGGCGACTATCTGGTATTTCACGATACCGGCGCCTACGGCGTCTCCATGTCCTCTAACTACAACAGCCGCCCGCTCATCCCGGAAGTGCTGTTCGAGCAGGGCGAACCGCGTGAAATCCGCCGGGCGCAGACTATTCAGGAACTGCTGGCGCTTGAGCTGGGCTAAGGCGCGCGATGAGGATCCTCTCGTTGCGCGACGCGCCGCAGTTCGCCGAACAGGTGACCGACTGGCTGTGGCGCGCCTTTGATGCGGAAAACGGGCGCGACTTTATGGCCAGCGTGGTGGAGAGCTCGCTGCATGGGGCCGCGTTTCCCGTCACTTTCGTCGCGGTCGACGACGCGGGCAGGGCAGTGGGCACGGTGGGCTTCTGGCGCTGCGATCTGATTAGCCGCCAGGATCTCTTTCCCTGGCTCGCCGCGCTCTACGTCGATGAAAGCGCGCGCGGCACCGGCCTGAGCGCGGCGCTGCAGCAGCATGTAATTGACTATGCGCGGCAGCGCGGCCACCGCAGCCTGTGGCTCTGGTCGACCTTCGGCGGCTATTATGAGCGCTGCGGCTGGACGCCAGCGGGCGAGGCGCTGGAGTACCCCGATAAACCGGTCAAACTCTACCGGCGCGCGCTTTAACCCGGCCCGCTCACCGAATGGCGCCGTACCAGCGTTGGGCTGAACATATTGGTCACCTCCGGCAGCGGCTGCGCATGGGCCAGGGCCAGCGCCAGCTCCGCTGCCTGCTGCGCCATGGTGACGATGGGGTAGCGCACCGTGGTCAGGCGCGGGCGCACATAGCGCGACACCAGCACGTCATCGAAGCCAATCAGCGACATCTCTTCCGGCACGCGCACGCCGTTATCGCTCAGCACCGCCAGCGCGCCAGCCGCCATCGAATCGTTATAGCAGGCCACGGCGGTAAAGCTGCGGCCGCGTCCCAGCAGCTCGGTCATCGCCTGCTCGCCGCCTACTTCATCCGGTTCGCCAAAGGTCACCAGCCGATCGTTAGCGGGCAGACCGTGCTCTTTCAGCGCGTCGTAGTAGCCCTGCAGGCGATCTTCGGAGTCGGAAATGGGGTGGGTCGAGCAGATAAAGGCGATATTCTGATGTCCCTGCTGGATAAGATGGCGCGTTGCCAGCCAGGCGCCGTAGCGGTCGTCGAGCGCGATACAGCGCTGTTCAAACCCTTTCAGCAGCCGGTTCAGCAGCACCATGCCCGGCATCTGCTTCATCAGCTGCTCCAGTTCGGCGTCGGGGATCTTTTTCGCATGCACCACCAGCGCGGCGCAGCGGTGGCGCATCAGCTGCTCAATCGCCTGCCGCTCTTTTTGCTCATTGTGGTAACCGTTACCAATCAGCAAAAAGTTGCCGGTCTGTCCGGCGATCTCATCAACCGCCTTAACCATTGCGCCGAAAAAAGGATCGGAAACGTCGCCGACCACCAGGCCTAAGGTTTCGGTCGACTGCTGCGCCAGCGCGCGCGCGTTGGCGTTGGGATGATACTGCAGCTCCTCCATCGCCTGGCTGACGGCCTGACGCGAGCTTTCGCTGGCTTTAGGCGAATTATTAATCACACGGGATACCGTCGCGACGGAAACACCCGCCAGTCTGGCAACATCCTTAATCGTAGCCATGCCTCGACCTGCTTTAGGGAAAACGTTTACACATGGCAGCAGTGTTACGGAAAAGGCGGCCTGTATCAAGCTGACAGAATGTCTGCGCCGTCGCAAAAAGGGGGAAAACTCCAGGCTTAACCCGGCGCGGGGTCGCATGGTATCCTGCCTTTTTCCCTTATCTGCCGTAAAAGAAACCATGAAAAAGCGAGTGCCACATCTGGCGCACTGGGGCGCGTTCAGCGCCGTGACTGAACACGATCGTCTGATCGGCTGCGAGCCGTTCTTCGCCGACGCCGATCCGTCGCCGATGCTGAACACCATTCCCGAGCTGGTCTATTCCGACAAACGTATTCGGCAGCCGATGGTGCGCCGCTCCTGGCTGAAATCGCGCGAAAACAGCGACCGCACGCTGCGCGGCCGCGAAGATTTCGTCGCCGTCGACTGGGAGACCGCGCTGGATCTGGTGGCGGAGGAAAACCGCCGCATCCGCGAGCGCTACGGCGCCTCCGGCATTTTCAACGGTTCTTACGGCTGGTCGTCGGCGGGCCGCGTCAACCACGCGCGCACCCTGGTGCGCCGCTTCTATTTTCAGGGCGGCGGCGGCGTCGATCAGCAGGGCAATTACAGCTGGGGCGCGGCGCAGTTCTTCCTGCCCTATGTGATCGGCACCTATATGCCGCTGACCGGCCGCGTTACCGACTGGCCGCAGGTGGTGGAGCATGCGGAGATTTTCGTCGCCTTCGGCGGGCTGGCGCTGAAAAACGCCCAGGTGGCATCGGGCGGAGCAGGCCAGCACAGCCTGAAACCCGCGCTGGAGCAGCTGGCGGCCAAAGGCACACCGGTCATCAACATCAGCCCGATGCGCGACGACTGCCCGGCATGGGTTAACGCCGACTGGATCCCGATTCGCCCCAATACCGACGTGGCGCTGATGCTGGCGCTCGGCTATGAGATCGCCCAGCGCAACGCGGTGGACGAGGCGTTTCTCGCCAGCCACTGCACCGGCTGGCCGCAGCTGCGCGCTTACCTGCTGGGCGAAAGCGACGGCGTCGCCAAAACCGCCGGCTGGGCGAGCCGCATCACCGGTATTCCGCCGGAGCGCATCGTTCGCCTGGCCGAACAGCTGATCGGCAAGCGCAGCTTTATGACCTGCTCCTACTCGGTGCAGCGCGCCCATCGCGGCGAGCAGCCTTACTGGATGATGATCGCGCTCTCGTCGATGCTCGGCCAGCCCGGTCTGCCGGGCGCGGGCTTCTCGTTCGGCCACGGCTCGATGAACAGCGTCGGCAACCCGCGTCAGGATGGCCCGGCGCCGCTGATGGCGACCGGCCCCAATCCTTCCGGCCTGTCGATTCCGGTAGCGCGCATCAGCGATATGCTGCTCAATCCCGGCCAGCCTTACACCTTCCAGGGCGAGACGCTGACCTATCCCGATATTCATCTGGTGCACTGGGCGGGCGGCAATCCTTTCCACCATCATCAGCAGCTTAACCGGCTGGTTGAAGGCTGGCAGAAGCCGGACACCGTGGTGGTGCAGGATATCGTCTGGACGCCGGCGGCGCAGATGGCGGATATCGTCCTGCCCGCCACCACCACGCTGGAGCGCAACGATATCGGCGGCTCCTCGCGCGACCGTTTTGTGCTGGCGATGCATCAGGCGATTAAGCCGCAGCATCAGGCGCGCAACGACTTCGATATTTTCGCCGATCTGGCCGAACGCCTCGGCTATCGTCAGCAGTTCACCGAGGGGCGCAACGAGCGTCAGTGGATCGAACATCTTTATCAGCAGTGCGCGACGGCGCATGCGCGCAAGGGCATCGACTTTCCGGAGTTCGCCGAGTTCTGGTCGCGCGGCTTCGTTGAGATCCCGGAAGGCGGCAAGCCCTACATCTTTATGGAGGATTTCCGCGCCGATCCCGTGCGTCACCCGATCAAAACCGCCAGCGGCAAGATTGAGCTCTTCAGCCAGACCATCGCCGACTACGATCTGGCCGATTTCGCCGGTCATCCGGAGTGGCGCGAACCTCAGGAGTGGCTGGGCGCGGCGCTGAGCGAGCAGTTCCCGCTGCATATGATCTCAATCCAGCCGTCAGATCGACTGCATAGCCAGCTTGACGCCACCCCGACGGTGCAGGGCAACAAAACCGCCGGCCATGAAACGCTCTATCTGCATCCGCAGGACGCGGCGGCGCGCGACATTGCCGACGGCGAGGTGGTTGAGGTGCGTAACGCGCGCGGCGCGATGCTGGCGGGCGCGCGCCTGACCGACGGGCTGACGCCGGGCGTGGTGATCGTCGCTACCGGCGCCTGGTTCGATCCCGGCTTCGGCGCGGAGTGGCAGCCGTTTGACCGTGCGGGCAATCCCAACGTGCTGACGCTGGATATCGGCACTTCATCGCTGACGCAGGGGCCCAACGCCATGAGCTGCCTGGTGGACATCAAAAAACATGCGGTTTGCAAAATCGCTTAACAAACACATGGCTGGTTACATTTTGCCGGACACTGTTGCGTTTAGGTGATGGCAGCCGGTCTCGTGGCCTTGTTACAGTCATGGTCCCAGAGGTATTGATGGGTGAACATCAATAGATTTTCTTGATTACACCGACCTGCGCAGATGCGCAGGTTTTTTTTTGCCTGGCGCACCGATTACGAACTGATACACAGTTTTCCTGTTAACGGCGTAGCGCTTTCTTTATAACTGCTCGCGTGGATATTTTTTTAATTTTCTTTGCAGCGGACAGCTATGCCCCGGATAAAAAAACTACTGGGAAAAGACCAGATCAAAGCCCCGTTTAACCCGTTTCGCTTTCGCCTGATTTGCCTTGGCGTGCTGACCTGCATGGTGATACTGATGGCGCGTATCGCTGATCTGCAGTTTCTGAATCAGCCGATGCTGGAGCATGAGGCGGATCAGCGCTCGCTGCGCACCGTGACGCTGCCAACCAACCGCGGCACGCTGCTGGATCGCAACGGCGAAGCGCTGGCGCTTTCGGTGCCGTCGCGCGACGTTATTGCTGACCCGATGCGCGTGCTGGAGGCGAACCCTGATTTCCTGAGCGCTAAGTGGGCCTACCTGGCCTCGGCGCTGAATATGCGCCCGGAACAAATTGCCGCGCAGATTACCGCCAATCCCAAACGCCGCTTTCTCTATCTGGGGCGCAAGATTGAGCTCGGCATTGCCAAAGATATCGCCGAGCTGCACCTGAAGGGCATCAGCGAAGTCTATGACGACAGCCGCTTCTACCCGATGAGCGAGGCGGCGGCGCCGCTGATCGGCATCGTCGGCGCGGACAATGTCGGCCTGAACGGGCTGGAAAAAGGCTATGACAAGGTGCTGCAGGGGACGCCGGGCAAAGAGGTTTATCGTCAGGACGCCGCGGGCAATATTATTTCCATGCTGAGCTATACGCCGCCGACCCAGCCGCCGACGGTACAGCTCAGCATCGACAAGTTCGATCAGTACACGCTCTACAGCCAGCTGCGCGACGGCGTGCTGCGCAACAAGGCGGACTCCGGCGCGGCGGTGCTGGTCAAAATCGATACCGGCGAAATTCTCGGTATGGCCTCTTATCCCTCCTTTAACCCAAACAATTATGATGGCGCCACGCCGGCGCAAATGCGCAATACGGCGATTAACGACAGCTATGAGCCGGGTTCGACGGTGAAGCCACTGGTGGTCATGGAAGGGCTGGAGCGTCATCTGGTCCGCCCTGATTCAGTGATTGATACCACGCCGTACAGCGTCAACGGCCACCTGATCCGCGACGTCGGCCACTGGCCGCGCCTGACCATGACCGGCATTCTGCAAAAGTCGAGCGACATCGGCGTTTCCCATATTGCGCTGGCAATGCCTGCCGAAGCGCTGGTTAATACCTATCAGGCGTTTGGCCTGGGTAAACCCACTGGTCTGGGGCTGACCGGCGAGAGCGTCGGCTACTTCCCGGCGCACCGCCAGCGCTGGGCCGATATCGAGCGCGCCACCTTCTCCTTCGGCTATGGTCTGCGCGTCACGCCGCTGCAGATTGCGCGCGAATATGCGACGCTGGGCTCGTACGGCATCTACCGTCCGCTGTCGATTACTCGCGTGACGCCGCCGGTGCTCGGCAGGCAGGTGGCGAATCCGGAAACGGTCAAGGAGGTGGTGCATATGCTGGAGAGCGACGTGCTGCCAGGCGGTACCGGTATCAAAGCGGCGGTGCCGGGCTACCGGCTGGCGACCAAAACCGGTACCGCGGAAAAGATGGGCAGCAGCGGAAAATATGACGGCGGCTATATCAACTACACGGCCGGTATCGCCCCCGCCAGCCATCCAGAGGTGGCGCTGGTGGTCATGATTAACCATCCTACCGCTGGCGATCACTTCGGTGGCTCGGTCGCCGCCCCGATTTTCGGCAACATTATGGGGCCGGTGCTGAAGCATATGAATATTGCGCCGGACGCCATCTACAGTAATCCTTCAGATAAATCTTAGTAAAATCAATCTGTAACCGGGTATGGAACTTATTCATACCTGGTTTCATTTCCCCGAATTCCGTTGCGTTTTCGCGCTGTTTTGTCGCGCCGCAGAGTGCGACGATAGCAGTCCCAGAGGTATTGATAGGTGCGAAAACGCGCTGCTCCAGGCAGCGGCATCCGCAAGGATAATCCACCCTGTTTATTGCACCAACCCACGCGGATGCGTGGGTTTTTTTTTTGCCTGTTGTTAACCGCTTACCTTTTTTGGCTCACGTCGGCGCCAGCGCGGTAAATAGCGCTGCATGCGGCGCTGAACGTCGGCTGGAAAGTCTGACCATTCTTAACGCAACCCTTACGGTTTGCCGATAGAAAAACAGCCGGGGCTTCGCAGATAATACACGGCGTGATGATTGATAAACGTAATAATCCCCTGAAAAATAGGGGGTTTTTCTTTCTACCTCTGCAAAGACTTTTTAACCATGACGCATACCTCCCGCCTCTCCCGTTCCCGCTGGCTTAAATGGCTGCTGCTGTTCATCCTGATGGTGATGATTGCCGGCGCCATCTGGCGCGTGTTGCCGTTCGGCAAAGGGCAGGGTGCGATGCCGCCTGGCGGTCGTCACGGCGGACGCGGCGGGCCGCCGGGCATGGCGATGATGGGCGGCGGCGCGACGCTGGTGCACAGCGGCGTGGCGACCACCGCCGACGTGCCGGTCTATCTCAACGCGCTCGGCACGGTGATCCCCAACGCCAGCGTCACCGTCACCAGCCGCGTCGACGGCCAGCTGGAGAAGGTTTACTTTACCGAAGGGCAGAAGGTAGAGGCGGGCCAGCTGCTGGCGCAGATCGATCCGCGCGGCTTTCAGGCGACGCTGAATCAGTATCAGGCGGAGCTGAGCGAAAACCAGGCGCTGCTGAAAAGCGCCGAGCTGACGCTGGCGCGCTACCGCAAGCTCTACGCGCAGGACTCGCTGGCACGTCAGGATCTCGACACCCAGACCGCGACCGTCGGGCAGTACCGCGGCGCCGTCGCCGCCGACCAGGCGCAGATCGCCAGCGCGAAGCTGAGCATTGAATATGCGCGCATCACCGCGCCGGTCAGCGGTCGCGTCGGGCTGCGGCTGGTGGACCCTGGCAATATGGTGCAAAGCTCCAGCAGCACCGGGCTGGTCACCATTACCCAGATGCAGCCCGCCGCCGTGACCTTTAGCGTGCCGCAGAGCTATATTCCCGCGCTGATTAAGGCGCTGCACAACGGTCAGGCGCTGCCCGCCACCGCCTTCGACCAGGACAACAGCCGCGCGCTGGCGCAGGGGGAAGTGAAATTCATCAGCAACCAGATCGACACCAGCACCGGCACCGTGGCGCTGAAGGCGACCTTCGCCAACGAGGATGAGGCGCTCTATGCCAACCAGTTCGTCAATCTGCGTTTGCAGATGGCAACCCTGACAGGGGCGACGGTGATCCCGTCGCAGGCGCTGCAGTTGAGCAGCGACGGCAGCTTTGTCTATGCGATCAATAAAGACAATACCGTGACGCGCAAGGCGGTCTCCGCTGGTCCGGCGTTCGGCGACGACAGGCAGGCGATTCTTAAAGGCGTCGAGCCCGGTGAGCGTCTGGTGACCGAGGGCATCGATCGCCTGACCAACGGCAGCAAAGTCGCGCTGGCGGATGAGACGCAACCGACCGCGACCACCGAGGCAAAATGAACCCGTCACGTCTCTTTATCCTGCGGCCGGTCGCTACCATTCTGCTGATGGTCGGCGTGCTGGTTGCTGGCATTTTTGCCTACAAATTCCTGTCGACCTCGGCGCTGCCGCAGGTGGACTATCCCACCATCCAGGTCACCACGCTCTATCCCGGCGCCAGCCCCGACGTGATGGCGTCGTCGGTGACCTCGCCGCTGGAGCGCCAGCTGGGGCAGATGGCCGGGCTGAGCCAGATGACCTCCACCAGCTCCGGCGGCTCCTCTGTTATCACCCTGAAGTTCAGCCTCGATCTTTCGCTCGACGTGGCGGAGCAGGAAGTGCAGGCGGCGATCAACGCCGCCAATAATCTGCTGCCGAGCGATCTGCCCAATCCGCCGACCTACAAAAAGGTCAATCCGGCGGACAGCGCGGTGATCACCCTGGCGGCCAGTTCAGACACCCTGCCGCTGACGCAGGTGCAGGATCTGGTCAATACCCGCGTGGCGCTAAAGCTGTCGCAGATTTCCGGCGTTGGCATGGTGACGCTGGCGGGCGGCCATCAGCCAGCGATCCGCGTGCAGATGAACCCGACCGCGCTTGCCGCTCATCATCTGACGCTGGAAGATGTCAACACGCTGATCGGCAACAGCAACGTTAACGGTTCCAAAGGCGGCTTCGACGGCAAATATCACTCGGTCACCATCGACGCCAACGATCAGCTGCGCACCGCCGACGAGTACGGCAACCTGATTCTCACGTATCAGAACGGCGCGGCGCTGCGCCTGAAGGATATCGCCCATATTGAGCAGGGGCCGGAAAACAGCTTCCAGTCCGCCTGGGCCAACCGCAGCCCGGCAATTGTTATCAGCGTGCAGCGCCAGCCGGGCGCTAACGTGATTCAGGTGGTGGACAGCATCAAGGCGGCGCTGCCTACGCTACAGGCCGCGCTGCCGGACGGCGTGAAGATAACGATACTTTCCGACCGTACCCAGACCATCCGCGCCTCCATCAGCGACGTGCAGTTTGAGCTGATGCTGTCGATCGCGCTGGTGGTGATGGTGACCTTTCTCTTTCTGCGCAACGTGGCGGCGACGCTGATCCCCAGCGTGGCGGTGCCGCTGTCGCTGGTCGGCACCTTTGGCGTGATGTATCTGGCGGGCTTTAGCCTCAATAACCTGTCGCTGATGGCGCTCACCATCGCCACCGGCTTCGTCATCGACGACGCCATCGTGGTGGTAGAGAATATCTCGCGGCGGCTGGAGGAGGGCGAAACGCCGATGCAGGCGGCGCTAAAGGGCTCGCAGCAGATCGGCTTCACCATTATCTCGCTGACCTTCTCGCTGATTGCGGTGCTGATCCCGCTGCTGTTTATGGGCGACGTGGTCGGGCGGCTGTTCCGCGAGTTCGCTATCACCCTGGCGGTGTCGATCCTGGTGTCGATGCTGGTGTCGCTGACCTTAACGCCGATGCTGTGCGCTTATCTGCTGCGCCATATTCCGCCGGAGCGGCAGTCGCGCTTTGCGCGCAAGGGCGGCGAGCTGTTCGACAAGCTTATCCGCGGCTACGATCGGCTGCTGACGGTGGTGCTCAACCACCAGAAGCTGACGCTGCTGGTGGCGCTGGCGACCTTTGCGCTCACCGCGCTGCTCTATATAGCGGTGCCGAAAGGCTTTTTCCCGACCCAGGATACCGGGCTGATTCAGGGCATTACGCTGGCGTCGCAGGATGTCTCCTTTAGCGAGATGGCAAAGCGTCAGCAGGCGCTGGCGAAGGTGGTGCTGGCCAACCCGGCGGTGCAGAGCGTCTCCTCTACCATCGGCATCGACGGCAGCAACACCAGCCTGAACAGCGGACGCCTGCAGATTAACCTGAAGCCTTTCGACCAGCGGGACGACAAGGCCGGTGCGGTGATTAAGCAGCTGCAGCAGGCGGCGACGCAGGTGGCAGGCATCCAGCTCTATATGCAGCCCGCGCAGGATCTGACGGTCAACGATCAGGTGACGCCGAGCCAGTATCAGTTCACCCTCGACGACGCCGACAGCGAAAATCTGGTGACCTGGTCGCCGAGGCTGGTGGCGGCGCTGCAAAAGCGCCCGGAATTTAACGGCGTGGTAAGTAACCTGCAGGATCAGGGCCGCGTCGCCTGGGTCGAGCTGAACCGCGATAAAGCGGCGCGCTACGGCATTACCGCTTCGGACGTCGATACCGCGCTCTACAACGCCTTCGGCCAGCGTCTGGTCTCCACCATTTTCACCCAGTCGAACCAGTATCGCGTGGTGCTGGAGGTGGCGCCCGCTTACCAGCAGTCTCCCGCCTCGCTGGAGGAGATCTATCTACAGGCCGCGACCAGCGATAGCGCGACGAGCAGTTCGACGTCATCTGCGGGCGCATCTTCGACCACATCAACGTCAACGTCAACGTCAACCAGCGACGCCAGCGGCGGCATGGTAAAGCTGACCTCGGTCGCCACCATCCACCAGCGCGCCGGTTCGCTGATGCATATGCGGCTCAACCAGTTCCCGGCGGTGACGATCTCCTTCAACCTGAACAGCGGCTACTCGCTGGAGGAGGGGCAGAAGGCGATCGCCGAGGTGCAGCAGCAGCTGGGGATGCCGTCGAGCATCACGCTGCGCTATCAGGGCGAAACCGCCGCCTTCCAGAGCGCCACCGGCAATACCCTGTGGCTGATCCTCGCCGCGCTGCTCACCATGTACGTGGTGCTGGGCATTCTCTACGAGAGCTTTATTCATCCGGTCACCATTCTCTCCACGCTGCCCTCGGCGGCGGTCGGCGCGCTGCTGACGCTGCTGCTGGCGGGCAGCGAGTTCAGCCTGATTGCGCTAATCGGCGTGATCCTGCTGATCGGCATCGTGAAAAAGAACGCCATTATGATGATCGACTTTGCGCTGGAGGCGGAGAACAGGCAGCACCTCAGTCCGCGCGAGGCGATCCATCAGGCCTGCCTGCTGCGCTTTCGCCCGATCCTGATGACCACCATGGCGGCGCTGCTCGGCGCGCTGCCGCTGATGCTGGCGTCAGGCTCCGGCGCGGAGCTGCGCCAGCCGCTGGGGCTGGTGATCGTCGGCGGGCTGATCGTCAGTCAGGTGCTGACGCTCTTCTCCACGCCGGTGATCTACCTGTGGTTTGACGCCGTCGCGCAGCGCGGCAACGCCTGGGTGAAACGTCGCCAGCAGCGGTCGCGAGGCGCGTCATGAACCTGACGCGGCTGTTTATCTTCCGCCCGGTCGCCACGCTGCTGCTGACGCTGGCGATCCTGCTGCTCGGCGCGCTCGGCTACCGGCTGCTGCCGGTCGCGCCGCTGCCGCAGGTCGATTTTCCCACCATTATGGTGAGCGCCAGCCTGGCGGGCGCCAGTCCGGAAACCATGGCGGCGACGGTGGCGACGCCGCTGGAGCGCGCGCTGGGGCAGATTGCGGGCATTACCGAAATGACCTCCAGCAGCTCGCAGGGATCCGCCAGCATCATTTTGCAGTTTGAGCTGGACCGCGATATCAACGGCGCGGCGCGCGACGTGCAGGCGGCGATCAACGCCTCGCGCAGCCTGCTGCCGAGCAGCATGGCGTCGCTGCCGACCTACCGCAAAGCTAACCCCTCCGACGCGCCGATCGTGATGCTGGCGCTCACCTCGGCGACGCGCACCCCCGGCGAGCTGTACGATCTGGCCGAAAGCAAGATTGAGCAGGCGATGGGACAGGTGAAGGGCGTGGGCGAGGTGTCGCTGATGGGCAGCGCGCTGCCTGCGGTGCGCATCGACCTGCAGCCGCAGAAGCTGACGCACTACGGCATCTCGCTGGATAGCGTGCGCAGCGCCGTTGCCAACAGCACCACCAATTTGCCGAAAGGGATGCTGCAGGGCAGCAGCCAGTCGTGGATGATAGACAGCAACGGCCAGCTCGATAAAGCGGCGCAGTATCGCGATCTCATCGTCGCTTATCAGGACGGCAACGCGGTGCGGCTGCACGACGTCGCCACCGTCTACGACTCGGTGGAGGATCAGTATCAGGCCGGTTTCCTCAATGCCGCGCCGTCGGTGATGATCGGCATCAAGCGCCAGGCGGGCGCCAATATGCTCGACACCATCGACGCGATTAAGGCGCAGCTGCCGGCGCTGGAGAACGATCTGCCCGCCGATACGCAGCTAAAAGTGGTGATCGACCGCTCGCCAGGGGTGCGCGCCTCGCTCTACGACACCGAAGAGACGCTGCTGATCGCGGTGCTGCTGGTGATCGCCGTGGTGTTTCTGTTTCTGCGTAACCTGCAGGCGGTGGTGATCCCGGCGCTGGCGCTGCCGGTGTCGCTGATCGGCACCTGCGCGGTGATGTACCTGCTCGGCTACAGCCTCGACAACCTCTCGCTGATGGCGCTGATTATCTCTACCGGCTTTGTGGTGGATGACGCCATCGTGGTGCTGGAGAACATTACGCGCCATATCGAAGAGGGGCTGGGCCCGGTGCGCGCGGCGGTCCGCGGCGCGCGCGAGGTGAGCTTTACCGTGCTGTCAATGACGGTGTCGCTGATCGCCGTTTTTATCCCTGTCCTGCTGATGGGCAGCATCGTAGGACGCCTGTTCCGCGAATTCGCCGTTACCCTCACGGTGTCGCTGCTGATCTCGATGTTTGTCTCGCTCAGCCTGACGCCGATGCTCTGCTCGCGGCTGCTGAAGCGCAAACCGCGCGTGACCACACGACCGCATCCGGTTTATCAGTTTATTGAGAACCGCCTCAACGCGCTGCTGGCCGCCTATGCGCGCGGGCTGAACTGGGTGATGCGCCATCAGAAGCTGACGATGTTTAGCCTGCTGCTCACCGTGCTGCTCAATCTGTTTCTCTATAGCGTGGTGCAGAAGGGCTTCTTTCCCAATCAGGACACCGGCCTGCTGATGGGCGCGCTGCGCGCCGACCAGAACATCTCGTTTCAGGCGATGAAGCCGAAAATGCTGATGTTCACCAGCATCATTCAGGCCGATCCGGCGGTAGAGAGCGTAATGTCGTCGATGGGCAGCGGCATGTTCGGCTCGCGCAACAGCGCCAACTTCTTCGTGCGGCTGAAGGCGCTCGACCAGCGCGACGCCACCGCCACCGAAGTGGCCAACCGGCTGAGCATGAAAACCAGCCATATCGCGGGCGCGCAGATGTTCCTGATGGCGGCGCAGGATCTGCATATCGGCGGCCGCAGCGCCAACGCCAGCTATCAGTACAGCCTGCAG
This sequence comes from Pantoea phyllosphaerae, assembly GCF_051025595.1. Lineage (NCBI taxonomy): Bacteria > Pseudomonadati > Pseudomonadota > Gammaproteobacteria > Enterobacterales > Erwiniaceae > Pantoea > Pantoea phyllosphaerae. Next base: position 117,691 of record NZ_JBPFDE010000011.1, read on the forward strand.
GCGGACGATCTCGATCTGCTGCGCACCTGGACGCCGAAGGTGCAGGCGGCGCTGGCGGCGATCCCGCAGCTCAACAGCGTCGACTCTGACTCGCAAACCGGCGGCCAGGAGGTGGTGATCACCATCGATCGCGATCGCGCCACGCGCCTCGGCGTCAATGTGCAGATGCTCGACACCCTGCTCAACAACGCCTTCAGCCAGCGCCAGGTCGCCACGCTCTATCACACGCTGAATCAGTATCACGTCGTGATGTCGCTTAACAGCAGCTACACGCGCGATCCGGCGGTTTTAGCGCAGCTCTATGTGATTAACGACAGCGGTGACCGGGTGCCGCTCTCCGCCTTCGCCACCCTGACCAGCGGCAACGCGCCGCTGTCGGTGGCGCATCAGGGGCAGTCGGCCACCAGCACCATTGCCTTTAACCTCAACGACGGCGTCTCGCTGGAGCAGGCGCAGGCGCTGATCAAGCAGGCGATGGCGAAGCTCGGTCTGCCCTCCAGCATCCAGGCCGGTTTCGCCGGCACCGCCGCCGCCTTCGGCCAGCTGACGGCCACCATGCCCTGGCTGATCCTGGCGGCGCTGGCGGCGGTCTATATCGTGCTGGGCGTGCTCTACGAGAGCTACGTGCATCCGCTGACCATTCTCTCGACGCTGCCGTCGGCGGGCGTCGGCGCGCTGCTGCTGCTGCTGCTCACCAACACGCAGCTCACGGTGATTGCGCTGATCGGCATCATCCTGCTGATTGGCATCGTCAAGAAGAACGCCATTATGATGATCGACTTTGCGCTCGACGCCGAGCGCCGTCTCGGCCTGACGCCGCAGCAGGCGATCGTGCAGGCGTGCCTGATGCGCTTTCGCCCCATTATGATGACCACGCTGGCGGCCTTTTTCGGCGCGCTGCCGCTGGCGCTCGGCAGCGGCGGCGACGCCGATCTGCGCAGCCCGCTCGGCATGGCGATTGCCGGTGGTCTGGCATTGAGCCAGCTGCTGACCCTGTTTACCACGCCGGTGGTTTATCTCTGGCTCGACCGTTTGAGTCGCGCCACTCAACGTCAGTGGCGCCGTTTGCGCCATGCGGAATCCTGATCGATGAAAAACGTTTCTCTCGCTTTACTGCTGCTGCTCGGCGGCTGCGCCGTCGGCCCCGACTATCAGCGCCCCAGCGCCAGCGTGCCGCTCCATTACAAAGAGGCGAGAGGCTGGCAGCGCGCCGCACCGCAGGACGATCAGAGCAAAGGTGAATGGTGGGCGGTCTATCACGACGACACCCTGAGCGGCCTGTTGCAGCAGGTCAGCCTCTCTAACCAGAACGTCGCCAGCTACGCCGCGCAGTACCGCGAGGCGCAGGCGCTGGCCGCTCAGTCGCGCGCCGCGCGCTTTCCCACGCTCGGTTATGACGCCAGCGGAACGCGCAGCGGCACCCGTTCGACCAACAGCGGCGCGCGCAGCGTCACCAATAGCAACTCGGCGCAGCTAAGCGCCAGCTGGGAGGCGGATCTGTGGGGCAAGCTGCGCCGCACCCGCGAAGAGAATGTTGCCAGCGCCCAGGCGAGCGCCGCCGAGCTGGCGAACGTGACGCTCAGCGCCCAGTCGGCGCTGGCGCAGGACTATTTTCAGCTGCGTATTATGGATGAGAAGATCGCGCGCTATCAGCAAAGCGTGGCGGCCTACGATCGCTACCTGAAGGTCATTGAGAATAAATACCAGGCGGGCAGCGAATCGCGCGCCACCCTGGCGCAGGCGCAGATGCAGCTGGAGAGCGCGCGCGCCTCGGCGCTCGACCAGCAGTGGCAGCGGGCCCAGATGGAGCATGCTATCGCGCTGCTGATCGGCAAAGCGCCAGCCGACTTCAGCCTGCCAGCGGCGAAGCTGACCGCGACGCTGCCGCCGTTGCCGCAGGCGCTGCCGTCGCAGCTGCTGCAGCGCCGTCCCGATATCGCCTATGCCGAACGCAACGTCGCCGCCGCCAACGCCGCGGTCGGCGTGGCGATTGCCGGCTACTATCCCGATCTGACGCTGAGCGCCAGCGGCGGCACCAGCGCCTCGGCGCTGCATAATCTCTTTTCGCTGCCGTATCGCGTCTGGTCGCTCGGCCCCGATCTGAGCGGCACGCTGCTCGATTTCGGCGCTACCTCGGCGAAGGTGGATCAGGCGCGCGCCGCGTATGATGCCAGCGTCGCCAGCTATCGCCTGGCGGTGCTGACGGCGATGCAGGAAGTCGAAGATGATTTGGTAGAGCTAAACACCCTCACCAGCGAACTGGATGCGCAGCAGCGTGCCACCGACGCCGCGCGCGAATCGGCGCGCGTCACCCGCAACCAGTATGAAGCGGGCATGATCGACTATCTGGACGTCGCCACCACCGAGGCCAGCAGCCTGAGCGCGCAGCAGAGCCTGCTGACGCTGCAAAGCACGCAGTGGGTCGCCAGCGTGGCGCTGATTGCCGCGCTCGGCGGCGGCTGGCAGAGCGCGCCCTAAATCGCGCCTTTACGCTTGTCGAACGACGTCAGATCCTGCATCGTTAGGAACCTTTTTAGCGATGCTATGGAGCTGGCATGTTGTTTACATTTTTACGGCTGGTCTGCCGCCTGCTGTGGCGAGTGGAACTGCGCGGTGATACCGCCGCGCTGCATCAGGGAAAAGTGCTGATCGCGCCGAATCATCTCTCTTTTCTCGACGGCGTGCTGCTGGCGCTGTTCCTGCCGATCAGACCGGTTTTCGCAGTTTATTCCGCCATCAGCGATCGGTGGTATATGCGGATGGTGAAGCCGCTGATCGATTTCGTTCCGCTCGATCCGACCCGGCCGATGTCGATCAAGCAGCTGGTGCGGCTGATCGACAGCGGCCGTCCGGTGGTGATCTTCCCGGAAGGGCGCATTACCGTGACCGGCTCGCTGATGAAAATCTACAGCGGCGCGGGGTTCGTCGCCGCCAAATCGCAGGCCAACGTAGTGCCGATGCGCATTGAAGGCGCAGAGTACACCCCCTTTGGCCGCCTGGCGGGCGTCTTCAAGCGCCGCCTTTTTCCCCGTATCACCCTGAGCATTCTGCCCGCCACGCGCATTCCGATGCCGGAGGCGAAGCGCGCGCGCGACCGGCGCCAGCTCGCTGGTGAGCACCTGCACCATATTATGATGGAGGCGCGCATGGCGGTGCGCCCGCGCGAAACGCTCTATGACGCCTTCCTCAGCGCTCGTACCCGCTACGGCGCCTTCAAGCCCTGCATCGAAGACGTCAATATGCAGCCCGACAGCTATACCGGGCTGCTGAAAAAGGCGCTCGGCGTCGGGCGCATTCTGGAGCGCTACAGCCAGCCGGGCGAGATCGTCGGCCTGCTGCTGCCGAATGCGACGGTGACCGCCGCGGCGATCCTCGGCGCGTCGATGCGCGGGCGCGTGCCGGCGATGCTCAACTACACCGCCGGGGTCAACGGCATGCGCGCGGCGCTGACCGCGTCGCAGGTGAAAACCGTCTTCACCTCGCGCCAGTTTCTGGAGAAGGGCAACCTCTGGCATCTGCCGCAGGGGCTGACCGAGGTCGAGTGGATCTATCTGGAGGATCTGCGCGATACCGTGACAACACAGGACAAGCTCTGGATCCTCGCGCATCTGCTGCTGCCGCGTCGCGCGCAGGTGGCGCGCCAGCCGGAAGAGGCGGCGATGGTGCTCTTCACCTCCGGCTCGGAGGGGAACCCCAAAGGGGTGGTGCATTCGCATAAAAGCCTGCTGGCGAACGTGGAGCAGATCCGCACCGTGGCGGATTTCACCCCACGCGATAAATTTATGTCGGCGCTGCCGCTGTTCCACGCCTTCGGCCTGACGGTGGGCCTGTTCACGCCGCTGATGACCGGCGCGCAGGTGTTTCTCTACCCCAGCCCGCTGCACTATCGCATCGTGCCGGAGCTGGTCTACGACCGCAACTGCACCGTGCTGTTCGGCACCTCGACCTTCCTCGGCAACTACGCGCGCTTTGCTGCGCCTTACGATTTCGCCCGCCTGCGCTACGTGGTGGCGGGCGCGGAGAAGCTGCAGGAAACGACGCGCCAGCTCTATATGGAGAAGTACGGCATTCGTATTCTGGAAGGCTACGGCGTAACCGAATGCGCGCCGGTGGTGGCGATCAATGTGCCGATGGCGGCGAAAGCGCACACCGTCGGCCGCATCCTGCCGGGCATGGATTCGCGGCTGATGTCGGTAGAGGGCATTGAGCAGGGCGGACGTCTGCAGCTGCGCGGGCCGAACATCATGAACGGCTATCTGCGCGTCGAGAACCCCGGCGTGCTGGAAACGCCCGCTGCCGACAACGGTGAAGGGCAGATGGAGGCGGGCTGGTACGATACCGGCGACATCGTCTCCTTTGACGAAGGCGGTTTCTGTCAGATCCAGGGGCGCGCCAAACGCTTTGCCAAGATCGCCGGCGAGATGGTATCGCTGGAGAGCGTCGAGCAGATCGCCCTGAAGGCGTCGCCGGAGAAACAGCACGCGGCGTCGCTGCGCGCCGACGGCAACCGCGGCGAAGCGCTGGTGCTCTTTACCACCGACGCCGGACTGAAGCGCGACGCGCTGCAGAAGGCAGCGCGCGAGCTGGGCGCGCCGGAGCTCGCCGTGCCGCGCGATATTCGCGTGATGAAACAGCTGCCGTTGCTGGGCAGCGGCAAACCGGACTATGTCAGCCTGAAAAAACAGGCGGAAGAGGAGCAGGCATGAGCAGGCTAAACACGCAGGCGATGTCGCTGAGGTCGCGCGGCATGCTGGCGGTGATGGGCGCGCAGTTTTTCTCCGCCTTCGGCGACAATGCGCTGCTGTTCGCCACCCTGGCGCTGCTGAAAAGCGAGTTCTATCCCGACTGGAGCCAGCCGGTGATGCAGATGCTGTTCGTCGCCGCCTATATTCTGCTGGCGCCCTTTGTCGGTCAGATGGCGGACAGCTTCGCCAAAGGCCGGGTCATGATGTTCGCCAACGGCCTGAAGCTGCTGGGGGCGCTGCTAATCTGCTTCGGCTTCAATCCTTTCGTGGGCTATACGCTGGTGGGCATTGGGGCAGCCGCTTATTCACCCGCCAAGTACGGCATTCTTACCGAGCTGACCTCTGGCGAGAAGCTGGTGAAGGCCAACGGCATGATGGAGAGCTCGACCATCGCCGCGATCCTGCTCGGATCGGTATCGGGCGGGGCGCTCGCCGACTGGAGCCTGACGGCGGCGCTGGCGCTCTGCGCAGCCACTTACGCGGTGGCGGTGGCGGCAAACCTGTTTATTCCGGCGCTTGCCGCGGCGCGGCCGGGACAGAGCTGGCACCCCGGCGTGATGCTGCGCGCTTTTTTCCAGGCGTGCTCAACGCTGTGGCATAACGCAGAGACGCGCTTTTCCATCCTCGGCACCAGCCTGTTCTGGGGCGCAGGCGTGACGCTGCGCTTTCTGCTGGTGCTCTGGGTGCCGGTGGCGCTCGGCATCGGCGACAACACGACGCCGACCACGCTCAACGCCATGGTGGCGATCGGCATTGTGGTCGGCGCCGGCGCCGCGGCGAAGCTGGTGACGCTGGAGACGGTGCGCCGCTGTATGCCCGCTGGCGTCCTGATCGGCGTGATGGTGGTTATTTTTTCGCTACAGCATTCGCTGCTGAATGCGTACCTGCTGCTGATGGTGATCGGCGCGCTGGGCGGCTTTTTCGTGGTGCCGCTCAACGCGGTGCTGCAGGCGCGCGGCAAAGCGAGCGTCGGCGCGGGCAATGCGATTGCGGTGCAGAACTTCGGCGAGAATATCGCCATGCTGGTGATGCTGGGGCTCTATACGCTGGCGGTGAAGGCGGGCGCGCCTGCGGTGGCGACCGGCGTCGGCTTCGGCGCGCTGTTTGCGCTGGCGATTGCGGCGCTCTGGCTGTGGCGGCCGAAAGCCGCCGCGCGTTAAAACTGAAGGTGCTGGTCCGAGAGTAAACCGTACGCTTCTGTTATTCGGTTGAGTCCGGCCAGCGCCGCCGCGTTAGCCTGCCGCCACTGCTGTGGCGATGCGGCGACAGAAGGCTCTCTGCGTTGCCTGCCGCCGCGCTCTTTTTTGCTCTGGTTAGCTTTCGCCCAGCAGCCTCCGCGCCTCGCGCGCCACGTTTTCCATCTCGTCCTGCAGCTCCAGCAGCTCCGGCTCCAGGTCGTCGATATCGCCGCTCTGGCGCAGGTTCTTCTCCAGCTGGCGGCAGAGCTGCTTCATGCGCGGCACGCCGCTGTAGCTGGCGCTGCCGTGCAGCTTATGAATGATTTCGCGCATTCCCTGCACATCTTTCGCCGCCATAAAGGCGTCAAGTTTTTCATGCACCTCAGGCAGAAAGTCGAGCAGCATTGTCAGCATGTCGCGCGCCAGATCGGGCTTGTTCGCCGCCTGGCGCAGCGCCAGCTCCCAGTCGAGCGACGGCGAAACGGCAGGCACCGGCGGCAGCACCGCAGGCAGCGCCGGGCTGTAGCGCGCCAGCAGCTGGCTGAGCCGGGCTTCGTCGATCGGCTTCGCCAGATAGTCGTTCATCCCGGCGTTGATCAGATGTTCGCGCTCGCCGTCGATGGCGTGCGCGGTGACCGCCACAATCGGCGTACTGGCATGCAGCGGCAGGCTGCGAATGATTTCGCTGGCGCGAATGCCGTCGATCTCCGGCATCTGGATATCCATCAGGATGATATCCAGCGGCTGCGCGCGCGCCGCGGCGATCGCCTGCTCGGCGTTGTTGCATAACAGGCTATGCTGCACCTGCTCCTCCAGCAGCGCGCCGATCAGCTTGAGGTTGGCGGGGTTATCGTCCACCGCCATGACCCGCAGCGGCAGGCGCGCGCCGTTCGGCAGGTCGCTGCGCTGGCGGCTATGCAGGTCGGCCAGCAGCGGCAGCAGACGCGTGGTAGAGACCGGTTTGGTGATGCAGCCGTGAATGCCGCGCACCTTGAGCCGATCCGCCAGCAGCATCATGGCGCTCGGCAGCGCCAGCAGCACGCAGTCGGCACGGTTCAGCAGGGAATCGATAAAGGCGTCGTCCAGCAGCGCTTGCTGCGTGATGTCGATCGGCAGCCCGACCAGCAGCAGCGGATAGTGCGGCTCGCGCAGGCCCGACAGCGTTTCGCTGTGCTCGACCTGCAGTGGGGTAAGGCGCAGCATCTTCAGCGCCGCGTCAGCCGAGGCGGCGTGCGCCTCGACGTAGGCCATGCGCGAGCGCGACAGGGCGTCGAGCGCGCGCGGCAGCGTCGGCGCGTTGGGATTGAGCTCGAGCTGTATCCGCACCCAGAAGGTCGAGCCTTCGTTAACGCGGCTGTGGAAGGCGATTTCACCGCCCATTTCGCTGACCAGCTTCTGGGTAATCACCAGCCCCAGCCCGGTGCCGCCGTGGCGGCGGGAAATGCTGGCGTCCGCCTGGCGAAACGCCTGAAACAGCTGGCTTTGCTGCTGCTCAGAAATGCCGATGCCGGAGTCGTGCACCTGAATCTCCAGCTCGACGCGCGTGGCGCTGACGGCGCGCTGTTCGACGCGCAGATCGATTGTGCCGCGCTCGGTAAACTTGATGGCGTTGCCCAGCAGGTTGATCAGAATCTGCTGCAGGCGCAGCGGATCGCCGATCACGTTATCCGGCACGCTGCTGTCGCACAGCACCGTCAGCTCCAGCCCTTTTTCGTGCGCCGACGGCGCCAGCAGCACGATGGTTTCATCCAGGGTGGCGCGCAGCGGGAAAGGAATCGACTCCAGCACCAGCTTGCCCGCTTCCAGCTTGGAAAAGTCGAGCACGTCATTGATGATGCTGAGTAAGTTATTCGCCGAGCGCTCAATGGTGTGCATATAGTCGCGCTGGGTGGTGCCGAGCGCCGTTTTCAGCATCTGACGGGTAAAGCCGATCACGCCGTTGAGCGGGGTGCGCAGCTCGTGAGACATATTGGCGAGAAACTCCGACTTGATGCGCGCCGCTTCCTGGGCGCGCTTTTTCGCCAGATCCAGCTCGACGTTCTGAATCTCCAGCTGCTCCAGCGTTTCTCGCAGATCCCAGGTCGCCTGATCGATATTGTGCTGCATCTCTTCATGATAGGCGGTGAGCGACATCGCCATGGCGTTGATGCCGTTTTTCAGAATGCTCAGCTCGCCCAGCATATAACCCTCGACGCGGCTGTCGAGCTGGCCGCGGCGAATGCGGTCGACGGTTGTCACCATGTTGCGAATCGGGCCGGTAACGTCGCGCATCAGGCGATAGGCGAACAGCATAGCGATGCAGAGACAAAACAGCAGCATCAGGGTGGCGATAAATACCTCTTTATACTGCTGCAAACGCACTGACTGGAGATCGAGCTCGATCGCCACGTAGCCGAGCGGATTACCCGCTGGTTTCGCCTCTTCGCTCGGCTGTTCATCTATCGCATAGTGCTCAGAGGTGATCGGCGTGCGCAGGATCAGCAGCGTGCCGTGGCGCTCTATCGAGACATCGTCCGGCAGCGCGTGGATATCCTCTTCCTGCGTCAGGCTCAGATTCTGGTTGTTATTCGAGGTGACGTAGAGACGGTTAGTGTTGTCGAACACGGAAATGGCGCGGACAATATCAGAATGACGGCGGTGCAGCAGGCTGACCAGCGCGCGCAGCGCGTCGCGATCGTGCCAGGTCATGCTGTATTCGCTGGAGATCGCCAGCGGCTCGATAATGCTGGCGCCCGCGTCCACGACCTGCCGCTGAAGTTCGTTATAGCGATGCACCACGAAAAATGAGCTGAGCAGGAGTCCAATCATTAACGTCGGGGCCAAAATTAGAATCATCATTCGCGCCCGCAGGCTGTATTTCGTCATAATAGTCGCTGGCTGAGCCCGTTATCCCTGTGCGCGACAACGCGCGCACGCTGAATTTTATTGAGAATGTAGAACACTATGGCGCAATTTTACTCCGCAAAACAGCGCGTGACGACGAAGCAACGCATCACCGTCACCGTAGACGAGCTCGATCCTTTTGGTCAGGGCGTGGCGCGGCATCAGGGCAAGACCCTGTTTATCAACGGCGCGCTGCCCGGCGAGCAGGCGGAAGTGACGCTGGTGGAGGAGAAACGTCAGTATGCGCGCGGCAAAGCGACGCGGCTGCTCAGCCTCAGCCCGGAGCGCGTGACGCCGCGCTGCCCGCACTTTACCCGCTGTGGCGGTTGTCAGCAGCAGCACGTCGCCGAGTCGCTGCAGCAGCGCAGCAAAGCGGCAGCGCTGTCGCGTATGCTGGGCCAGACGGCGCAGCGTGCCGTCGCGGTGGACGAGATCCTCGCCGGACCTGCCTGGGGCTACCGTCGCCGCGCGCGCCTCGGCCTGCAGTGGCAGCCGAAAACGCGCGAGCTGCAGATGGGATTTCGCCAGGAAGGGAGCAACGAGCTGGTAGCCATTCGCGTCTGCCCCATTCTGGCGCCCGAACTTGAAGCGCTGCTGCTGCCGTTGCGCGACTGCCTCAGCGCGCTAAAGGCGGCCAGCCGGCTGGGGCATCTTGAACTGGTGCTGGCGGACAACGGGCCGCTGATGGTATTGCGCCATCTCGACGCGCTGCAGGCCGCCGACCGCGAAAAACTGGAATGTTTTTCGCATGAGCAGAGGCTGATGCTGTTTCTCGACGACGGCAAGCGGCTGGAGCAGGTGCGCGGCGAGGAACCTTTTTACCATTCGGGCGAGGTGCGGTTGACCTTTAGTCCGCAAGACTTTATCCAGGTCAACGACGCGGTCAATCAGCAGATGGTGGCGCAGGCGATCGCCTGGCTCGATCTGCGGCCGGAAGACCGCGTGCTCGATCTTTTTTGCGGCATGGGAAACTTTACGATCCCTGTAGGAAAATTCGTACAAAATGCTGTGGGTGTGGAGGGCGTTGCAGCATTAGTGCGGCAGGCAGCGTATAATGCGCAACTGAATAATCTTAAAAATGTCCGCTTTTTCCAGCACAACCTGGAGGAAGACGTTACGCGCCAGCCGTGGGCGGCGCAGGGATTTAACAAGGTATTGCTCGATCCGGCGCGCGCCGGGGCCGCGGGTGTGATGACGCATGTGGTTAAACTTGCGCCAGAGCGCGTGGTCTATGTTTCGTGTAATCCCACAACGCTTGCTCGTGACAGCCAGACATTGCTGTCGGCGGGCTACCATCTGGAAAGGGTCGCGATGCTGGATATGTTCCCTCATACCCGCCATCTCGAATCCATGGTGCTATTCAGCAAAACATAAGCGGCAATTGATGCTGCTGTGGCAGGAGAGGATATGGTTGCGGTCAGAAGTGCGCATTTAAATACGGCAGGAGAGTTCGCTCTCGATCAGTGGATCGCCAGTCTTGGCATTGCCAACCCGCAATCATGTGAACGTATCGCCGAGACCTGGCGCTATTGCGAGGCCCAGACGCAGGGCCACCCCGATCAGTCGCTGCTGCTGTGGCGCGGTATCGAGATGGTTGAGATCCTCTCAATGCTCAGCATGGATATCGAAAGCTCCTGCGCCGCGCTGATCTTCCCGCTGGCGAGCGCGGAAGTGGTGAGCGAAGAGGAGCTAGGCGAAACCTTCGGCAACGGCATCGTTACGCTGGTGCACGGCGTGCGCGATATGGACGCCATTCGCCAGCTCAAAGCGATCCACAACGACTCCATGGCCTCTGAGCAGGTGGATAACGTGCGCCGCATGCTGCTGGCGATGGTGGAGGATTTCCGCTGCGTGGTGATCAAGCTGGCGGAACGCATCATGAACCTGCGCGAGATGAAAGACGCGCCGGAAGATGAGCGCGTGCTGGCGGCCAAAGAGAGCACCAATATCTATGCGCCGCTCGCCAACCGGCTCGGCATCGGCCAGCTGAAATGGGAGCTGGAGGATTACTGCTTCCGCTACCTGCATCCCGATGAATACAAACGCATCGCCAAACTGCTGCACGAGCGCCGTATCGACCGCGAGCAGTATATCGAGAACTTCGTCGACTCACTGCGCAAAGAGATGGTGAAAGAGGGGGTACGCGCCGAGGTTTACGGTCGTCCGAAACATATCTACAGCATCTGGCGCAAGATGCAGAAGAAGTCGCTGGCGTTCGACGAGCTGTTTGACGTGCGCGCGGTGCGCATCGTTGCCGAGCGTCTGCAGGACTGCTACGGCGCGCTCGGCATCGTGCATACGCTCTATCGTCATCTGCCGGCGGAGTTCGATGACTATGTCGCCAACCCTAAACCGAATGGCTATCAGTCGATTCATACCGTGGTGCTCGGGCCGAAAGGCAAAACCGTGGAAATTCAGATCCGCACCCGGCAGATGCATGAAGACGCCGAGCTGGGCGTCGCCGCACACTGGAAATATAAAGAGGGGCCGAGCACCGGCAGCGCCCGCGGCGCCTCTGGACACGAAGGGCGTATCGCCTGGCTGCGTAAGCTGATCGCCTGGCAGGAAGAGATGGCTGACTCCGGCGAGATGCTGGAAGAGGTGCGCAGCCAGGTGTTCGACGATCGCGTGTACGTCTTTACCCCAAAAGGCGACGTGGTGGATCTGCCCGCCGGATCGACGCCGCTCGACTTCGCCTATCACATTCACAGCGATATCGGCCACCGCTGCATCGGCGCCAAGATCGGCGGCCGCATCGTGCCCTTTACCTATCAGCTGCAGATGGGCGATCAGGTTGAAGTGATCACCCAGAAACAGCCGAACCCGAGCCGCGACTGGCTGAACCCCAACCTCGGCTATATCACCACCAGCCGCGGACGCGCCAAGATCCATAACTGGTTCCGCAAGCAGGACCGCGACAAAAACATCGCCGCGGGCCGTCAGATCCTCGACAGCGAGCTGAACCAGCTCGATATCAGCCTGCGCGAAGCGGAGAAGCTGCTGCTGCCGCGCTATAACGTTACCTCGCTCGATGAGCTGCTGGCGGCGATCGGCGGCGGCGATATTCGCCTTAATCAGATGGTTAACTTCCTGCAGGCGAAGCTCCACAAGCCGAGCGCGGAAGAGGAAGATCGCGAGGCGCTGCGCCAGCTGACGCAGAAAAGCTACTCGCCGCCGTCGCGCAAAGAGAGCGGCCGCGTGGTGGTGGAAGGGGTCGGCAACCTGATGCACCATATCGCGCGCTGCTGTCAGCCGATTCCGGGCGACGATATTGTCGGGTTTATCACCCAGGGCCGCGGCATCTCTATCCACCGCGCCGACTGCGATCAGCTCGCTGAGCTGAGCGACCACGCGCCAGAACGCATTGTCGATGCGGTGTGGGGCGAGAGCTACTCCAGCGGCTACTCGCTGGTGGTGCGCGTGACCGCCAACGATCGCAGCGGCCTGCTGCGGGACATCACCACCATTCTCGCCAACGAGAAGGTCAACGTGCTGGGCGTCTCCAGCCGCAGCGACACCAAAAAACAGCTGGCGACCATCGATATGGACATTGAAATCTACAATCAGCAGGTGCTGGGCCGCGTGCTGTCGCGGCTGAACCAGGTGCCTGATATCATCGACGCCCGACGGCTTCACTGATGTTGCGGGATGGGCGCGCGCCCATCCCCGCGTCTTATCCCCGATTAAACAAGGACTGACTATGAGCGCACTCGATCGCCTGCTGGGCATCATGCAAACCCTGCGCGATCCGCAACGCGGCTGCCCGTGGGATCGCGAACAAACCTTCGCTTCGATTGCGCCCCATACGCTGGAAGAGACCTATGAAGTGCTGGACGCCATCCAGCGAGAAGACTTCGACGATCTGCGCGGCGAGCTGGGCGATCTGCTGTTTCAAGTGGTGTTTTACGCGCAGATGGCCAGCGAGCAGGATCGCTTTACCTTCGACGACATCTGTAATGCTATCAGCGACAAGCTGGAGCGCCGCCATCCACATATTTTCGGCGACGCCAGCGTAGAGGGCAGCGCAGAGGTGCTGAAAAACTGGGAGGCGATCAAGGGCGCAGAGCGGGCGGAAAAGGCGCAGCACTCGGCGCTCGACGATATTCCCAAAGCGCTGCCGGCGCTGATGCGCGCGCATAAAATCCAGAAACGCTGCCATAACGTCGGCTTCGACTGGACCTCAATCGGCCCGGTGCTGGATAAGGTGCATGAGGAGATCGACGAGGTGATGCACGAGGCGCAGCAGGCGACCATCGATCCGCACAAGCTGGAAGAGGAGATTGGCGATCTGCTGTTTGCCACGGTCAACCTGTCGCGCCATCTGGGCAGCAAAGCGGAAACCGCGCTGCAAAAGGCGAACGACAAGTTTGAGCGCCGTTTCCGTGCGGTAGAGGCGATTATCGCTGCGCAGGGGCTCGCTATGTCGGAGGCGACGCTGGAGCAGATGGAGGCCGCCTGGCAGCAGGTCAAAGAAGGCGAAAAGCGCTGATTATTCCAGCGCCGCATACAATTTAGCCGGTCACGCTTACTCGATTCAGCCTGAGAAAAAAGTTGTGACCTGCGTCAACATTTCCCTGGCCGCTATCCGCTATGTTACCCGCTGCAATGCGTTGGAGGATGGCGGTGATTCATCAATTGTGGCTAACAGGGGTTTCAGGTATACTGTTTTCCCGTCCTGGTTATTCCACCGTCTTTAAACCTAAACTCTCAGGTTCAGCATGACAACGAATTATATTTTTGTGACCGGCGGGGTCGTTTCCTCTCTGGGTAAAGGCATTGCCGCAGCCTCCCTCGCAGCCATTCTCGAAGCACGTGGTCTCAACGTGACCATCATGAAGCTGGATCCCTATATCAACGTCGATCCGGGCACCATGAGCCCTACCCAGCACGGTGAAGTGTTCGTCACCGACGACGGGGCCGAAACCGATTTGGATTTGGGTCACTACGAGCGCTTCATCCGTACGAAAATGACGCGCCGCAACAACTTCACGACCGGCCGCATCTACTCTGAAGTGCTGCGCAAAGAGCGCCGCGGCGACTATCTCGGCGCGACCATTCAGGTTATCCCGCACATCACCAACGCCATTAAAGAACGCATTATCGCGGGTGGCGAAGGTCATGACGTCGTTCTGGTGGAGATCGGCGGCACCGTCGGCGATATCGAATCGCTGCCGTTCCTGGAGGCGATTCGCCAGATGGCGGTTGATGTCGGCCGCGAGCACACCATGTATATGCACCTGACGCTGGTGCCTTATATGGCGGCGGCGGGTGAGGTGAAAACCAAGCCAACACAGCATTCAGTAAAAGAGCTGCTCTCTATCGGCATCCAGCCCGACGTGCTGATCTGCCGTTCCGACCGCGCCGTGCCGGCAAACGAACGCGCCAAGATCGCGCTGTTCTGTAACGTGCCGGAAAAAGCGGTTATCTCGCTGAAAGATGTCGATTCCATTTACAAAATCCCGGGCCTGCTGAAATCACAGGGTCTGGATGACTATATCTGCAAGCGCTTCAACCTGAACGCGCCGGAAGCCAACCTGTCCGAATGGGAGCAGGTGATCTACGAAGAGGCCAATCCGGGCGGCGAAGTGACCATCGGCATGGTCGGCAAATATGTCGAACTGCCGGATGCGTACAAATCGGTGATTGAAGCGCTGAAGCACGGCGGCCTGAAAAATCGCGTAACGGTTAATATTAAGCTGATCGATTCGCAGGACGTCGAGACGCGCGGCGTCGAAATTCTCAAAGATCTGGATGCGATTCTGATCCCCGGCGGCTTCGGCTACCGCGGCGTGGAAGGCAAGCTGATGACCGCGCAGTACGCGCGTGAAAACAATGTGCCTTATCTGGGCATCTGCCTCGGCATGCAGGTGGCGCTGATGGAGTTCGCGCGCAACGTTGCCGGGATGGAAGGCGCCAACTCCACTGAATTTGTGCCAGACTGTAAATACCCGGTGGTGGCGTTGATCACCGAGTGGCGCGATGAAAACGGCAATGTGGAGCAGCGTACGGAGTCCAGCGACCTGGGCGGCACCATGCGCCTCGGCAGCCAGCAGTGCCAGCTGACGCCGGACAGCAAAGTTCGTCAGCTCTACGGTTCCGACACTATCGTCGAGCGCCATCGCCACCGCTACGAAGTCAACAATCTGCTGCTGAAGCCGATTGAAGCCGCAGGGCTGCGCATTGCCGGACGTTCTGGCGACGACCAGCTGGTCGAGATCATCGAGATCCCGAATCACCCCTGGTTTGTGGCCTGCCAGTTCCATCCGGAGTTCACGTCAACACCGCGCGACGGTCATCCGCTGTTCGCTGGCTTTGTTAAGGCCGCGCAGGATCACCAGAAGCGTTTAGCGAAGTAAGTTTCACGAGCAACGCGCGAACTTTTCGCGCGTTGTTTGTCTTAGGATTGACTAACTTGTACTGAGGAAAATCGTAATGGCCAAAATCGTTAAAGTCATCGGTCGCGAAATCATCGACTCCCGCGGCAACCCAACTGTAGAAGCGGAAGTACATCTGGAAGGTGGTTTTGTTGGTCTGGCAGCGGCACCGTCAGGCGCTTCTACCGGTTCACGCGAGGCGCTGGAACTGCGCGACGGCGACAAATCTCGTTTCCTGGGCAAAGGCGTAACGAAAGCCGTTGCTGCGGTTAACGGTCCGATTGCGGATGCGGTAAAAGGCAAAGACGCGAAAGATCAGGCGAACATCGATAAAATCATGATCGACCTGGACGGTACTGAGAACAAATCCAACTTCGGCGCAAACGCCATCCTGGCGGTATCGCTGGCTGCGGCGAAAGCGGCAGCGGCCTCTAAAGGTCAGCCGCTGTACGAGCACATCGCTGAGCTGAACGGCACCCCGGGCAAATTCTCTATGCCGCTGCCGATGATGAACATCATCAACGGCGGTGAGCACGCCGACAACAACGTCGATATCCAGGAGTTCATGATCCAGCCGGTTGGCGCTTCAACGGTGAAAGAAGCGATCCGTATGGGTTCTGAAGTGTTCCATCACCTGGCGAAAGTGCTGAAGGCGAAAGGCATGAACACCGCTGTTGGTGACGAAGGCGGCTACGCGCCGAACCTGGGCTCTAACGCTGAAGCGCTGGCTGTCATCGCAGAAGCGGTAAAAGCGGCGGGCTACGAGCTGGGCAAAGATATCACCCTGGCGATGGACTGCGCAGCCTCTGAATTCTACAAAGATGGCAAATATGTGCTGGCTGGCGAAGGCAACAAAGCCTTTACCTCTGAAGAGTTCACGCACTTCCTGGAAGATCTGACTAAACAGTACCCGATCGTCTCTATCGAAGATGGTCTGGACGAGTCAGACTGGAACGGCTTTGCTTACCAGACTAAAGTGCTGGGCGACAAAATCCAGCTGGTGGGCGACGACCTGTTCGTAACCAACACCAAAATCCTGAAAGAAGGCATTGAGAAAGGCATTGCTAACTCCATCCTGATCAAGTTCAACCAGATCGGTTCTCTGACCGAAACTCTGGCGGCGATCAAAATGGCCAAAGACGCAGGCTACACCGCGGTGATTTCACACCGTTCAGGTGAAACCGAAGACGCCACCATCGCTGACCTGGCGGTGGGTACTGCAGCAGGCCAGATCAAAACCGGTTCAATGAGCCGTTCTGACCGCGTTGCCAAGTACAACCAGCTGATTCGTATCGAAGAAGCCCTGGGTTCAAAAGCGCCGTTCAACGGTCTGAAAGAAGTGAAAGGCCAGGCGTAATCGCCTGCTGGTGCCGTCATCTGACGGCCTTTGCCTGAGTCAAAGCCCCGCCTTGTGCGGGGCTTTTTTTTAGCGGTTTCATTGGGAATTAATCTTTTTAAGATGATCCCGAGCATTTATCCCGTCATCGCTAAGATGGATCTTTGAAAGAGTCATAACTTCCCAACAGTAATAACAAATATAATAATTCAATCTTAAAATAGATGTCTTCCATTAAAAATGGCTAAGTTGTGTTTTTGATGCGATCTTGAAAAGATATATGGAGTTTAATGAAATATTAAGCGTGTAGTTTTTATCTATATGATTGCTTTTTCACTCTATAATGATTTAAATCATTATTTTTCGTTTTTTCTGCCGTAAGTTAGATTCTTTTATTAGTTAAAAGGAGTGTTAACTATGGCTCTGCCCATTTATCTTTGGGTTTATGACGAAGAGGAGAAGTTACTAAAGGGAGGAGTAGAAGTTAACGGCCGACAAGGGAGTATTGAAATTATGGGAATGCAACACGATATAGCTCTACCCACAAACAATATGAACGGTGCTATTGCCGGAGCGCATCAGCATGAGGCTTATACTTTCGAAAAAGAAATTGACTCATCATCTCCACTATTGTATCGCGCACTGACCACCGGCCGTACTCTGGCAAAAGCGATATTTAGATATTACCGTATCAGTCATAACGGTTTCGAAGAGGAGTATTTTAGGGTAGTCCTGGATAGCGTGAAAGTTTGCCATATCATACCCATTATGTTTGATACAAAAGATAGAGATTTCGCGAGTTACGGGCATATTGAACATGTGGGTTTTCACTATAAAAAAATTTACTGGAATTATTTGGATGGGAATATACAGCATGTTGATGGCTGGAAATAATTTAATGCTGCATAAGGAGATTGACTATGGCGAAATGGATATACAGGCAAAGCACCGGAGAACTATTCCGAGATGGTAAGTTAATTGAGAAAGGCTATTCTGGTGTGCTTACTAACAAAAATAATCCTGACCGCGAGCAGGTTCGAGGCATGGGACCCATTCCACGTGGAATCTGGAAAATAGGTAGCACCGGAACCAGCAAGGGCCCATTGACTATTACCCTAATTCATATCAGCGGCGAAGCTTACAACCGAGATATGAGTACTTTCCGTATTCATGGCGAAAAAGTTCACGGCGTGCCCGGCTTTGCCTCCTCAGGCTGTATAATCATGTATCCACATACGCGCCTGTTGGTGAGCAAAGATCGAGGTGCTTATCTGGAGGTTATACGATGAAGTGGATAGTCGCACTCCTTATGCTTCCCGCCATTGTATTGGCTACACCCTCGCCTGATAGCGCTGCAAAAAACAGATTAACACTTTCAGACTGGCGATATGTCACACAAAAGGTAGCGGCAGGCGATAGCACGTGGCTTGGCGTTGTTCCTGACCTCGCACTCAAAGCCGACCGTAAACAAGCCGATCAGCTTGAAGAGGCATTAGCCACCGCTTTGCCGATAAACCCCAAAGGCGTGTTAGCGGTGCTGCACACGCTGGATGCAGGTTCATGGCCTGAAATGAGTGGTACGAATATTGTTTGTACGCGGATGGTCGTACGGCCAGGCAAAGCGGCGTCGGACTATTATAAGGCTACGCGCTGGGCTTTGCTTAGTGAGCCTGGCGGGGCAGAATGCCTTTGGAATCTGGAGGGAGTTTGGGAAGAAGTGAACCAGCAAACAAATAACGCTGAATGAGGCTTTATTAAAACTGAAAACTTCACAGGCAGCCAGCGCATGCAACATGAGAAGAGCACGTGCGCTTTCCGCTTCGCCTCTTTTTGCCACCCGCAGGCTGTGCCAACGGGCAGACGATGTTTCTTGTACACAGAAAAGGCACGTCGCGTGGTTGAGCTGCACGGCAAATCTGCCATAATCAGCGCCCTGTTTTTTTCTAGCGAGTCCGTAATGCAATACCCGATTAATGAAATGTTCCAGACGCTGCAGGGAGAAGGATTTTATACCGGCGTTCCGGCCATCTTTATCCGCTTACAGGGATGTCCGGTGGGTTGTAGCTGGTGTGATACCAAACATACCTGGGAGAAGCTGGCCGATCGGGAAACGGCGCTGGGCGATATTCTGGTCAAAACGGTGGAAACAGATGCCTGGGGCCACGCCGATGCGGCGCTGCTGATTGAGACTATCCAGCGTCAGGGCTGGACGGCGCGCCATGTGGTGATTACCGGCGGCGAGCCGTCGATTTACGATCTGCGCCCGCTGACCACGGCGCTGGAAGCGCAGGGGTTTCAGTGCCAGATCGAAACCAGCGGCACGCACGAAGTGCACTGCTCCGAGAAAACCTGGGTGACGGTATCGCCGAAGGTGAATATGCGCGGCGGCTATGACGTGCTGGCCCAGGCGCTGCAGCGTGCGGATGAGATCAAGCATCCGGTGGCGCGCGAGCGCGACGTAGAGGCGCTGGACCAACTGCTGGCAACCCTGAGCGACAGCAAAGCGCGCATTATTGCGCTGCAGCCCATCAGCCGCAAAGACGCGGCGACGAAACTCTGTATTGAAACCTGTATCGCGCGCAACTGGCGCCTGTCGATGCAGACTCACAAATATCTTAATATCGCCTGACGGCAGAGAGCAGGGCGGCGGCCGCGCCGCCCGCTGGCATTACTGCTTCGCTTTATAGGCGTCAAACGCCTTCTTGATTTCGCTCTTCGCCACGTTGGCACCCTCAAATCCGTTCAGCTCGACCTTTTTGCGCCCCTCGGGCAGTTGCTTATAAACGCGGAAAAAGGCCTCGAGGCGTGCCCGTTCCATCTTCGGCAGATCGCTGATGCTCTGAATATCGTCCCAGGTCGGATCGATTTTACTGGTCGGCACCGCGACGATCTTGTCGTCCACTTCGCCGCCGTCAATCATCTTCAGCACGCCGATAGCGCGCAGTTTAATCAGCGTGCCTGGCTGCAGCGGCGCGCGGGTATAGAAGATCACGTCGAGCGGATCGTTATCACCGCCCAGTGACTGCGTCAGGGATCCGTAGTTAGCCGGATAGGCCACCGGCATCGACTGAAAGCGATCCGCCACGATAAAGCCGGTTTTGGCGTCGGTCTCATATTTGATCGTGCCGCCGGCGGGAATTTCGGTCACGACGTAGAACTCGTCCGGCACGTTGTCCGGCTGGGGAAAGTCGAGCACGTTTTGCGCCTGTACGGCGGCAGAGGCGGTAAAAAGCAGCGCAAGGGCAGCAAGGCGTTTCAGGTTCATTGTTGATTCTCTTGATCTTTAATGAAGGAGAGAACAACGTAGAGAGGTCAGATGACAGAGAGATGACGCAGGCGTAAAGAAGCGTAGGGCGGAAAGAGCGGGCTGTGCGGTCCACAGCCCTGACGGGATTATCCTTTATAGACGCAGCCCGCTGTACAGGTCTCTTTGATCATTACCGCGCTCAGCTCCGGCAGCTGCGGCTTCATCCGATCCCAAATCCACTTCGCCAGCACTTCGCTGGTGGGGTTCTCAAGGCCAGCGATCTCGTTCAGATAGTGGTGATCGAGGCGCTCGTACAGCGGCTTGAACGCCGCTTTCAGTTCGGCGAAATCCATTACCCAGCCGGTATGCGCGTCCACTTCGCCGGTAATTTCCAGTCGCACCAGAAACGAATGGCCATGCAGGCGACCGCATTTATGTCCTGCCGGGACGTTAGGTAAATGGTGAGCAGCTTCGAACTGGAACTCTTTAAACAATGTGGTAGACATAATGGCTCTCAGGCTAAAAAACCGGGGAATTCTACCTGAAATACGGAATTTTCGCATCCGTACCGTTGTAAAGAGGGATTTGCGCGGTCACTGCAGCAGCGCGCCATTATAAGGTACTGATAAATATAAACTTTATATATCAGTTTTACCGATTATGCCTACCTGGAAAACCACTTAGTCATTTTGGTTATTAATTATGTCGAAGCCGTATTTAATCGTTAATATACGGGCCGGTAACCTACCACTCTTCCTGCTACTTTACCGTCCGGACTCTGAATACTGGAATTCTTAACGCGATGACGACTCAGGCACCCCCAGGTTCTCTGCTCCCGCTTAACCCGGAGCAACTTGCGCGCTTACAGGCGGCAACGACTGATTTTTCTCCCACCCAGCTGGCGTGGATCTCTGGCTACTTCTGGGGAATGATCAATCAGACGCCCGGCAGCGTCGCGGCCAGTGCGCCAGCGGCGGCGGAGATCCCGGCGATTACGCTGATCTCCGCTTCGCAAACCGGCAACGCGCGCCGCGTCGCCGAGCAGCTGCGCGACGATCTGCAGGCGGCGAAGCTGAACGTCAAGCTGGTTAACGCCGGCGATTACAAATTCAAGCAGATCGGTCAGGAGAAGCTGCTGGTGGTGGTGACCTCCACGCAGGGTGAAGGCGATCCGCCGGAAGAGGCGGTGGCGCTGCATAAATTCCTGATGTCGAAAAAAGCGCCTGCGCTTAATGGCGCCGCCTTCGCGGTGCTGGGCCTCGGCGACACCTCTTACGAATTCTTTAGCAAAGCGGGCAAGGATTTCGACAGCCGTCTGGCGGAGCTGGGCGCAGAGCGCCTGCTGGATCGCGTCGACGCCGACGTCGATTTCGCCGAAGCGGCTGCCAGCTGGCGCCGCGCGCTGGTCGAGGTGCTGAAGCAGCGCGTGCCGAGCGAAACGCCGGCGCAGGCCGTGGCGACCGCGACCGGCAGCGTCAATGAAGTGCACAGCAGCCCCTACACCAAAGAGGCGCCGCTGTCCGCCAGCTTTGCCGTTAACCAAAAGATTACCGGCCGCCACTCCGATAAAGACGTGCGTCATATCGAAATCGACCTGGGCGACTCCGGCCTGCGCTACCAGCCAGGCGACGCGCTGGGCGTCTGGTATGAAAATGACCCGGCACTGGTTGCCGAGCTGCTGAGCCTGCTGTGGCTGAGAGGTGATGAGCCGGTGCAGATGGAGAGTGAAACCTTGCCGCTTAGCGAAGCGCTGCAAACGCGTTTTGAGCTGACGGTGAACACCGCCCAGATTGTCGAGCAGTACGCCGCGCTGTCGCGTAACGACGCGCTGCTGGCGCTGGTGGGCGATAAGGCGAAGCTGCAGCACTATGCGCAGACCTTCCCGATCGTCGATATGGTGCGTAACGCGCCGACCGAACTCAACGCCGAACAGCTGACGACGCTGCTGCGTCCGCTGACGCCGCGCCTCTACTCCATCGCCTCGTCGCAGGCGGAGAATGAAACTGAAGTCCATATTACCGTCGGCGCGGTGCGCTTCGATTTCGACGGCCGCGCACGCGCAGGCGGCGCCTCCAGCTATCTGGCCGACCGGCTGGAAGAGGATGCGGAAATTCGCGTCTTTATCGAGCATAACGATAACTTCCGTCTGCCCGCTAACCCGGATGCGCCGGTGATTATGATTGGCCCGGGCACCGGCATCGCGCCGTTCCGCGCCTTTATGCAGCAGCGCGATAACGATGGCGCAGGCGGCAAAAACTGGCTCTTCTTCGGCAACCCGCACTTCACAGAGGATTTTCTCTATCAGGTGGAATGGCAGCAGTATGTGAAGGATGGCCTGCTGACCCATATCGACCTCGCCTGGTCGCGCGACCAGGAGCAGAAAGTCTACGTGCAGGACAAAATCCGCGCCAAAGGGGCGGAAGTGTGGCGCTGGATCGAAGAGGGCGCACATATTTATGTCTGCGGCGACGCCAACCGTATGGCGAAGGATGTCGAGCAGGCACTGCTGGATGTGGTGGTCGAACACGGCGCAATGGATCGTGAAACGGCCGACGAATTTTTAAGCGAGCTGCGCATTGAGCGCCGCTATCAGCGAGACGTTTACTAATGAGCGAAAAACACCCCGGACCGCTGGTCGTTGAAGGCAAGCTGGTTGACGCCGAGCGTCTTAAAAAAGAGAGCAACTATTTACGCGGCACCATCCTGGAGGATCTGGATGATGGCCTGACCGGCGGCTTTAACGGCGATAACTTTCTGCTGATCCGCTTCCACGGCATGTACCAGCAGGACGATCGCGACATTCGCGCCGAGCGCGCCGAGCAGAAGCTGGAGCCGCGTCACGCCATGATGCTGCGCTGCCGACTGCCTGGCGGTATCATCACGCCGACGCAGTGGCTGGCGATCGACAAGTTCGCCACCGAAAAAACGCTGTACGGCAGCATCCGTCTGACTAACCGCCAGACCTTTCAGTTCCATGGCATTCTGAAGAAGAACGTCAAGCCTTCGCACCAGATGCTGCACGAAGTCGGGCTCGACGCGCTGGCGACCGCTAACGACGTCAACCGCAACGTGCTCTGCACCTCAAACCCGGTCGAATCGGAGCTGCATCAGGAAGCCTACGAGTGGGCGAAGAAGATCTCCGAGCATCTGCTGCCGCGCACCCGCGCCTACGCAGAAATCTGGTGGGATAAAGAGAAGGTTGCGACTACGGATGAGGAGCCGATCCTCGGCGAGACCTATCTGCCGCGTAAGTTTAAAACCACGGTGGTGATCCCGCCGCACAACGATGTCGATCTGCACGCTAACGATCTCAACTTTATCGCGGTGGCGGAGAAGGGCAGGCTGATCGGCTTTAACCTGCTGGTCGGCGGCGGCCTGTCGATCGAGCACGGCAACAAAGCGACCTATGCGCGCACCGCTAGCGAGTTCGGCTTTCTGCCGCTGGAGAAAACGCTGGAGGTCGCGGCTGCGGTGGTGACTACCCAGCGCGACTGGGGCAACCGCACCGATCGCAAAAACGCCAAAACCAAATATACCCTGGAGCGCGTCGGCGTCGAGACCTTCAAAGCGGAAGTGGAGAAGCGCGCCGGGCTGACCTTCGAGCCGATTCGTCCTTACGAGTTTACCACCCGCGGCGACCGCATCGGCTGGATCAAGGGCATCGACAAGAAGTGGCACCTGACGCTGTTTATCGAAAACGGCCGCCTGCTCGACTACCCGGACCGTCCGCTGAAAAGCGGCATCGCGGCGATTGCGCGCGTGCATCAGGGCGACTTCCGCCTGACGGCGAACCAGAACCTGATCGTGGCCGGCGTGCCGGAGAGCGAAAAGGCAAAAATCGAGGCGATTGCGCGTGAACACGGCCTGATGGAGAGCGTGACCGCGCAGCGCGAAAATTCGATGGCGTGCGTCTCGTTCCCGACCTGCCCGCTGGCGATGGCGGAAGCGGAGCGTTTTCTCCCCGCCTTTGTCACCAAAGTCGAAGAGATCATGCACAGCCACGGCGTGGGCGAAGAGCACATAGTGCTACGCGTCACCGGTTGTCCCAACGGCTGCGGCCGTGCCATGCTGGCGGAAATCGGGCTGGTGGGCAAAGCGCCGGGCCGTTACAACCTGCATATCGGCGGCAACCGCATCGGTACGCGTATTCCGCGTATGTATCGCGAGAACATCACCGAAAGCGAGATCCTCGCCAGCATCGACGAGCTGGTGGGCCGCTGGGCGCGCGAGCGCCACGGCGCTGAGGGCTTCGGCGACTTCGCGATCCGCGCAGGCATCGTCAAGCCGGTTGTCGATCCGGCACGAGATTTCTGGGATTCGGAGGCAGTATGAGTCAGTTCGACCTCGCAGCACTGGGTGAAATGAACAAAGTCGAGCGCACGCTGGCGCTGGCGTCCGTCAATGCGCAGCTGGAGAAAAGCTCGGCGGAGGCGCGCGTCAGCTGGACGCTGGAGAACCTGCCGGGCGCCTTTGTGCTCTCGTCGAGTTTCGGCATTCAGGCGGCGGTGTCGCTGCATCTGGTCACGCGGCAGATGCCCGATATTCCGGTGATCCTCACCGATACCGGCTATCTCTTCCCGGAAACCTACCGTTTTATCGATCGGCTGACGGATCAGCTGGGCCTGAATCTGCAGGTGTTTCGCGCCGAAACCTCGGCGGCCTGGCAGGAGGCGCGCTACGGCAAGCTGTGGGAGCAGGGGGTGGAAGGCATTGAGCAGTACAACCAGATCAACAAGGTTGAGCCGATGAACCGTGCGCTGCAGACGCTGGGCGCGCAGACCTGGTTCGCCGGGCTGCGGCGCGATCAGTCGGGCAGCCGGGCGAATCTGCCGGTGCTTGGCGTGCAGCGCGGCGTGTTCAAGGTGCTGCCGATTATCGACTGGGACAACCGTCAGATTCATCACTATCTGCAGCAGCACAATCTTCAATACCATCCGCTGTGGGACGAAGGCTATTTGTCGGTGGGCGATACCCACACCACGCGCAAATGGGAGCCCGGCATGGCAGAAGAGGAGACGCGCTTCTTCGGCCTCAAGCGCGAGTGCGGCCTGCACGAAGGCTAAATTTCCAGGCGCGCGGCGATAAAACCGCGCGCCTGCTGACTACATCCCTACCAGAGCGGCAAACTCCTCTGTCGCACGCGTGACGTTCAGCCTGGTCACCTCATAATTCGCCACCGCGACAAAGGGATCCTCCGCCAGAATCGTATCCAGCCGCGCGCGATCGATATCTTTGACCAGCACGATACCGCCGGTGCGCGGATCCTTGCGTCCAGCCGCGATAAAGACGCCAGCAGCGAAATAGCGATCTAGCCACTGGATATGCGGTTCCAGCAGTGTTTCCACCTCTTCGACCGGCCGAAAATAGCTTAACGAAACGATATACATCATTATCCTCACACTTTGGGATTGGTCAGCTCGCCCAGCAGCGGCAGCAGCACCTTCACGCTGTCGCGCGTGCGCAGGGAAATACGGCCCGGCAGCCAGCGATCGAGATAGCTGAGGTTATCACGATCAATCTGATGGCGTGTGGTGCCGTCGGGGAAATGCGTCGAGCGGCGGCGCTGCTGCGCGCCATCTTTGTTACCCAGCGCCCAGTTGCTCGCCGTCACGTCCAGCAGCGGAAAGCCCGCCTTATCGAAGGCGTTAGCGGCGTTATAGTCGCGCGCGGTCATCTGATGGCTGGCGGCGGGGATGCCGAGCTGCTGCGCGAGGCGCAGCGCGCGTTCGCTGGTCTGCTTGCGCACCGCGCGCGGCGTATTGCTGCCGCTGTTGAAATAGAGATGGTCGCCGGCGATCAGGCTGTTGAGATCGACCACCAGCAGCGTGTTCTTTTTCTCTTTCTCGCTCATGCGCGCCACGTAGTCCTGCATGCCGCCCAGCGCGGTTTCGCCTGCGCTCAGCGCCACAAAGCGCACGCCGTAATGCAGCGGCCGATGGCTCAGCTGCTGCGCCAGCTCCAGCATCACGCCCAGCCCTGACGCGTTATCGTCGACGCCCTGCAGACGCAGGCCACCAAGGTTATGCTCCGCGTCGCTGCTGCTGAGCGGCGTCCAGGTGTCGAGATGCGCCACAATCAGGATCTCCTGCGGCGCGCTGCCGGCGCGCGCGGCGATTACCGAGGTTGCGGTCACTTTATGCCAGCGCAGATCGCCGTTGGCTTCGCGCCAGCGGTAGCCGGTATTGAACTGACGGGTATTACTCTGAAAACCGAGCGCGGTGAACTGCTGCTGCAGGTAGTCGGCGGCCATCATTTCAGCCGGGCTGCCGCTCATGCGGCCAGGGAAGTAAGTGGCGATATGGCGAAGCTGCTGCTCGGCAAATTTCCCCGGCGCGACGCTGGCGGCCTGGGCGTGCAGAGCGAAACCGCAATTCAACAGCGCAGCCAGCGCGGTCAGGCGGAGAAGGGCAAACATGGGGTGTTCCTTGTGGGTCATCCTGTGACGAAAAGCCAAAATTTTTTGGCTATCCAGTATGAAACTGTGATCGCCATTAGACAATTTGATTCGCTCTGAAAGCCTTGCCAGATCATCCGTTAAGCACATTTTGTTATGAGCTTCCCTGGCGCGTTATTCCATTCGGTAACTACTCATTCCAATTCGTAATTTCATCTGCCAGAAGGGCGCAACGTATAGTCGCGTTAAATTACGGTTACAACGCCAGGGTTATCGTGGACTATTTGCCTCTTTTCGCCGATCTCAAAGGTCGTCCGGTGCTGGTCGTAGGCGGCGGCGACGTCGCGGCGCGCAAAATTGAACTGCTGCGTCGCGCCTCTGCGCAGGTGCGCGTGGTGTCGCGCGAGCTCTGCCCTGAACTTCAGGCGCTGCATCAGGAACAGCAGATCGAATGGCTGGCGACGGCGTTCGAGCCGGCGCAGCTCGACGCGGTTTTTCTCGCCATCGCCGCGACCGACGATAACCTGCTCAACCGCCAGGTTTACGACGAGGCCAACGCCCGTCACCGGCTGGTCAACGTAGTGGACGACCAGCCAAAGTGCAGCTTTATCTTTCCCTCTATCGTGGACCGCTCTCCGCTGGTGGTCGCTATCTCCTCGAGCGGCACCGCGCCGGTGCTGGCGCGTATGCTGCGTGAAAAGCTCGAAGCGCTGCTGCCCGCCAGCCTGGGACAGATGGCAGAGGTCGCGGGCGGGTTTCGCGACCGCGTAAAGCAGCGTTTTAGCCGCATGTCCGATCGCCGACGCTTCTGGGAGCGCGCCTTTAACGGTCTGTTCGCCAGCCAGATGTCGGCGGGCAACGTGGACGAAGCGACGCGTACTTTACAGCGCGAGCTGCAGGAAGAGCCGAACCGCGAAGGGGAAATCATTCTGGTCGGTGCCGGACCCGGCGACAGCGGGCTGCTGACGCTGCGCGGCCTGCAGGTGATGCAGCTGGCGGACGTGGTGCTCTACGACCATCTGGTCAGCGACGAGGTGCTGGATCTGGTGCGCCGCGACGCGGATCGCATCTGCGTCGGCAAACGCGCCGGTGCGCACTCGGTGCCGCAGGAAGAGACCAATCGCCTGCTGGTGGAGCTGGCGCGCAAAGGCAAGCGCGTGGTGCGCCTGAAAGGGGGCGATCCCTTTATCTTCGGCCGCGGCGGCGAAGAGCTGCAGGCGGCGCAGGAGGCGGGGATACCGTTCCAGGTGGTGCCCGGCGTGACGGCGGCGGCAGGCGCGACCGCCTATGCCGGTATTCCGCTGACGCACCGCGATCACGCGCAGAGCGTGCTGTTTATCACTGGTCACTGTCGCGCCGACGGCGACGACATCGACTGGCCGTCGCTGGCGCGCGCGCGTCAGACGCTGGCGATCTATATGGGTACGGTAAAGGCTGCGGTAATTAGCGAAGGGCTGATACATCACGGCCGCGACCCCGCGACGCCGGTGGCGGTGATTGGCCGCGGCACGCGGCAGGATCAGCAGGTGCTGACCGGCACGCTGGAGCACCTTGAGACGCTGGCTGCCGCCGCGCCGACGCCAGCGCTGCTGGTGATCGGGGAAGTGGTGAAGCTGCACGAGCAGCTGGCGTGGTTTCAACATTCTGCACAGCAGGCGACCCGCGAGTCCGCCGTTGTCACACTGGCTTGAGGAAAAATCATGGACCAAAAAAGACTCACTCATCTGCGTCAGTTAGAGGCGGAAAGCATTCATATCATCCGCGAGGTCGCAGCGGAGTTCGGCAATCCGGTAATGATGTACTCCATCGGCAAAGATTCGTCGGTGATGCTGCATCTGGCGCGTAAAGCCTTCTATCCAGGCACGCTGCCGTTTCCGCTGCTGCATGTCGATACCGGCTGGAAATTCCGCGAGATGTACGCGTTTCGCGATCGCACCGTAAAAGAGATGGGCGCCGAGCTGCTGGTTCACCGCAATCCGGAAGGCGTGGCGATGGGCATCAACCCCTTCGTGCACGGCAGCGCTAAGCACACCGATATTATGAAAACCGAAGGGCTGAAGCAGGCGCTGAACAAATATGGCTTTGACGCCGCGTTCGGCGGCGCGCGTCGCGACGAAGAGAAGTCGCGCGCTAAAGAGCGTATCTACTCTTTCCGCGACCGTTTCCACCGCTGGGATCCAAAGAACCAGCGCCCGGAGCTGTGGCATAACTACAACGGTCAGATCAACAAGGGCGAAAGCATTCGCGTCTTCCCGCTGTCGAACTGGACCGAACTCGATATCTGGCAGTACATCTTCCTGGAAAACATTGAAATCGTGCCGCTCTACCTCGCCGCGCCGCGTCCGGTGCTGGAGCGCGACGGCATGCTGATGATGGTGGATGACGACCGTATCGATTTGCAGCCTGGCGAAGTGATCAAGCAGCGTATGGTGCGCTTCCGCACCCTTGGCTGCTGGCCGCTTACCGGCGCGGTGGAATCTGAGGCGCAGACGCTGCCGGAAATTATCGAAGAGATGCTGGTCTCTACCACCAGCGAACGTCAGGGCCGCGTGATTGACCGCGATCAGTCCGGTTCGATGGAACTGAAAAAACGTCAGGGTTATTTCTAAGGAGACGCAGATGAATACCGTTATTGCACAACAGATTGCCGATCAGGGCGGCGTGGAAGCCTGGCTGACCGCGCAACAGCATAAAAGTCTGCTGCGTTTTCTCACCTGCGGCAGCGTCGACGACGGCAAAAGCACGCTGATTGGCCGCCTGCTGCACGATACGCGCCAGATTTATGAAGACCAGCTCTCCTCGCTGCACAACGACAGCAAGCGTCACGGCACCCAGGGTGAGAAGCTCGACCTGGCACTGCTGGTGGACGGGCTGCAGGCGGAGCGCGAGCAGGGCATCACTATCGACGTGGCCTACCGCTACTTCTCCACCGAGAAGCGTAAATTCATTATCGCCGACACGCCGGGACACGAGCAGTACACCCGCAATATGGCAACCGGCGCCTCGACCTGCGACCTGGCGATTCTGCTGATCGACGCGCGTAAAGGGGTGCTGGATCAGACCCGTCGCCACAGCTTTATCTCGACGCTGCTGGGCATTAAGCACCTGGTGGTAGCAATCAACAAAATGGACCTGGTGGAGTATCGCCAGGAGACCTTTGAACAGATCAAACAGGATTACCTCGACTTCGCGGCGCAGCTACCGGAGGACCTGGATATCCGCTTTGTGCCGATGTCGGCGCTGGAGGGCGACAATGTTGCCACGCCGAGCCAGACCATGCCGTGGTACAGCGGTCCGACGCTGCTTGACGTGCTGGAAACCGTTGAGGTGAAGCGCGTGGTGGATCAGCAGCCGATGCGCTTCCCGGTGCAGTACGTTAACCGTCCGAACCTGGATTTCCGCGGCTATGCGGGTACGCTCGCCTCCGGCGCGGTACGTGTCGGCCAGCGCGTGAAGGTGCTGCCGTCGGGCGTAGAGTCCACCGTTGCGCGCATCGTTACCTTTGACGGCGATCTGCAGGAAGCGGGCGCGGGCGAAGCCATTACTCTGGTGCTGAACGACGAGATCGATATCAGCCGCGGCGATCTGCTGGTTGACAGCGACGCCGAGCTGGAGGCGGTGCAGTCCGCCACCGTTGACGTGGTATGGATGGCGGAGCAGCCGCTGCAGCCCGGCCAGAGCTACGATATTAAAATTGCCGGCAAGAAGGCGCGCGGCCGCGTGGAGAAGGTGATTCATCAGGTCGAGATCAATACGCTGGAGAAACGCGCCGCGGAGACGCTGCCGCTGAACGGCATCGGCCTGGTGGAAATGACCTTCGACGAACCGATGGTGCTGGATAAATACCAGCAGAACCCGGTGACGGGCGGCATGATCTTTATCGATCGCCTGAGCAACGTCACCGTGGGCGCCGGGATGATTCATGAGCCGCTGAGCGGCGCGGCGCGGCAGGCGGGTCAGTTCAGCGCGTTCGAGCTGGAGCTGAACGCGCTGATCCGCCGCCACTTCCCGCACTGGAACGCGCGCGATCTGCTGGGCGGTGAGTAATGGCGCAGCACGATGAAAACGTGGTGTGGCACGATCATCCGGTGACGCGCGAGGCGCGCGAGCGGCAGCACGGCCATCAGGGCGCGGTGCTATGGTTTACCGGCCTCTCCGGCTCCGGCAAATCGACGGTGGCTGGCGCGCTGGAGCAGGCGCTGCATGCGCTCGGCGTCAGTACCTATCTGCTTGACGGCGATAACGTGCGTCACGGCCTCTGCCGCGATCTGGGCTTCAGCGACGCGGATCGCAAAGAGAACATCCGCCGCGTCGGCGAAGTCGCGAAGCTGATGGTGGATGCGGGGCTGGTGGTGCTCACCGCCTTTATCTCGCCGCACCGCGCGGAGCGTCAGATGGTACGCGATATGCTGCCGGAAGGGCGCTTTATCGAGGTCTTCGTCGATACGCCGCTGGCGGTGTGCGAAGCGCGCGATCCCAAAGGGTTATATAAGAAAGCGCGCGCGGGCGAGCTGCGTAATTTTACCGGCATCGACAGCCTCTACGAGGCGCCGGAGCAGCCGGAAATACGCTTAGCGGGCGAACAATTGGTTACAAAACTGACCGGCCAATTGTTAGACCTGCTGCGTCACCGCGATATCATCGAATCCTGAACAGACAAGCGGCAAATCGAGGCTGATTTGCCGCCTTCGCGTCAACAGGATCTCTATGCAGAACGTTACTCCTATGCTGGCCCGCAAAGATGACACCTCTCCGGACGAGCCGCGCTCGTCGCTGCCGGGCGGCATCATCGGCTTTCTCTCTTACTGGTGCGCGCTGGCGATCCCTTTCCTGTTGTACGGTTCCAACACGCTTTTCTTCTTCCTCTATACCTGGCCTTTTTTCCTGGCGCTGCTGCCAGCGTCAGTGCTGATCGGCATCATTTTCAGTATGGCATTGCGCGGCAGGCTGCTCTGGACGACGCCCGCTACGGCGATAGTCGTTGTCTGCCTTTTCTGGCTGCTCTTCTCTTTTTTATCCGGCTGGTAATGCTTCCCGATGTAGAAACGCGTCGGCAGGTTACAAAACTTTACCTGTCTGCTTTCCTGCCATCCTAATCAGAATTTGTGCAGACAGCCGGTAAAGCGGGCCATTTTCACCGCTGGAGTGGAGTCCTGCAGCAAGTTATGGGATGATTGAGCCGTTTTTCAGGGGGCGGGGATGGGAAAACTGACGTTACTGCTACTGGTGCTGCTCGGCTGGCTGCAATATTCGCTGTGGCTGGGCAAAAACGGTATTCACGACTACACGCGCGTCAATGATGACGTCGCGGTGCAACAGGCGAACAACGCCAAACTTAAAGCGCGTAACGATCAGCTGTTTGCCGAAATTGACGATCTCAATGGCGGCTCGGAAGCGATCGAGGAGCGCGCACGCAACGAGCTGGGCATGATAAAGCCCGGTGAGACCTTCTATCGTCTGGTGCCGGATCAGAACAAACGCAACGCGCAGGCTGCGCAAAACCAACAACGATAACTCATGAACATGCACTCTCTCCCTGCGGAGGTGATCGCCGTGGTGCCCGCTGCCGGTATCGGCAGCCGCATGCAGGCGACCTGTCCTAAGCAGTATCTGACCATCGGTCAGCAGACGCTTCTGGAACACAGCATCGCACGTCTGTTTTCCCATCCCGCTATCAAACAGGTCATCGTCGCGCTTAGCCCGGATGACGCGCAGTTCGCCTCGCTGCCGCTGGCGCGAGACCCGCGCGTGCTCAGCGTAACGGGCGGCGAAACGCGCGCGGAGTCGGTGCTGGCGGGGCTGCAAGCCGCGCAGGGCGCAGGCTGGGTGCTGGTGCACGACGCGGCGCGTCCTTGCCTGCACCCTGACGATCTCGCGCGTTTGCTGCAGGTGCGGGAAACCAGCCGCGTTGGCGGCATTCTGGCCGCGCCGGTGCGCGACACCATGAAGCGCGGCGAGCCGGGCGTCGCCGCCGTGGCGCATACCGTTGAGCGTGAAGATCTCTGGCACGCGCTGACGCCGCAGTTTTTTCCTCACCCGCTGCTGACCGCCTGCCTGACGCGCGCGCTGGCGGAAGGTGCGACCATTACTGACGAAGCCTCGGCGCTCGAATATTGCGGCTATCATCCCCTGCTGGTCAGCGGACGCAGTGATAACATCAAAGTCACCCGGCCGGAAGATCTGGCGCTGGCGGCATTTTACTTAACCCAGATTCAGTTAAAGGAGAGCGCATGATGCGTATCGGTCACGGTTTTGACGTTCACGCTTTTGGCGGAGAAGGTCCGCTGGTGATTGGCGGCGTGCGGATCCCGTTTGAACAGGGTTTTCTTGCCCATTCCGACGGCGACGTGGCGCTGCATGCGCTGACCGACGCGCTGCTTGGCGCGGTGGCGATGGGCGATATCGGCAAGCTGTTTCCCGATACCGATCCCGCCTATAAGGGCGCGGACAGCCGCGGCCTGCTGCGCGAGGCCTGGCGACGCATCGCGGAAAAGGGCTATCGCATCGGCAATGTCGACGTCACCATCATCGCTCAGGCGCCAAAAATGCTGCCCCATGTGCCGCAGATGCGCGTCAATATCGCTGAAGATCTGGGCTGCCATATGGATCAGGTCAATGTCAAAGCCACCACCACCGAGAAGCTGGGCTTTACCGGGCGTGGCGAAGGCATCGCCTGCGAAGCGGTCGCGCTGCTGCTGAAGGCGGATGCGTCATGACGCTGGAGAGCCAGGCTTTTCTGCACGGCAAGCCAACCGCGTGCGGCACAATCAAAGCGAGCCCGGAAGATTTTGTGGTGGTGGAGGATCTCGGCTACGGCGCCGACGGCGAGGGGGAGCATCTGCTGGTGCGCATCCGTAAAACCGGCGCGAATACGCGTTTTGTGGCGGAAGCGCTGGCGAAGTTCCTCGGCGTACATCAGCGCGATATGAGCTATGCAGGAATGAAAGACCGCCATGCGGTGACCGAGCAGACACTCTGTTTTCGCATTCCGGGCAATGCGATGCCCAACCTGAGCGGTTTTTCGCTGGAAGGGGTCGAGATTCTCGAAGCGACGCGCCACAAGCGCAAGTTGCGTATCGGCGCGCTGGCGGGTAACGCCTTTCGTCTCGTGGTGCGCCAGATCAGCGACCGCGACGCGGTGGAATCGCGCCTGGCGCTGATCCGCGACGCCGGTGCCCCCAACTACTTCGGCACGCAGCGCTTTGGCCGCGGCGGCCATAACCTGACCATGGCGCAGCAGTGGGCGCGTGGCGAAATCAGCCTGCGCGACCGCAACAAGCGCAGCCTGATCCTTTCGGCGGCACGCAGCGCGCTGTTTAATCAGGTCACCAGCGCGCGCCTGCAGCAGCAGGGGTCGCTAACGCAGATCCTGGAGGGTGATGCGCTGCAGCTTACCGGCCGCGGCAGCTGGTTTGTCGCACAGGCGGCGGAGCTGAGCGAGCTGCAAACCCGCGTCGACCACCATGAGCTGCGCATTACCGCGCCGCTGCCGGGACGCGGCGAGCCGGGTCCGCAGGCGGAGGCGCTCGCCTTTGAGCAGCAATCTCTGGCGGGCGCAGCAGAATTGGTTACACTGCTTGAGCGAGAGCGAGTGGATGCGGCGCGGCGCGCGATGCTGGTGGTGCCGCGCGATCTGCGCTGGAACTGGTGGGACGACGTCACGCTGGAGATGCAGTTCTGGCTGCCGGCAGGCAGTTTCGCAACCAGCGTGATTCGGGAACTTCTGCAACAGGAAGGTGACGATGCGGATATTGCTGAGTAATGACGACGGAATTCATGCGCCGGGCATTCAGACGCTGGCAAAGGCGCTGCGCCATATCGCTGAGGTGCAGGTGGTCGCACCCGACCGCAACCGCAGCGGCGCCTCTAACTCCCTGACGCTGGAGACGCCGCTGCGCACCTTTACCCATGAAAACGGCGACATCGCCGTGCAGATGGGGACGCCGACCGACTGCGTTTACCTCGGCGTCAACGCGCTGATGCAGCCGCGCCCGGATATTGTGGTTTCCGGCATCAACGCCGGCCCCAATCTGGGCGACGACGTTATCTACTCAGGCACCGTGGCGGCGGCGATGGAAGGGCGCCATCTCGGCCTGCCCGCGCTGGCGGTATCGCTCAACGGGCATCAGCATTACGATACGGCAGCGGCGGTCACCTGCGCGCTGCTGCAGGCGCTGACGCGCGAACCGCTGCGCACCGGGCGTATTCTCAACATCAACGTGCCGGATCTGCCGCTGGAAGAGATTAAAGGCATCCGCGTGACGCGCTGCGGCAGCCGTCACCCCGCCGATCAGGTTATCGCGCAGCAGGATCCGCGCGGCAACACGCTCTACTGGATTGGACCTCCGGGTGAAAAGTTCGATGCTGGCCCGGATACCGATTTCGCCGCCGTGGATCAGGGCTACGTCTCCGTGACCGCGCTGCATGTCGACCTCACCGCGCACGGCGCGCAGGATGTGCTGATTGACTGGCTGGAGAAGTCGGAGGTCAGTCTCGTATGGTGAACCGGCGTATCGAAGCGTTGCTGGCGCAGCTGCGCCAGCAGGGCATCCACGATGAGCTCCTGTTACGGGCCATCGCGGGGGTGCCGCGCGAACGTTTTATCGACGAAGCCTTCGAGCATAAAGCCTGGGACAATGTGGCGCTGCCCATCGGTTCCGGGCAGACAATTTCGCAGCCCTATATGGTGGCGCGCATGACCGCGCTGCTGGAACTGCACCCCCATTCGCGCGTGCTGGAGATCGGCACCGGTTCCGGCTATCAGACCGCTATTCTGGCGCACCTCGTGGACCACGTTTACTCCGTCGAACGCATCAAGGGGCTGCAGTGGCAGGCAAAACGCCGCCTCAAACAGCTCGACCTGCATAACGTTTCGACGCGCCACGGCGACGGCTGGCAGGGCTGGCCCGCGCGCGGTCCTTTCGACGCCATCATTGTCACCGCCGCGCCACCCGAAATTCCGACTGCGCTGATTGCGCAGCTCGACGAGGGCGGCATTATGGTGCTGCCGGTGGGGGAGGATCAGCAGGTGCTGAAGCGTCTGCGCCGCCAGGGTGGCGACATTGTGGAGGAAACTATTGAGCCGGTGCGGTTCGTTCCGCTGGTTCAGGGTGATTTGGCCTGAGATTTTCCCTACGTATTTCTTCACAACTGTTTCATAGCACCATCCTTTTGATCTTGTTACTATCCATTTTCATGCGTTATACGCAGGCTTTAATACGCCTCACAGAGCTTTGTGCTGGTGCGTTAGCAAGAAGCGTTATTCAGGT
The DNA here is from genome assembly GCF_051025595.1 of Pantoea phyllosphaerae. Taxonomy (NCBI): domain Bacteria; kingdom Pseudomonadati; phylum Pseudomonadota; class Gammaproteobacteria; order Enterobacterales; family Erwiniaceae; genus Pantoea; species Pantoea phyllosphaerae. The sequence continues at coordinate 153,117 of NZ_JBPFDE010000011.1, forward strand.
TTGCCATCACGGGGGAACAATGAGCACGGGAAGCCCAATATTTCAGTTACGCCGCCTTGCGGCGCTTTCTCTGGTTGGATTTTGGCTGGCAGGCTGTAGTTCAGGCGACAACACACAAGCACCCATTAGCCAGGTTGGAGATAATGGCAGCAGCGGCGGCATGCTTAGCGCGTCAGGCGGCGTTCCGTCGACGCCACGCCAGGGAGGTATGATTAGCAATACTGTACCTTCGGCACCCAGCAGCGGTGCAATGATTAGCGGCAATGATAATGTGCAGACGCAAAACGGCCGCATCGTATACAATCGCAGTTATCAGAATATTCCGAAAGGTAGTTACGCTGGCGATACATATACCGTTAAACGTGGCGACACGCTGTTCTATATCGCCTGGATTACCGGCAACGATTTCCGCGATCTGGCGCAGCGTAACAACGTGCAGGCCCCGTACAGCCTGAATGTCGGCCAGACGCTGCAGGTTGGCAACGGCTCCGGCCAGCCGATCACGGGCGGCAATGCGATCACTGCCGCCGACGCAACGCAGGGCGGCGTCCCGACCGCGCCGCAAATTAAACCCGCGCCTGTTGCACAGCAACCAGTTATTACGTATTCTGATGATTCGGGTAACTCGTCTGGCAGCAAATTGTTGCCGTCGAGAGGGACAAATGTTGCAACGACAACAGCTCCCCCCGTGGTTGCCGCACCGCCCACGGTTAGCAGTACAACGAACAGTTCGACGCCGGTTGGAAGCTGGCGTTGGCCGACCGATGGGAAGATCATCGATAACTTCTCCGCCTCTGAAGGGGGGAACAAAGGAATCGATATCGCTGGTTCGCGTGGACAACCTGTCGTCGCTACCGCATCAGGAAGAGTAGTGTACGCAGGCAACGCGCTCCGGGGTTATGGCAACCTGATCATCATCAAGCACAATGATGATTATCTCAGTGCCTACGCCCACAACGATACAATGCTGGTCCGGGAACAACAGGAAGTTAAGGCGGGGCAAAAGATCGCTACCATGGGTAGCACCGGAACCAGTTCAGTTAGATTACATTTTGAAATTCGTTACAAGGGGAAATCCGTAAACCCGTTGCGTTATTTGCCGCAGCGATAAACCGGCAGAACCCTGCTGTTCTGCCCTGGGATCACGGGTAGGAGCCGCTTATGAGCCAGAATACGCTGAAAGTAAACGAGTTACATGAAGATGCGGAATTCGAGGAGAACGGAGCTGAGGTTTTTGATGAGAAGGCTCTTGTTGAAAACGAACCCAGTGATAACGACGTAGCGGAAGAAGAGTTGTTGTCACAGGGTGCGACGCAGCGCGTTTTGGATGCGACGCAGCTCTATCTCGGGGAGATTGGCTATTCTCCGTTGTTGACGGCAGAGGAAGAAGTGTTCTTCGCTCGCCGTGCATTACGAGGCGATATTCCTTCTCGTCGCCGCATGATTGAAAGTAACTTACGACTGGTGGTGAAGATTGCCCGCCGCTACAGCAATCGCGGTCTTGCGCTGCTTGACCTGATTGAAGAGGGCAATCTCGGATTAATCCGTGCCGTTGAGAAGTTTGACCCAGAACGTGGGTTCCGTTTCTCAACCTATGCTACCTGGTGGATTCGTCAGACGATTGAACGGGCGATTATGAATCAAACCCGTACCATCCGCCTGCCGATTCACATTGTTAAAGAGCTGAACGTTTATCTGCGCACCGCGCGTGAACTCTCCCACAAGCTCGATCATGAGCCGAGTGCGGAAGAGATTGCGGAGCAGCTGGATAAGCCCGTTGACGACGTCAGCCGTATGCTGCGTCTTAACGAACGCATCACCTCGGTTGATACGCCGTTAGGCGGAGACTCCGAAAAAGCGCTGCTGGACATTCTGGCCGATGAAAAAGACAACGGTCCGGAAGACACCACGCAGGATGACGATATGAAGCAGAGTATCGTTAAGTGGCTGTTCGAACTGAACGCCAAGCAGCGCGAAGTGCTGGCGCGTCGTTTCGGCCTGTTAGGCTATGAAGCGGCAACGCTTGAGGATGTGGGCCGCGAAATCGGTCTGACCCGCGAGCGCGTACGCCAGATTCAGGTTGAAGGCCTGCGTCGTCTGCGTGAAATCCTGCAGGCACAGGGTCTGAACATTGAAGCACTGTTTCGTGAGTAACTGACAAGTTGTAAGTACAAAAAAGCGGTGGCCGTGGGCCCCCGCTTTTTTTTTGCTGCGGCAGTGGCGGCAGGGCCGTAAAGGCCTGCCGCCAGGGATCGCTACACCAGCGACTTCAGTCGGTAAATCCACTCCAGTGCCTGACGCGGCGTCAGGGTATCGGGATCCAGCGCTTCAAGCGCTTCGACGGCTGGCGAACTCTCTTCCACCAGCAGGGGCAGCTGCGATCCGTCGATGGTTGAAGAGGCTGAATGATTCGATAGCGTCTCCAGCTCCTTGAGCTTATTGCGGGCGCGCTTGATCACCTCTTTCGGCACCCCCGCCAGCGCCGCAACGGCCAGACCGTAGCTTTTGCTGGCGGCCCCTTCCTGCACGCTGTGCATAAAGGCGATGGTGTCACCGTGTTCGACCGCGTCCAGATGGACGTTGAACACGCCCTCCATTTTTTCCGGCAGCGTAGTCAGCTCGAAATAGTGGGTGGCGAACAGCGTCATCGCCTTGATGCGGTTCGCCAGGCTCTCTGCGCAGGCCCAGGCCAGCGACAGGCCGTCATAGGTCGAGGTGCCGCGCCCGATTTCATCCATCAGCACCAGGCTGTTTTCGGTGGCGTTGTGTAAGATATTGGCGGTTTCCGTCATCTCCACCATAAAGGTCGAACGGCCTGAGGCAAGATCGTCTGCCGCGCCGATACGGGTAAAAATACGATCCAGCGGGCCGGTCACCGCCTCTTCCGCCGGCACAAAGCTGCCAATCCAGGTCATCAGGGCGATCAGCGCCGCCTGACGCATGTAGGTGCTTTTACCGCCCATATTGGGGCCGGTGATAATCAGCATACGGCGCTGCGGCGTTAGCGACAGCGGGTTGGCGATAAAGGGCTCTTTCAGCACCTGCTCAACCACCGGATGGCGGCCGCCGGTAATTTTAATGCCGGGTTTTTCCTGTAGCGTCGGGCGGCAGTAGTTCAGCGTCCAGGCGCGTTCCGCCAGGTTGCTCAGCACATCCAGCTCGGCGAGCGCGGCGGCGCTGAGCTGCAGCGCTTCCAGATGCGGCAGCAGCTGGTCGAACAGCGACTCGTAAAGGCTTTTCTCCAGCGCCAGCGCCTTGCCCTTCGAGGTCAGCACCTTATCCTCGTACTCCTTCAGCTCAGGAATGATATAGCGCTCGGCGTTTTTCAACGTCTGGCGGCGTACGTAGTGGATCGGCACATGATCGCTCTGGCCGCGGCTGACCTGAATGTAGTAGCCATGGATCGCGTTGTAGCCAACCTTGAGCGTATCGAGGCCGAGCTTTTCGCGCTCGCGGATCTCCAGTCTGTCCAGATAGTCGGTGGCGCCGTCCGCCAGCGCGCGCCATTCATCCAGCTCCGCGTTGTAGCCCGCTGCGATAACGCCACCGTCGCGGATCAGCACCGGCGGCGCTTCGATAATCGCCGCCTCAAGCAGCTCGCGCAGCTCGGTGAACTCGCCCATCTGCGCGCGCAGACGGATCAGCGCCGTCGATTCGACGCTGGCCAGCAGGGCGTTCAGCTCCGGCAGCTGCTGAAAAGCGTGACGCATGCGGGCTAAATCGCGCGGACGCGCGGTACGCAGCGCCAGACGCGCCAGAATACGCTCCAGGTCGCCTACCTGGCGCAGCACCGGCTGCAGCGTATCGCTCAGCGGCTGAAGCTCGGCGATGGCGTCCTGGCGCTGACCGATCGTCTGCGCGTCGCGCAGCGGCATATGCAGCCAGCGCTTGAGCATGCGGCTGCCCATCGGCGTCACGGTGCGGTCCAGCACCGCCGCCAGCGTGTTCTCCGTGCCGCCGGCGAGGTTCTGCGTAATTTCCAGATTGCGGCGCGTCGCGGCGTCCATAATGATGCTGTCCTGCTGCCGCTCCATGCTGAGCGAGCGGATATGCGGCAGGCTGGTGCGCTGCGTATCCTTAACGTACTGCAGCAGGCAGCCTGCGGCGCGCAGTGCCTGATGCGCCTGCTCGACGCCAAATCCATTCAGATCGCGGGTGCCGAACTGCATATTTAACTGCTGACGCGCGGTCGCGATCTCAAACTCCCACAGCGGACGACGGCGCAGGCCGCGACGCTGATCAATCAGCGACATCGCCTGCAGATCTTCTGGATAGAGCAGTTCGGCGGGATTGGTGCGCTGCAGTTCGGCCGCCATGGTTTCGGCGTCCGCCGGTTCGCTCAGGCGAAAACGGCCGGAGCTGATATCGAGCGTGGCGTAGCCGAACCCCTGGGGGCTCTGCACGATGGCGGCCAGCAGGTTGTCGTGGCGCTCCTGCAGCAGCGCTTCGTCGCTGATGGTACCCGGAGTGACGATGCGTACCACCTTGCGTTCAACCGGCCCCTTGCTCAGCGCCGGATCGCCGATTTGCTCGCAAATTGCCACTGACTCGCCCAGCTGCACCAGCTTAGCCAGATAGCTCTCTACCGCATGGTAGGGCACGCCCGCCATCGGGATCGGTTCGCCCGCCGAAGCGCCGCGTTTGGTTAGCGAGATCTCCAGCAGCTGCGAGGCGCGTTTCGCGTCGTCATAGAAGAGCTCGTAAAAGTCGCCCATGCGGTAAAACAGCAGAATGTCAGGATGTTCAGCCTTGAGACGCAGATACTGCTGCATCATGGGCGTATGAGCGGTGATGTCCTTATCGACTGATTTGTTCATAAATAATGTGCTCTTAAATCATTCGGTTATTGGGCAAGCCTTGCATCGGACTGCACGATCTGGCGTATGTATCGGGATCAATCCATTCGAAAAACAGAGAGGATGCCCGGAAAATGCGGTCATGGCTGTGAGATAAGCGGCGTCTGAAAGCCATTATGAAAAGTTGCCTGCTGAACATCAAGGCTGCCGCTTTTTCACCGCCAGGATAAAGGCGCTCTGGACCGGGCGGATAAGGCGAGCGCCACCCGCGTCGGGCGAAAACCTGGGTTAATGCGCATGACGTTATCAGGCTGCGCGCTAAAAGCCTAACGGAACCCTGTCTGATGGCGAACCCGTGCGAGACGCTACGCAAAAAGCGCTTAGCCGTAGCAGGACACCAGCCGATCCAGCAGCAGCGCTTCGCCCGCCAGCGCCAGACAGGGGCCGAAAGGCAAGGGAAGATGCAGCGGACGCTGCATCCACAGGCGCGCCAGCAGCGCGGCGCTTAAACCGGCGCAGGAGGCGATCAGCAGCAGCAGGGGGAGCGACTGCCAGCCCAGCCAGGCGCCGAGTGCCGCCAGCAGCAGGGTGTCGCCGCCGCCCAGCGCCTCCCGATGGCGGAACAAGCGCCAGGTCCAGGCCAGCAGCCGGAACAGCAGATAGCCGCTGGCGGCGCCAAGGATCGCCTCTACCGGGCTGCTACGCGGGAGAACGCCCCAGGCGTGAAACAGCAGCCCGAGCCAGAGCAGGGGCAGGGTCAGCGCATCGGGCAGCAGCTGGACGCGCAGGTCGATCAGCGATAACGTCAGCAAAAAGCCGCTTACCACCAGCGCCGCCAGCAGCACACCGTTCCACGGCAGTTGCCAGGCAAGCAGCAGGCTTATCGCCAGCGCGGCAAGCTCGATCGCCGGGTAACGCCATGAAATGGGGTGGCAGCAGTAGCGGCAGCGGCCGCGCAGCCGCAGCCAGCCAAGCAGGGGAAGGCAGTCACCTGCGCGTATCGGTGTTTTGCAGCGCGGACAGTGCGATCGAGGCAGCAGCAGTGAGAATCCCGGCTGCGGCTGCAGCACCATCAGCGGCAGGCGATAGATCACCACGTTTAGAAAGCTGCCGACGCAGAGTGCGGCGGCGGCCAGCAGCAGCCAGCATAAAAGGTCATAGCTCATCAGTTTCGGTTCCTCTTCCTTGATGCGCCGGCTTTGAGTAACCGGCTTAACCGCCAGGGTCTGAACGCACTCTATCCTTATCGCTATCGGCGTACAGCCTGACCTGCGGTTTTCCGTGAGGCTTGCGTCCCGTGCCGCAGGATGAGGCTGAAATAGCGCAATGGTTTGCCGCGCTTCCTGCGCCGGTTCACAGCTATGCGCTGGCGCTATTTTTGCGTTTCGCCCTGTCTATTCTGCGAGTGAATGTTTACCATAATTCGTTACCTTCACTGCATGCTTATGGATATCAAATGCGTTTTAAGATCATCTTGCTTCCGCTTGTTGCCTTACTTGCCGCCTGCAGCAGTAAACCTGAATCCGCGCCGCAGGCTGCTACCCTGGCGGCGCCGAAAGGGGGCTTTCTGCTGGAACAGTCCCACGCCGTTCAGCCTGTGCTCGGCGACTTTGCCGGTAATCCGGCCGCCGAAAAGTTCATCGATCAGATGGTGGAGAAGCACGGTTTTGACCGCCAGCAGCTGCACGCGGTTATCGGCCAGGCGAAACGGCTGGACTATGTGCTGCGCCTGATGGATCGTCAGGCGCCCGCCTATACGCCTCCCGCCGGGCCTAACGGCGCCTGGATCCGCTATCGCAAACAGTTCATTACGCCGGACAACGTGCAGAACGGCGTCGCCTTCTGGAACCAGTATCAGGACGCCTTAACGCGCGCCCAGCAGGTCTACGGCGTGCCGCCGGAGATTATCGTCGGCATTATCGGCGTTGAGACGCGCTGGGGGCGCGTTATGGGGAAAACGCGCATTCTCGACGCGCTCGCCACGCTGTCGTTTAACTATCCGCGCCGCGCCAGCTACTTCAGTAGCGAGCTGGAAACCTTCCTGCTGATGGCGCGCAACGAAGAGGACGATCCGCTGGATCTCAAGGGATCGTTCGCCGGCGCGATGGGCTACGGTCAGTTTATGCCCTCTTCCTACCAGCAGTATGCGGTAGATTTCAACGGCGACGGCCACGTCAATCTGTGGGATCCGGTCGACGCTATCGGCAGCGTCGCCCACTACTTCAAAGAGCACGGCTGGCGCAGCGGAGAGGGCGTTGCCGTTCCCGCCAGCGGCCAGGCACCGCTGCTGGAGAATGGCTTCAAAACCAGCTATACACCGCAGATGCTGGCGGCATCCGGCCTCTCTCCGCAGGGGTCGCTCGACGGCAATAACCAGGTCAGCCTGCTGCGACTGGATATGGGTACCAGCTATCAATACTGGTACGGGTTGCCTAACTTCTACGTCATTACCCGCTATAACCACAGCACCCACTACGCGATGGCGGTATGGCAGCTGGGTGAGGCGGTTAGCAAAGCGCGCAGCGGCGCGATGTTCTGATAGTTGCCCTTACCAATAGTGCGGGTATATGATGGCGCCCCTCTGGCGTCATCATATCTGTTGTTTCAGGAGCTGTTATGCAATCACTTCCCGCATGTCCCCTTTGTCAGGCTGATTACAGCTGGCAGGATGGCGACAACCTCAACTGTCCCGCCTGCGGTCATATCTGGTCGCCGGGCGAAGGCGAAAGCACTGCGGATCGTCTTGTGGTGCGCGACGCCAACGGCAATCTGCTGGAGGATGGCGATACGGTGACCGTGATTAAAGATCTTAAAGTGAAGGGCAGCTCTTCCACGCTGAAGATCGGTACTCGCGTAAAAGGGATCCGTCTGGTTGAGGGCGATCATAACATCGACTGCAAGATCGACGGTTTCGGCCCGATGAAGCTGAAATCGGAGTTTGTGAAGCGCGGATAACGCTGGCGGGCGCATCGCGCCCGCCTCAGTGTCTTAGTCAAACAGCCGGTCGAGCGCCTCGCACTGCTCAGCGCTCAGCGCACCTTCATAGTTGCGCGACTGGCTGGTCATCGAATCGAACCGGCGCGATACCGCAGTTTTGATGGTGGTGACAAAATCCTCTCCAATGGCGTAAATCGCCATCATCTTGCCGATGCGCTGCTGAATAAGCGTCAGCGCTGCCAGATCCTGATCGCGCCACGCCTGCATCGCTGCGGCGAACAATTCCGGCACAATGTTATTCAGACCTGAAATCACGCCTGAGCCGCCTGCCAGCAGATTCGGCACCAGATATTCGTCGTAGCCGGAGAGCACGGCGAAATCGTCGCGTACCTTTTTCGTCTCTTCGATCAGCGCGCGATTGTGCGACAGGCAGTCGACCGTATCTTTTATGCCAATAAAATTAGGCAGTTCGGCCGCCAGCTCGCTGATCAGCGTCGGCGTCAAATCGCAGCCGGTGCGCGCCGGGAAATTATAGGCGAACCATTTGCCACCAATCTGCTTATCCAGCGCACGAAAGTAGCTGAGCAACTGACGCGGCGTCTGGCCGTAGTAGTAGGGCGGCAGCACCATCACCGCGTCGAAGTCGTTTTTCCAGGCGGCCTCGGCCAGCGCCAGCATATCCGGCACGCAGGTGCTGGAGATATTGGCGACCATGCTGAGCGGCGAGAGCTGCCGCGCCTCGCGAATCAACAACAGTCGCTCCTGCTGCGTCAGCGAGGCAAATTCGCCAATGCTGCCCATCAGCAGTAAGGTATTAATGCCTGACGCGTTTAGCCGGTTAAAGTGGCGACCCAGCGCGTCAATATCGGGCTCTCCTCGTGGCGTAAAAGGCGTAACGGAAGGGCACCACACGCCGGAAAAAGCGGATTGCGAGATCATAAACGCTCCTGAAGGTGAAAAAATGAAACACTGTTTTAACCTAATGCGCGGCGTGACGCTCTGCCAGCGCAGCGCAAAGAATTGGGCAGCGCATCGCATTTTTCCGCTTCACAGCGCGTTCAGACTCACCTACACAGAGGCTCAAGATGCAAGACTGGAACCCTCAACTCTATCGTCAGTTTGAATCAGAAAGGACGCGGCCTGCGCAAGAGCTGCTGGCGCGCATTCCCGTTACCGACGTGCGTTTCGCTACGGATTTAGGCTGTGGACCGGGCAACAGCACCGAGCTGCTGGCTCATGCCTGGCCCGACGCGCGGATTATCGGGCTGGACAGTTCCGAAGCGATGCTGGCGCAGGCGCGCGAACGGCTGCCGCGCTGCACTTTCCTCAAGGAGGATATTCGACGCTGGCGCGCTGCGGAACCGCAACAGGTGATTTACGCTAACGCCTCGCTGCAGTGGCTTGACGCGCATGACAGCCTGTTGCCCCATCTGACAAACCAGCTCGACAGCGGCGGCGCGCTGGCGATTCAGATGCCGGATAATCTGCAGGAACCGTCGCATCGTTCGATGCGCGAAATTGCGGCCTGCGATCCCTGGCGTCAGCGCATCGGCGACGTTGAGCGGAAAAAACCGCTCACCAGCGAGCACTACTACGATCTGCTAACCCAGGCGGGCTGCGAGGTGGATCTCTGGCGCACCACCTATTATCACGTGATGCCCGACGTGCAGGCGATTATAAACTGGCTAAAAGCGACCGGTTTGCGGCCGTTTCTCAACGCGCTTGAACCTGACGAGCAGCCGCGCTTTCTGGAGCAGTATCATCAGGCGTTGCAGCTGGCCTATCCGCCGCGCGCCGACGGCCGCGTTTTGCTCGCCTTTCCGCGTCTTTTTATCGTAGCGGTGAAAAAGGGGAGCGCGCGCTGAGAGGCAATGCGCAAAGCGGGCAGGGGGATGCGCGAGACGGGTTGAAAATATCCCGCTTCTGCACCATGTTCTCTTAACCGGGCTAAAAGGATAAGTGGCGATGAATGATATGGAACTGCAGCGCTTAAGCGCGGCAATAGGCGATCGTCTTAAGGCGGCAAGGGCGACGGTAACCTGCGCCGAGTCCTGTACGGGCGGCTGGATCGCCAAAGTGTTTACCGACATCAGCGGCAGCTCCGCCTGGTTTGAACGCGGTTTTGTCACCTACAGCAATGAGGCCAAACAGGAGCTGGTGGGGGTTGCTGCGGCTTCGCTTGCCCAGCACGGCGCGGTGAGCGAAGTGGTGGTGCGCGAGATGGCGCAGGGCGCGCAGCGTGCTGCGCAGGCGGACTATGCGCTATCGGTCAGCGGCATCGCCGGACCGGACGGCGGCAGCGCGGAAAAACCGGTCGGTACCGTATGGTTCGGCTTCGCGGCGCCAGGCGGAAAAGTACTTGCGAAACGCCAGCAATTTCAAGGGGATCGCGAAGCAGTACGTCGTCAGTCTGTGGCCTTCGCTTTGCAGACATTACAGGACGATTTTTTGGCAAATTAAGCTTGATACTGTATGACTATACAGTATAATTAGCAGCAACAGAAAGCGAGCAGGCATTTGTAGCGTGCTTACCCCCGTATGAGTCAGGAGTAGAAATGGCAATTGACGAAAACAAACAGAAGGCTTTAGCTGCTGCGCTGGGCCAGATTGAGAAGCAATTCGGTAAAGGCTCCATCATGCGTCTGGGTGAAGATCGCTCAATGGACGTGGAAACCATTTCTACCGGTTCGCTTTCTCTGGATATCGCGCTGGGCGCCGGCGGTTTGCCGATGGGCCGTATGGTTGAAATCTATGGTCCGGAATCTTCTGGTAAAACGACCCTGACGCTGCAGGTTATCGCTTCAGCACAGCGCAAAGGTAAAACCTGTGCCTTTATCGATGCTGAACACGCGCTCGATCCGGTTTATGCCAAGAAGCTCGGCGTAGATATCGACAATCTGCTCTGTTCTCAGCCAGACACCGGCGAGCAGGCGCTGGAGATCTGTGACGCGCTGGCGCGTTCAGGCGCAGTAGACGTTATCATTGTCGACTCCGTTGCGGCGCTGACGCCGAAAGCGGAAATCGAAGGCGAGATCGGCGACTCTCACATGGGCCTTGCGGCGCGTATGATGAGCCAGGCGATGCGTAAGCTGGCGGGTAACCTGAAGCAGTCCAACACGCTGCTGATCTTCATTAACCAGATCCGTATGAAGATCGGCGTGATGTTCGGTAACCCAGAAACCACTACCGGTGGTAACGCGCTGAAGTTCTACGCTTCTGTTCGTCTTGATATCCGTCGTATCGGCGCGATCAAAGAGGGCGACGAAGTGGTCGGCAGCGAAACCCGCGTTAAAGTCGTGAAAAATAAAATCGCTGCACCGTTTAAGCAGGCAGAGTTCCAGATCATGTACGGCGAAGGCATCAACACCTTCGGCGAGCTGGTCGACCTGGGTGTGAAGTACAAGCTGGTGGAAAAAGCGGGCGCCTGGTATAGCTATAACGGCGACAAGATTGGCCAGGGTAAAGCGAACGCCACCAATTTCCTTAAGGAAAACCCGGCGATTGCCAACGAGCTGGACGTTAAACTGCGTGAGATGCTCCTGAACAGCGCGAACGCCGAAGCAGACGCCGGTAATGCGCCAGCAGGCGCGCTGGAAGATGCAGCCAGCGAGACGAACGAAGATTTCTAATCCTGCAGCGGGAGTGGGCAATCCACTCCCGTTTTTCGTTTTAACGACCCTCTCTTTTCTTCCCCCTCGTTCTGCCGCCATAATCCCCTTCTGATTGAGCAAGGTGACCGCTATGACTGAACAACCGCAACCTAAGGAAATCGCTTTTCCGCGACTGCTCGACCGCGCCATGCGCATTCTGGCGCAGCGCGATCACAGCGAGGCTGAGCTGCGTAAAAAGCTGCAGCAGTCAGTGCAGCGAGCGGCATTTATCCAGCAGAACGATCCTGAGATCATCACCGATGCGCAGCTGGATAAAGTCATCGGCTGGTGCCAGGAAAACGGCTGGCTTGATGAGGCGCGCTTTACTGAGCGCTTTATCCAGAGCCGCAGCCGCAAAGGGTACGGTCCACAGCGCATCCGGCTGGAGCTGGGACAAAAAGGCATCGCACGGCCGGAAATCGACATAGCGATGGAAGCCTGTGAGATTGACTGGAGCGCCTGCGCCGCGCAGCTGGCGGAGCGCAAATTCGGCCTTCCCTTGCCCACAGAATGGAAGGCAAAAGCTAAAGTTCAGCGCTTTTTGCAGGCAAAAGGCTTTTTCATGGAGGATATTCAGTCCGTTTTCAGAAATTTTGATGACTGAAAGCTGCGCGGGGTTTTACTTCCCTGTGAAGAAAATTTATCTTATTCCCACTTTTTGTTCCCCTGAACGGACAACTGCGCGGATGCGGCTTGTCTGACCGGACGGAACTTTCGTTAGCGTGATTCCAGGATATATATGAGCAAGAGCACTGCTGAGATCCGTCAAGCGTTTCTCGACTTTTTCCATAGCAAGGGACATCAGGTTGTAGCCAGCAGCTCCCTCGTACCGAATAACGACCCGACGCTGCTGTTTACTAACGCCGGTATGGTTCAGTTCAAGGACGTTTTCCTTGGGCAGGATAAGCGCAACTATTCGCGTGCGACCACGTCGCAGCGCTGCGTGCGTGCAGGCGGCAAGCACAACGATCTGGAAAACGTCGGTTATACCGCACGTCACCACACCTTCTTTGAAATGCTGGGCAACTTCAGCTTCGGCGACTACTTCAAGAAAGAGGCGATTGCTTATGCCTGGGAACTGCTGACGGGAGAAACCTGGTTCGCTCTGCCGAAAGAGCGTCTATGGGTCACCGTTTATGAAACCGATGACGAAGCCTACGACATCTGGGCCAACGATATTGGCGTGCCGCGCGAGCGCATTATTCGCATCGGCGACAACAAAGGCAGCGCCTACGCCTCTGACAACTTCTGGCAGATGGGCGATACCGGTCCCTGCGGGCCGTGCAGCGAAATTTTCTACGATCATGGCGATCATATCTGGGGCGGACCGCCAGGTAGTCCGGAAGAAGATGGCGATCGCTATATCGAGATCTGGAATATCGTCTTTATGCAGTTCAATCGTCAGCCGGACGGTACTATGCTGCCGCTGCCGAAGCCGTCGGTTGATACCGGCATGGGTCTGGAGCGTATCTCCGCCGTGCTGCAGCACGTTAATTCCAACTATGAAATCGATCTGTTCGCCAACCTGATCAAAGCGGTAGCTAACGTCACCGGCGCGACCGATCTCACTAACAAGTCGCTGCGTGTTATCGCCGACCATATTCGCTCCTGCGCGTTTCTCATTGCTGACGGCGTTATTCCGTCGAACGAAAACCGCGGCTACGTCCTGCGCCGCATCATTCGTCGTGCGGTGCGCCACGGCAATATGCTGGGTGCGAAAGAGGCGTTCTTCTACAAGCTTGTCGCCCCGTTGGTCGAGGTGATGGGCGCTGCGGGCGACGATCTTAAACGTCAGCAGAGCCAGGTGGAAACGGTACTCAAGACGGAAGAAGAGCAGTTCGCGAAAACCCTGGAGCGCGGTCTGGCGCTGCTGGACGAGGAGCTGGCCAAACTGCAGGGCGATACGCTTGACGGCGAAACCGTTTTCCGTTTGTACGATACCTTCGGCTTTCCGGCCGATCTTACGGCCGACGTCTGCCGCGAGCGTAACCTGAAAATTGACGAAGCCGGTTTTGAAAAAGCGATGGAGCAGCAGCGCCAGCGCGCGCGCGAAGCCAGCGGTTTCGGCGCTGATTACAGCAATGTCATCAGCATCGATGCGGCTTCCGCCTTTAAAGGCTACGACCAGCTCGATCTGACAGCAAGCGTGAAGGCAATCTACGTTGACGGCGTCGCGGTCGAAGAAGTGGCCGCAGGTCAGGAGGCTGTCGTGGTGCTGGATGAAACGCCATTTTATGGTGAGTCTGGTGGCCAGGTCGGCGATACAGGCCTGCTGAAAGGGAAGAATGCTGAATTTAGCGTCCAGGATACACAAAAATATGGTCAGGCTATTGGCCATATCGGTAAGCTGACGGCTGGTCATCTGCGTATCAACGATCGCGTTGAGGCGCAGGTTGATGAAGCACGTCGCGCGCGCATTCGTCTGAACCACTCTGCAACGCATCTGCTGCACGCGGCGCTGCGTGAAGTTCTCGGCGAGCACGTGGCGCAGAAAGGATCGCTGGTCAATGATAAGTACCTGCGTTTCGACTTCTCGCATTTTGAAGCGATAAAGCCGCAGGAGCTTCATCGGGTCGAAGAGATCGTTAACGCGCAGATCCGCCGCAACCTGCCGGTTGAAACCGAAGTGATGGATATTGACGCGGCGAAAGGCAAGGGCGCGATGGCGCTGTTCGGTGAGAAGTACGATCAGCGCGTGCGCGTCCTGACCATGGGCGATTTCTCCATTGAACTGTGCGGCGGTACTCACGCTGCGCGCACCGGCGATATTGGCTTGTTCCGTATCTTAAGCGAGTCCGGCACGGCAGCAGGCGTACGCCGTATCGAAGCTGTTACCGGCGAGGGTGCGCTGGCGCAGGTTTATGCGCAGAGCAGTCAGCTGAACGAAATTGCGCAGTTGGTGAAAGCCAACAGTAGCAATCTGAACGACAAGGTGCGCGGACTGGTCGATCACGTGCGTTCGCTGGAGAAAGAGCTGCAGCAGCTGCGCGATCAGCAGGCTGCGCTTGAGAGCGCTTCTTTGAGCAGCAAAGCGCTTGACGTTCAAGGCGTGAAGCTACTGGTTAGCGAACTGGGCAACGTAGAGCCGAAAATGTTGCGCACCATGGTAGACGATCTGAAAAATCAGCTGGGCTCGGCGGTGATTGTGCTGGCGACCGTAGCAGAAGGAAAAGTATCGTTAATTGCAGGCGTAACCAAAGATCTTACTGACCGCGTAAAAGCGGGTGAACTGGTGGGTGAGCTGGCGCAGCAGGTTGGCGGCAAAGGCGGCGGACGCCCCGATATGGCGCAGGCTGGCGGCACCGATGCCCAGGCGCTGAAAGGCGCGCTGGCGGGTGTCGAAAGCTGGGTTAAGAGCCGCCTGTAACGAAATAGAACAATGCATCGTGAAAAGCGCCAGGGCCTGAGGTTCCGGCGCTTTTTAATACGATGTACATCAGGTAATGACAAAGTCAGGTCGATGTAGTGTATTTCGGCTAAACTAACTATCAGCAGAATGTATTGGCGTAGCGACGTACATTGATGTATTTGTCATAGTCAATGTTCAGCGTTAAATGATGGATAATGCCGGGAGCCCAAACAGAGCCCGACTCTTTTAATCTTTCAAGGAGCAAAGAATGCTTATTCTAACTCGTCGAGTTGGTGAAACCCTCATGATTGGCGATGAGGTGACTGTAACGGTGCTGGGTGTGAAAGGTAACCAGGTTCGTATTGGTGTGAACGCGCCAAAAGAGGTCTCAGTGCATCGCGAAGAGATTTATCAGCGCATTCAGGCCGAAAAAACTCAGCAAACGAGTTACTAACGGATTCAGCGCCTCGCAGGATGCTGCGAGGCGCGACCGCTTTTACGCTTCACGCCTCTTTTCTTCCCGCTTCGTCTTGTTTTCCTCCCGCTCCGTCTTTCTGATTATTTTGCTAATTGCTCGCTTTCACTGTTGATAATTCACTCTTTTTGTCGGCAAATTAGGCCAATTGAGCGTCATTTGTGCAAACGATCGGGCGGTGGGAAAAATTGTTTGACTTATAAGTGCGGGAAAGTAATATGTGCGCCACGCAGTGCCGATGAGCAGATACAACGTTCAGACGCACAGTTCGGAAGAACGCGTAAGGTGAGGTGGCCGAGAGGCTGAAGGCGCTCCCCTGCTAAGGGAGTATGCGGTCAAAAGCTGCATCCGGGGTTCGAATCCCCGCCTCACCGCCATTTTCCGATGCATCCGTAGCTCAGCTGGATAGAGTACTCGGCTACGAACCGAGCGGTCGGAGGTTCGAATCCTCCCGGATGCACCATATCTTCGGATATGGAAAGAGTGCCCCGAACTGACATGGCATGAAATATCGCCAGGCAGTGTGAGGGAGGAGAACGTTGTATTAGCAACGGCCCGCAGGGCGAGGCGAAAGCCGAGTCATCCTCCCGGATGCACCATCTTTTAAAGATGCGGAATAAAAAGTAAGTGAAAGAGTCGTTCCTTTCTCGGTGAGTTGTTAGCACCCTGCGTTGTACAAGAATTATCTATGCATCCGTAGCTCAGCTGGATAGAGTACTCGGCTACGAACCGAGCGGTCGGAGGTTCGAATCCTCCCGGATGCAC